>JAGNKX010000002.1 GCA_017999915.1 Spirochaetota bacterium
CCGCTTCCGGCTCGGTGAGGCCGAAGCAGCCGATGAGCTCGCCCTTGATGATGCCGGGCAGGTATTTCTTCTTCTGCGCCTCGGTGCCGAAGAGCTTCACCGGCACGCCGAAGAGGCCGCAGGAGGCTCCGCAGGAAAGGAAGGTGGAGGCGCAGGCCTTGGCCACTTCCTCGCCCGCTATGGCCTGGCTGATCAGGTCGAGGTTCGTCCCGCCGTAGGCTTCCTCGTGGCCCATGCCCAGGTAGCCCAGGTCGGCCAGTTTCTTTATATTCTCTTTTATAAGCTTATCAACTTCCGCGTGGGAGGCCTGGTCAAGGGTCTGGGCGCGGGGCTCGATCTCCTTGGAGCAGAACTTCGCGAAGTTCTCCTTTATCGATAGTTGTTCCGGTGTCATATCGTAGTTCATATTGTCATGCTCCTGTAATCCCCCTGTAGGGGGCGTGTTTATCATGCAGGCGCGGTCACGTGACCGCGCTTCCTAAATCATATTAGAACATGCTCAGGATCCGGGATATGATGAACCGCTGTATCTCAGATGTGCCCCCGCCGATCTGGGCGATCTTCGCGTCCCTCAGGAAACGCTCCACGGGATAATCGTGGATGAAGCCGTACCCGCCGAATATCTGCACCGCGTCGCTGGCCGCCCTGATCCCCCAGTCTCCCGCTATGGCCTTGGCTATGGAGGTGTGCATGTGGTTGAGGGGTTTTCCCGAATCCTTGTCATGGGCAACGCGGTACACCGTCATCTTGATCGCTTCTTTTATTATCTTCAAATCAGCCAGCTTGTGCTGGATCGCCTGGAACTGGTTGATGGGCTTTTCAAACTGCACGCGGTCCTGGGAATACCTGGTGCACTCCTCGATGGCGAACTGTAAATTTCCGATGAAAGGTGCGAGCAGGGAGCTCCTGTCCCAGGAGAGGGTCTCGTGGGCGTACTCCATGCCCATGCCGACCTCTCCGAGAAGGTTCTCCTCCGGCACCTCGCAGTTGTCGAGAAAGACCTCTGAGGTGGACGAGGCCCTCACCCCCATCTTGTGGAAGGGCTCGCCCGTGGAAAAGCCCTTGAAGCCCTTCTCCACGATGAAGGCGGTGATGCCCTTCTGTTTCAGCTTCTTGTCCACCGTGGCGTAGACCACGCAGACGTCGCAAACCGGCGCGTTGGTGATGAAGGTCTTGGACCCGTTGAGTATCCACCGGTCGCCCTTCTTAACCGCCGTTGTAGACATGGACGCCGCGTCCGATCCGGACCCCGGCTCGGTGAGACCCATGCAGCCGATCCACTCGCCGCTGGCGAGCTTCGGAACATATTTCTTCCGCTGCGCGTCATTGGCGTGCTTGTAGAGGGTGTCGGCGCACAGGTACGTGTGCGCGCCCAGCGCCAGCAGGTGTCCCTGGTCCACGCCGGCGTGACCCAGCGCCTCGCCAGAGATGCAGCAGGTGACGACATCGGCGCCCGATCCTCCCAGTTCCTCCGGAAAGGGCAGGCCCAGCAGGCCCATGGCGCCAAGCTTCCTCCATACCTCCATGGAAAACTCAGATTTCAGATCGGCCTGCTCGACGAGCGGCGCGATTTCCTTTTTCGCGTAGCGGTATACGCTCTCCCTGAACATCAATTGTTCTTCAGTAAACCCGAACTCCATCGGTTCCTCCTGTGTTGTTGATTCCCTCACCCCCCGACCCCCTCTCCCATTAAAAAAGAAGAAAGGAGAGGGGGCGGAAGGATGATCCTTTTTCTGAAACCCTCTCCTTTTTCCCAATCTTAATGGGAGAGGGTGCGCAGAGCGCGGGTGAGGGAACTTTTTTTTATTTCTTCTTCAATCCCATCATCAGCCGCGCCTCGTCGGTCGTGGCTATCGGACGCCCCAGGCACTCGGCGATACGGGCCGCCACTTCAACGAGCTCCCAGCTCCCCTTGGCCAGCTCGCCGTTGGGCATGCGGATATTGTCCTCGAGGCCGACCCTCATGTTTCCGCCCAGGATACAGGACTGCATAATGGCCGGGAACTCGTCTGTTCCGACGCCGCAGGTTGTAAAGGTGGCCTTCGGCGGCAGGGCGTTCATGAGCGCCACGAAAGCGTCGGCCCTGAAGGCCTGGCCGCCGGCGACGCCCCAGACGAAGTTGAAGTTGATCGGGTCCGTGAAGAATCCCTGCTTCGCTATCAGCATGGTATTGTCGAGGCCGCCCATGTCGTACACCTCGATCTCCGGCTTCACGCCGTTCTCCTCCATGGCCCTGCCGAAGTCCTGCAGCATGGTGAAGGTGTTCTCGAACACGAAGTCGATGAAGATCTTGCCGGTCTTCCGGTCGACAATGCTGAAGTTCATCGTGTTGGTGTTCAGAGACGCCATCTCGGGCTTGACCGCCACGATCTGGCTGATGCGTTGCTCGGCGGTCTTGCCCATGCCGACGGCGGAGCTCAGGTTCACGATGAGGTCCGGGCATTTCTGCTTGATGGCGTCATGGGTCGCCCTGATCCGGTCGTGCTCGTGGGTTGCCATGCCGTTGTCCGCGCGGGCGTGGACGTGCACCATGGCCGCCCCGGCCTTCCAGCACTTGTAGGCCTCGTCGGCGAACTCGGCCGGCGTATAGGGCACATTGGGGTTCTGGTTCTTCATGGTGGCCGCACCGGTGAGGGCGGCGGTCAATATGACCGGCCTGGTTATATCCGGCCGTGCTCCCCTCCGCTTCTCCTGGCCCTCCGGCTCGTCTTCGGGGACCCACTGCTTCCGGGACGCGCTGCGCTCATGGACCGACAGCGTTTCGCCGGCCTTGGCTTTAGAGCCAACCGGCTTGAAATGGTCGATATCGAGGACCGTATTCGTCGTCTTCGCGGCGAACACGGCCTCAACGGCCATGCCGATCTTCACGTCCTCGATCTTGCATTCCTCGAGGATGTGCGTAAAGGGCGTATCGGCCCCTTCCAGCTTGATGAGGGCCATGACAAAGGGCGCCTTCCGCGGCAGGTGCCTGTCGTCGTAGCGCACCACCGTGAAGTTGACCACCGTGCCGGAATTCCCGAGCTCCACCCAGTTGTCCCGTATGTCGGTGAAATCCCTGTTGCACACCTGCCGGGGCGGTATGAACACCGTGTTGCAGGTGGGGCACTTCACACCCAAGATCTTGTTCTTGTCCCGGAGGGTGGTTATGAACTTGCTCCCCACCCGACCGGCAAAATAGGAATAAGGGAGCGCCAGTTTCCCTTCAAATATGAGGCAATTCTTGTTCTCGCTCTGTTTACCCATCGTTCCCCTCCTTACTCGTCTATCTCGAAATAATTGATGTCGAAAATGCTGCCGACGCGCTTGTCGTTCCACACCGGGCGCACCCTGGTGCCGGACTTCTCGTTGCGGCCGCCCCGTACCTTGTCAATCTGATCCCTCCGAATGAGGTGCATGAAGATGTCATTGCCCTTGCACCCGTCCAGCAGGACCATCACCATGCCGTAGGGCGTATCCCGGGTCTCCCCGGTGAGGGGATCGGGGCTCGCGTAATACACGTACTCCATGTACCTCACCTGCCCCTTCGGGCCGACCTCGACGAATTCATCCGTGCGCACACGGCAAACGGCGCACATTTCCCGCGGCGGGAGCTGCATCCTGCCGCACTTCGGGCACCGGTTCGCCAGTATCTTCTTCTCCTTTAGGCCGTTCAGGAACTCGCCCATGACCGGCCCGGTGGCGAAGCGCTGGTTTACGGAGATCGTCTTCTTGAGGACGATGAGCTCCTGCTCCGGCTCGCCGCCGGCCATGGGGTCGGCGTATTTTTCGAAATACTCGCCCCACTTCATGGCCAGGTTCAGGTCGCCGATGGCGGCGCCGCGGCCGGCCGCGAGGAGGCTCTGGGCGTCGTTCTTTCCGAGGATCATGTCCACGTAGTCCTTCGCGTCGATCATCTCGACGGTGACTGTCGTTTTCCCCTTGATGCCCTCAACGAGCCTGCAGGTCCCGTCCTTGATGAACACCGACCACTTTCCGCCGTCGGGGCCGCCCAGGTCGAAGCCGTAGATAACGTCCAGGCCCGCGGCCGCGTCGGCCCTGAACCTGCTTTCCACGGTGCCGAACATGTCGACGATATAGTCGCGCGTGGACATCTCCTTCTTTTTAACAACGAACTTTCGGAACATTTTGCCGGTCTTGCCGAAGGCGGCCATGTCGCCCTCGACCTTGATCTTGCCGCCCATGAAGGCGTTGGTCGCGTCGACCTTGCCGGTATTGACGCCCACGAAGGTCTCCCCGTCGGCCAGCATGACGGAGGCGCAGCCGGAAAGGTTTTCCATTTTGTCCACCGCCGCGAGGGCGCCGTTGTACACGCTCACCTTCCACTTCCCCTCGCCCGCTATGTCGTACCCGAAGGAGCCGCTCACGCCGGTCGCGCCCTCGGGCCGGAAGCGGTCCTTCATGGTATTGAATATATCTTCTACTTTAATTCCCCAGTACTCAGCCATTGTTTCCCTCCTACCAGTTAAGTTCCTTTTCAAGCATCATGAGGACCGTCCACAGGGTGCCGCCGAACCCGGACGCCAGCGCGTGTTTCACCGGCTTCGGTATCTGGTGCGCCCCCGCGTCTCCCCGGACCTGCAGGGCCGCCTCGGCGACCCGGAGCAGCGCCGTGGCGCCGATGGGGTTCGAGGCGGTGACGCCGCCCGACGGGTTGACGGGCATCTTCCCGCCGATCATTATCTCCTTGTTCTCGACAAGTTTAACGGCCTCGTCTCCCTTTAATTGAAGGAAGTCCCTGAGCCAATCGACGGCCCACCAGGCGGCCGGGTCGTACATCTCGAACACGTCGAAATAGTCGATGGGGTTCGTGATGCCGTTGCGCTTGTACAGGTTGTCGGCGGCAAAACGCTGCGTCTGCGTCACCGGGTGCGCATCGTCATAGCCGAAAACGTTGAATATCTCCTCGCGGTGCACCGTGATATGATCGCGGATCCACACCGGCTTTTTCGAAAGCTCCTTCGCCTTTTTCTCGCAGGCGAAGATGACGCAGCAGGCGCCATCGGACTGGGAGCACATTTCGATGAGCTTCAGGTCCCCGACGAGCTTGGGCGACGATTTTATCAGGTCGTCAATCTGGCTGAAGTCCAGGCCGAAAGAGCGGTGGGCGTTGGGGTTCAGGCCCGCGTGCTTGTCCATGATAACGCGGTACATCAGCGACACCCGTTTCGCCCGCTCCTCCCCGAACTCCGATATGAGATCGTAGGCCTTGGAGCCGGTGAGCGCGCCGGTCTGGAGGTTCCTGAACCAGAGAGGGTCGGCCATGTTGGTGATGCCGCCGGTGGTGTGTCCCTCCTGCTGCTTTTCAAATCCTATGGCCATGACGATGTCATACATGCCCGACGCGACGAGATTGTCCGAGGCGCAGGCGATCGTTATGCCCACGGTGCCGCCGGTGGTGATACGTATGCAGTTCTTTCCCTCCGCGCCGGTCCCCAGGGTGTGCCACAGGTCCGGCTGGTGGATCATCTCGAAGAGCTCCATGTTGCCGTGGACCACGCATTCGATGTCGTTCATGGTCAGCCCGGCGTCCTTGAGGGCCAGCCGCACCGCCTCGTGTATCATCTCGGGCTGGTTCACGTCCTCGCGGTGGCTGGAGTGCTTTGTCTGCCCGATCCCTATTATTCCAACGTTTCTGTTTTTCTTTCTGTGTGCCATGGTTCATCCTCCCTAGCGTTCCATGATGACAACGGCCTGGTGCTGGCCGGCGCCGCCGTAGGCGGCCTGCGCGAGGGCCCGCTTCGCCCCCTTCACCTGCCTGTCGCCCGCCTCGCCCCGGAGCTGCAGGAAGCACTCGATGGCCCGGGCCGCCCCGCCGAGGAGGAGCGGGTTGCCGTTCAGGTGGCCGCCGGCGAGATTCACGTTGTAATAATCCGGTCCTCCCTCCTTGAGCCACGGGCCGCCCTTGCCTTCGTCGGCGATGCCCACGCCCTCGGCCCACAGGGGAAGCTGGTAGGCCGCGTGGTCGCTCAGCTCGAAGAGGTTGATATCCTTCCGGACGTCCTTGATCCCCGCCATCCGGTATGCCCGCTGCGCCGCGGCGGCGAGGGTCTTGTTCGAGGCCAGGTCCTTGTCGCCGAGGAAGTAGGCGTCCATGCAGCTTCCGTACCCGGTGAGCCACACCGGCTTTTTCGTGAATTCCTTCGCCCTCTCCTCGCAGCAGAGGAGCATGCCGAAGGCCCAGTCAGTGACGGGATAATAGTGCATCTCGCGGATCGGGTCGGCCAGCATGGGGGAATTGATGACATCCTGGACATTGGCCAGATTGTTCGGGCGCGCGTAAGGATCCTTCTTCGCGTTTTTCCTCGACCGCACCACGATCTTCGCCAGCATCTCGTCGGTTACGCCCGATTTTTCCATGTAGGCCCGGGCCTGCATGGCGTCGACATTGAGGAAGTCCATTCCGATGGGCCGGCAGTAGAAGGGATCAAAGGCGAGGTTCGCGCACATCCGCCGGCTCTCGGGCTGCGATTCCTTGCAGTGTCCCATGTACAGGATAATGTCGTCATGACCGCTCAGGATGCAGGACATGGCATAGCCGATGCCGTTGATGCTTTCCTGCGCAATTTTTTCCTCGCCGCGGAAATGCGCTCCCACGACGTCCGTGACGCCGTTGTCGGATATCGTGCGCGCGTCGAACACGTCATCGGAGCAGGTGACTATGTTCCTGATGCCCTTCTCCATGTCGAAGGTGACCCTGGTCTGTTCCATGATCGACTCAAAGCATTCAACCAGCATGTTCTGGAAACGCATGGTAGCGTAGTCGGGATCATGTTTTACCTGCGCAACGGCGCAGATCGCAACCCTATTACCCATCATCTCTCCTCCTTATTACTGTTTTAGTGATCTACGACTTTTTTTACTAACCGGCCACGGTCAGTGACCGATATTTGAAAAAAAAGATATAAAATAATAAATTATTGTTTACAAATGTTATTATTATATATAAAATTTATTTAAATTTAGTTATATGATTATTATTCATCTATGTAAACAATGTTCATTCTTGTATGTTAAAAGTCAAGGAAATTTCTAAATCAATAAAAAAAATGAAATTCAAGGGAGGAAAACATGTATCAGCTCGAAAAACCTGACAATTTGGTGGAAATGCTCGAAGAAAGCATTGCCAGGTTCAGCGCCAATGAGTGGTTCGGCGTAAAAAGCAATAATACGTACACATGGTTTACCTATGGGCAGATAGGTAAAAGGATCGATAATCTCAGGGGCGGCCTGGCATACCTGGGCATAGGTAAAGGGGACACCGTCGGGGTGATATCGAACAACAGGGTCGAATGGGCCGTGGCCTGCTATGCAACTTACGGGCGCTGCGCGCGTTTTGTGCCGATGTACGAGGCGGAGCTGGTATCAACCTGGGAATATATCATCAGGGATAGCAACATAAAGGTATTGTTCGTTTCCAAGCCCGATATATACGAAAAGATCAAGCACCTGCTTCAATCCGGCGCGGACCTCGCCCATATCATAGTGATAGAGGGAGACGGCGAAGGTTCGATGGCCGGCCTTGAACGAATCGGGGAGAAGTACCCCATCAAGTCGATCATCCCCCATCCCGACGACATCGCGGGATTGATCTACACCTCCGGGACCACCGGCGACCCCAAGGGCGTCCTCCTGTCCCACGGCAACATAAGCAGCAATATCCACGCGATCCTCAAATGCTTCCACATGCTCAATGAGCGCGACCGGACGCTTTCGTTCCTCCCCTGGGCCCATTCCTACGGCCAGGTCTGCGAGCTCCACTCCATCATGCGGATCGGAGGTTCATACGGGCTGGCGGAAAGCCCGGCCACCATCGTCAACGACCTGGCCCTCATACGGCCGACCCTTCTCATATCGGTCCCGAGGATCTTTTACCGCGTCCATGACGCGATCAAGACCAAGATGAACGAGGACGGCGGCCTGCCCCTCCTCCTGTTCAACATGGGCTTGAAGAGCGGAATCAGGAGAAGGGCCCTCGCCCTGGCAGGGAAGAAAAGCGCGGTCAACGCAGCCGCTTTCGCCATCGCCGACAGGCTCGTATTCAAGAAGATCAGGGACAAGTTCGGCGGGCGGCTGAAGGTATCCATCACGGGAAGCGCCGCCATCAATCCCCAGGTCGCTGAATTCTTCAGCGATGTGGGAGTGCCCATCTACGAGGCCCTGGGCATGACCGAGGCGTCCCCGGGTGTGGCCACCAATACGCCCGACTACAATAAATTCGGGAGCTGCGGCAAGGCCTTCGACAAGGTGACCCTGGTCATCGACAGGGCCAACGAGGACGGGGACGGCAAAGAGGGAGAGCTCGTCATCTACGGGCCCAATGTCATGAAAGGATACCACAACAAGCCGGAAGAGACGAAGCAGGTGCTGACGGAGGACGGCGGCCTCCGCACCGGCGACCGGGCCTTTATCGATGACGAAGGGTTCCTGTACATCACCGGGAGGATCAAGGAGTCCTTCAAGCTGGAAAACGGGAAGTACGTGTTCCCGGCCGCCATTGAGGCGGAGATCATGATGAACAAGTACGTGGAGCAGGTGATGATCTGCGGCCTCAACAGGCCCTACACCGTCTGCATCATCGTTCCGGACTTCGCCAACCTGGAGAAATACGCGGCTGAGAACAATCTCGACAGGGACCACCGTAAGCTGGTTGCCATGGACGAGATCGCCGCCCTCTATGAAAGGGAGATCCAGAAACAGATCTCGGGAAAAATCGGCTCCTACGAGATGCCCAAGAGATACCTGATCCTGCCGGAGCCCTTTACCGTGGATAACGGCATGCTCACCCAGTCTTTCAAGCTGAAAAGAAAGAAGGTGATGGAGAAGCTCGGGGCCGAAATCGAGGCCCTGTACGCCAATTAAAAGGGGTCAGTGCAACGGCCGGGGTTGAGGCGACCGCCATGAACCCCGGCCGTCACAATATTACTTGACACATTGAGGGCGGATATTTCATTTGATGTACCGGATGGCGGAGCCAGATGAAGCAACAAAAATCATTTTCAAACCTGAAGGAACAGGAGCGTGAAGCCCGCAGAAAAATAATTCTTTCGGCGGCCGAAAAGGTCTTCGCCTCAAAGCCCCTGAGCAAAGTCCGCATGTGTGACATCGCCAGCGAGGCGTCCATCTCCACGGCCCTCATCTACCGGTATTTTCCCGATCAGCAGACGCTCTTCGTCGAGGCCTTCCTGGAAAGCACAGAAAGGATCATCGAGGTCCTTGACTCCTTTCTCCCCAGCTCCGACCAGGACAGGACCGGCATCTACCAGTTCATAGACAAGTTCATAGACTATCTCACCGGCAACGATTACTATTTCAAGATGCTGGTCAACTTCATGCTGGACGGGAACCTGAAGCCGGAACTCCTCGGCAGGATCATCGACATGGAGCACCTCATCTTCGCCAGGTTTGACGCCGTGATCCGGAGGGTGAAGCCGGACGGAACGGTCAGGGTCTATTCCCACGGCCTCTTCTGCGCGCTGAACGGGATACTGCTGACCTTCAGGAACAATCCGGAGAAAAGCAGCGACGAGATCCTCAGTTACATGAAGTCCCTGGGCCGTCTCATCGGCGAGATGTTCGTCCAGACGATAGAATCGGAAAAATAGCCGGGATAGGATCCCCGGCTGCAAAGACACGGTCCCTCCGCCATCGTCGATCACCCCGTGAGATCCATGATCCAGCGGGCCGCTTTCCGCGCCCCGTCCGGTTTCGCGTTCTTCCACAGGCCGGACTCTATATTCATCTTTCTCCCATGCTGATCGTCAAATTTTCTGTCGAAGGGATACAGGTAATGCCGTCGCGAAGGCCCCGCCTGGGAGGCCCTGGCCGCCATGTTATAGCCTGCCCCGGACACGACGTACCGGTATGACGCCAGCAGATCATCGGCCGGATAGATGTTCCGGTCCGGAAACACGGTATCAACGGGAGCGGATATCCCCTCTTCCCGCAAGACATCATTGGCATAACGGATCAGCGTATCCCTCTCGCGGCCGTCGCCGCTGTGTATGACGGCGCACCGCTCCTGGAGGCCCCTCGTCCCGGCTCCGTCAGGGCGACAGAACCCTCCGTCAAGGATCGGCTCATCCAGCGAGGCCGCGTCGCTCTGCTCCTTCAGCACCGCTTCATATTTGCCGTCAAGGGGCTCGATGATGAGGGAGCGCGAAGGGTATCGGCAGTGGCCGCCCGCCTTCAGGTTTATCATATCCGCGTACCCGCCCCACCGAAGGGAGCGGGCGATCAGAACCCTTGGGATATCCTGCGACAGGGCAAGAAATTCTCCCACAATGCCGAAGGGAAAGGCGTCCAGTATGATCAGTTTGAATTGATGCCGTTCAATATAATCCGAGAGGAAACCGTAATAGCCCTGCCTGGATTCGGTTTTATCCCCGGCGATATGATCTATGGGAAAGCCGGACGAGGCCATGACCAGGGGAGCGAGACTGCTCGAGGCCAGTATCCTCAGGGATGCGCCATGACGGTCCAGCTCGGCCGCGACTGCCAGGGCCCTGGTAAGGTGGCCCAGGCCGCCTCCCATGGCGTAATAGAGAAGGGGCCTGCCGGGCCGCCGCGAATCCGGATCCATTCTACCTGTTCAACAGGGAAAGCGCCGCGAACAGGACCAGGGCGTCGCCTTCCCTGAGCCCGGTGAAAAGCGCCACCGCCGGCGCGGCGTAGAGCCGGCCCGCCGCGGCCTCGCAGATTTCCGCGCCCTTCGCGTCCTTGACCTTTATCTTTTTCTTGTCCCCATAGAATTTGACCTTGCCGATCTCCCTGTCGCCGCTCAGCACCTTGTAGTGGTCCCCTTTCAGCTTGACCGCCCAGGGAGCGGGATCGTTCTCGCTTTTGAGGATCTTTATCTTGTCGTCCTTTTCCTTTATCTTGAAGATCATGGTCCCGGCCGGATCGTACACCTTGAAACCGCTTTCCTTCGATTTCATCCTGTACTCCTTGCCGCCCAGGATAAGCTTATACCCGGCCTTGTCTTTAGCGACATCGAGGAAAAGCCTTGCCGAGGAGGCGCGGAACCCGTCACCGGTCTTCTTGAACGAGTAGATCTCCTTGCCCCCCTGCTTTACCGACAGGTCGTCGGCCAGCGCCGGCGCGACGAAGGAAAAAGCGAGAATCATTGCCGAAAAGAAAAAGAAATGTTTTGTTTTCATGGGATACCTCACAAATATTAAATATATATCCCCCCTGTCCCCCGTTGGGGGCATGTGGAATCATATTCATACTAATAATCTTTTCTTGATTTCATCAATAACCGCATCGAGATCGTTCATGACTTCATCATTTCGAAATCTCAATGTTCTGATCCCGAGACTTTTCATGAATTCATCACGATAATCATCATAGTCTTTTCTTTCCTTATGAATATCTCCATCTAATTCAACCGCCAATAGCTTTTCATCACTATAAAAATCGAGAATATATCGATATATTGGATGCTGACATCTGAATTTATACCCCCCGACCTTCTTGCTCTTCAAACGCTCCCATAACAACCGTTCACTGTCAGTCATGTTATTCCGCATGTCTCTTGCCAATTGAACAACATAATCAGGTGTTTTAATACCTTTATTCATTAAATCCTACTATAAGTCCCTTCACTCATGCCCCCTACGGGGGTCAGGGGGTGCTTCAATCATGCCCCCTCCGGGGGTCAGGGGGGAGTTAATCAACTCATAGATCCCCTTGTTCTCCAGGATAAAATCGTCGCAGCGATGGCACACCTCGAAGGTGTTGGACCCGGACATCGACATCCGGATGTCCTTCATCCGAGCGTTATTCAGAAGCGCCGACAGCGGCTCGGCGATGACATTGCCGATGGAGGAGATCTTTCCCCTGGTCATGCAGCAGGGATAGGCGAATCCGCCGGGATCGATGAAAAGATGCATCCAGGGCATGTAGCATGGATAGTGCCGGTAGTAATTGCCGGCGTAATTGCCGCTTGATATGCTCTTGTCGCTGTCGTATTGCGTGAACACGTGGCGGTTCTCGAGGAGGTCCCAGCCCCGGGAGCGTTCAGCCAGCTCCGCCACCTGGGACTCGGCCAGGCGCATCTTCTTGTTCTGCGAATCGACGGGGATGAGCTTCCAGATGATGTCCCGGTGCAGCCCCCCGAGAAAGGCGTGAAGGTCGTCGAGGTCCCCGAGGTTCTCCCTGGTCACCACCGTGTTGACGCGGATCTTCGGGTTTTTCTTCCTGTACCTGATCAGGTGCTCCAGCCCCCGCACGGTGGACTTGAAGGCCCCCTTCTTGCCGCGAAGCCTGTCATGGAGCGACGCCTTGGAGGAATCGAGGGATATCGACATGGAATGGACGCCGATCTCCGTGAGGGCCCGCGCGATCTCCTTGGTCAGGAGCGTGCCGTTGCTGGTGCAGTTCACCTGCACGCCCCGGGAGGAGGCGCTTTCGAGGATAGGGAGGATCTCGGGATGTACGAGTATCTCGCCGCCGGAAAAATGTATCTTCTTCACGCCATGGCCGATGAGATCGTCCAGTATCTTGTCAAAGGCGTCGCGTCCCATCGGCTCGCACGGGGCCGGCCTGTCGCAGAAGACGCAGGAGAGGTTGCACTGCCACAGGAGCTTGATCTTGGCGAAAAGGACCGGCATATCCGGCAGCGGGTCCTGCCGCAGGGCGGCCAGCTTATCCCCCATCCCGGGGGTCTCCTTGATGATCCGCACCAGGTCCATATCAGTTCAGGTAATCGTTGATGCCCATTTCAATAACTTCAATCTCCGCGCGGGGATTGAATCGCGTTGCTATCGTGTCCCTGGCCGCGTCTGCCATGGCTCTCACGGCGTCGCCGTCCATCTCCAGGACCCCGTGCAATGTCCGGGCTGCATCGGCGATGTCGCCGGTCTTGAAGAGAAAGCCGTTGGCCCCGTCCCGAACCACGTCCGGAAAGGCGCCGGCGCGGCTGGCCACGATGATCCTCCCCAGGGCCATGGCCTCGAGGAGCACGTTGGGCATGCCGTCGTAGAATGACGGGAGGAAGACGATGTCCGATGCCGCGTAATACAGGGGCATGCTCTCCCGCTTCTGGAACGGCACGTGGCGCCAGGAAGCGCCGAGGCCGGCCGAAAGCTTTTCGGCCATGACGTCCGAGACGTTCCCCACGGTCAGCAGCACTGCCCTCTCCTGGAACCCGTAGGTGGTGAACAGGGCGAGGGCCATGTCAAGGCCCTTCTTGGACTTGAGATCTCCGAACATGGCGATTATCTTCTTCCCCTTTTGGCAGATCGTTTCGCGGAACTGTTCCGATCCGGCGGCGTCGGACCTGAGGAGGGTCCATTCGGAATTTTCAACGCTGTTGGGCGTGAATATGACCGGCTTCTCCCGCAGGGTCCTGATGCGGGCCGCCATTTCCGTCGAGACGGCGCCGACCAGGTCCGCGTTCCGGAGGATGGCGTGGGTGATCCACCCCCTCTTGAGATCATGGATGATCCTGTCAAAATCATTGCCGCGGTAGAGGATAAAGCTTTTTTCCTTTAACCATTTGGCCCAGAGCATGGCGTAGTAGCCGGCGTGGTTGCCGCCGAAGCCGACGATCACGGACCCGGACATGGCGTCGCGATGCTGCCAGAAGAGACGCTCGGGCTCCGCCTGATAACGGGCGCCGGAGGTCACGACCAGGCCGTTATCCGCCGCGCCGGAATAATCGCTCTCGGACAGGTGGAGGACCGTGACGGCATGACCTCGGTCCCTCAGGCCGTTGACGATCCTCTCCGACGACCGCGACATGCCCCCGGTGTCCGGGGGATGGTTCGCCGTGATCCAGAATATGTTCATCAGCTTTCCTGGAAGTCCTTCGACTCGACTTCCTCCTTGCCCGCCGCGTCCCGGCTCATGTTGTAATTGTCGTCAAAATAGGTGTAGTCATCATAGCCGTAGCGCCGGCCCGATCCGAAATAATAGGGATGGAAGGCGGCGGCCCCGTAGATCAGGCTCCGCCGCCGCGCCGTCCGGTAATCGGCGTCGCCGGCCGCGCCTTCCTGGTCCGGCACCTTGTTGACATAGCATTCCAGGCAGAGGGTGTTGTTCTCGTGGACTTTTCCATGGAGCCCGCAGACGGGCCTGTTGCACGAAGCGCACACGTATATGCTTTCCTTGCCGCAGTCCTGAAGGTTCAACAAGCCTACTTTATATTTGCATTTTGCCATGATATTCCTCCTACTTTGCCTGCGCCGGCTTCAGCGCGGTATAGAGCTGGGTCAGATTCGCCAGGACGTGGACGGGGTCAGCGCAGATTTCGCACCTGGACACTGACTTTTCCTTGTTCTTGATGTCGAAGCTCTCGCTGACGACCGTGGCGCCGTCTTTCTTTTCAACATTGATCTTCACCCCGCCTTTGGCGGCGGCCGGCTGCGACACGGAATACCGTTCCGCGTTCACCTTCAATTCGAGGAAACACCCGGTCTTCTTGGCGAACTTGTATTTCGTCTTGGTTTTGCCCCTCGGGTTTGTCTTTGTCTTTTCGGTTTTTACCAGCCGTTCGTCCACTTCGATGGTCAGCTTGTTGCCGTCGACAAGGCTCATTTTCATTTTGAGGAAATCGCGCCTGTAGGTATAGTCGCAGCACTTCGGGTACATGCCGGCCGAATAGACGTCGCCCTTATTGATCAAATACCTGCTGTTGTCCAGCGGAAGCAATTCCATGTCGACGGCGATATCCGCTTCCTCTTTGACATCATGCTGCAGCGATTCCACCATCGGCTTTACAAAGCACCGCACCTGGTCGTCGATATCGAAGCTCCGGTAGCGCCGGAACATGAATATGAAGACCACGCCGACGATCGCCAGGGGGGCCAGGTAGAAGAACCCCACGAAAAGAGGCACAATGGCCACCACAAAGCTTATGATGCACACGGCCAGGGATATCTTTTTCTTTCGCGCCACCGCGATATCGAACGTTTCGAGCTCCTGCAAGATGTTCTGCAGAACATCCGGCTTCAGCTTGCCTGACAGCTTGTGATCGCGCAGGATCGGGTCGATCAGCTTGTGCGTTGCTTTGTTCATGGAATCCTCCTTTTTTATTTTTCTGGGGATTTTTACGGTCATTAATATAAGAATTATACCTGTTGAATGATAATAATGATATACTCTCTATAAAAAATCAATCGATTATTTTATTTTAATCTTGTATGAAATATTAATAATATTTCATTAGGGGTCGTGGCTGTCCCAGCGAGCAGGCGACATGGATGTCGCCGATTCCGCCGAGTCAACAGGATGTTATACGAGGCGGACGAGCGGGATAGCCCGACCCCAGTAATAATACTGCTACCTACTATTTATTCCCGATAAAAGCCCCGTACGCGTCGTGGAACTTCTTCATCCAGATATCCATGTGAAAGACGTCCCTGCTTTTTGCCCTGGCGCTCGCCCCGAGCCGTGAAACAAGATCATCATCGTCAAGGAGCAGGGACATGGCATTGGCCAGGGCGCGGGGAGAATCGGGGGCGACGAGATAGCCGTTTTCCATGTGGTCTATGAATTCCGCGCACACGGGGATATTCGACGCGATCACCGGCGTCCCCGCCGACATGGACTCGACGATCTTCAGGGGAGAGCATCCCTGGAGCTCGTTCCTGCTGCACCGCGAGAGGGGCGCCAGGCTGAATACCGCCAGGCGGTAGAGCCGGTGCAGCGATTCCCTCGGAAGGCCGATCTTGACGGCGACCGTCTCCTCGAGGCCGGCCTTCCGTATGGCCTTCCTGACGGCCCGTGCGTACTTGTCCGTTGACCCGGCGATGAACAGCGCGACATCGTCGCGGTCCGCGATGAGCTCGAAGGCTTTTAAAAGCGTCGGAAGGCCCTGCCAATCGGTCAGGGTGCCGGCGTAGAGAATGATCTTCCTATCCCCGATCTCTTTATACAGGCCCTGATGCTCTTCCCCTTCCATAGGATCATCGTCGAAATCAAAGGCGGTATTGGGTATGACCGTGATCTTCTCCGGCGGCACACCCCTTCCCTGGAGGTACCGCTTCGTGACGTTACTCACGGTGATGATGCCGTCCGCCGCATCAAGGCAATGGTCCTCCATCATCCTTATCCGGGACAGGAGCCCCGGGTTCAGCGGCAATTGCGGATAATGATAGGGGAGCTCGATCGACGGGAGCCCGTTCACCTCGAATATTTTTTTGGCGCCGCGAAGGCGCGGATCGTCGAAGACCGCGGTCCCGCCCCATATGTCGCGGAAATGCACGCAGTCGACGCCGCCGATTTTATCCACCGTCTCGTGGACGAAATCATAGAAGAACTCGGTCCTTTTTAAGAAGTTCGGATGGTGCGAGAGGCAGCGGTAGATCGAGATGTCCCCCTCCCGCTGGAACCGCGGCATGTCGCCGAAGCCCAGGGAGGCCAGGTTGACCGGCCCGAAGAGGGACGACAGCGCCTGAAGGGTCTGGGCGATATGGGTGCTCGATCCCTTGGGAAGGGGGAACACGTCGAATGTCGTGAACAGAACCGCCATGGCGCGTCATCGGCCCATGCTGATCCCGATCGACTCCGCGCACTGGATGAGCTGCGAATCCACCGGCACGGTGCGGACCTTGCCGGCGAGCTCGCTCAGGGGCACCAGGACCATACGGGGCGTATCAAGGGACACCATGGTCCCGTACTTACCCTCCGCCGCGGCCTGGACAGCGAAACTTCCAAGGCGCGTGCCCAGGACCCGGTCGAAGGCGCAGGGCGATCCGCCGCGCTGGATATGGCCGAGAACGGTGCAGCGCACCTCCAGGTCGATCCGCTTCTTGATCTGGTCCGCCAGGTACTGGCCCACGCCGCCCAGCTGCGGCACCCCCTGGAGCCGCGTCGAGGCGGAGGCCAGGGTGATCACGTCGCCCCCCTCCTCCCTGGCTCCCTCCGCGACCATGATGATGCTGAAGGGACTGCCGCCCTTCTCGCGGGCCTGTATCTTCTCCACGACGCGGTCGATGCTGTACGGTATTTCAGGGATGAGAATGATATGGGCGCCGCCGGAGATCCCAGATTCCAGGGCGATCCACCCCGCGGTGCGGCCCATGACCTCGAGGATCATGACCCGCTGATGACTCCGGCCCGTGGTCTGGAGGCGGTCCAGGGCCTCGGAGGCGACCTCCACCGCGGTCTGGAATCCGAAGGTGTAGTCGGTTCTATCCAGGTCGTTGTCGATGGTCTTGGGGATGCCGATGACATTGACGCCCTTCTTGTGGAAACGGTACCCGATCTCCAGGGTCCCCTCACCGCCGACGACGAAGAGGCAGTCAAGGCCCAGTTTCCGGTAGGTTTCCACCGCCCTGTCAGAGTAGTCGCTTACCCTGATGGAGCCGTCCCCGGCGAGCTCCCGGAACTCGAAGGGATTCCCCTTGTTGGTGGTGCCCAGTATGGTCCCGCCCAGGGTGAGGATATCGCGGGTCGATTTAACCGTGAGCTCCTCGGAGTGGCCGCTGATGAGGCCCTCGAACCCGCCCACGATGCCGACCACCGTGGCGCTGTGGCCGATCACGGCCGCCCTGGTGACGGCCCTGATGACCGCGTTAAGGCCGGAGCAGTCCCCGCCTCCGGTCAGGATCCCTACCCGTTTCAATGCCATGGCGTCCCTCCTTGATTACTGATGACGATATCCGTATATATTAGATCCCGGGCATGGCGGAATTCAAGCAGAATTTTAAAGATGGGCGGGACATTGGAAAACGATACAAACAAAAAACCGCCCGAAGGCGGTTTTTTGTCATGCTGAGAGAGCAATGGTTCTATTATCCCGCAACGCGCTGTACTACTCGATCGGCTATAAGATTTTTCAGCTCACGGAGCAGTATCCTCTCGTGATGATCGATCCTGCCGTCCGCATCCGCCAGGGCCAGTATTTCTTCGTACTCGCTCCCCGTGATAACATGATCGTCAATGGCTTTTTTTATTCTCTCGGCTAATCTTAGGCCGCTTTCTGTCGCTTTCATGTCTGTCCTCCATCTCAATTATTTAATATTATATAAATAACTAAAATTCTTAAAATCGTCAACATTTTTTCACGGCATTATCATTGATTTTTTTAAGCACGGTTTTACAGCAAGTTAATTATTGTGGACCTCCCATCAATATATCGCTATCTTTGCATTATTCACCTTCAGTTACAAAGGATATATCTATGGCCCTAATAGGCTTGTCCCGGGACATCATTATTACGGTATCAATTTCGGCGATCCTTGCCATCCCCCCGGCGTGCCGGCCGGAAACCGCCGCCGGCGACAGGTCCGATATGACGGCACGGAAGGCCCTGGCCATTTCGATCGAAAAGTTCATGAAGTGGAAGAGCTACCGCTACCGTGGCACCTCTGCGATGACCGTCAGCGGCCTCCCGGAGCTTTCCAACACAGGCTCCTTTGACACCAGGCTCGCGGTAAACGAAGATGGCGCAGTGGACGGCCACATGGTGGTGGAATCGCCCGGTGGGTCCTACGAGACCTGCGTGTACCGTCGGATCACGTATCATCGGCTGAAGGGCGGGGAATGGAGCCGCAGCACCGGGGGTGTGAAGGACCGCGGCACGGGCATCGTTTCCCTTACGTCGCGGCGCATCATCGCGGCCTTCGCGGACCTCGTGGAGGACGTGCGCTTCGTCCGCGTGACCGATGACGAGTATGTGGTAACCTGCACCATGGGGGAGAAATACAATGACGGGGCAAGGCGCATTGCCGGGGGCGCAGCCCACCGTCACGAAAAAGCCGCTCCCGGCGCGGGCGCCCCGCCGGCAAAGGGCTCGGTCATGCACCTGACCATAGACCGGAAGACGATGGAATTGAAGCGGGCCTGGATGAAGGCGAGCCAGGACACCGGCACGGAAGCCGGCACTGTCACCACGGTCACGGACGGGACCTACACGGAGATAAACCGCCCCCAAGACGTGAAGCCCCCGGCGGAAGCCCTCAACGCCCCGGACACGAAGCAGTGAATCGTCAGTATCCCATCATCTTCAGCTTCAGGCGGGACTGATCCGCGCTCACGGCGGTGATCCGGTATACCTTTTTGGCCTTTTCCGCTTCCTCTTTTTTGCCGGATTTCGCGTAATTGATGTATTCCTTGAGTTTTGTAACGCCCATCAGGCGGTACGAGACCATGGCCACCAGCTCCTGCCTCGCGTCCCACAGGCCCTTCAGGTCCCCCGGCTCCGCCCGTCCCGCCTCCATGATGGAACGCTGGATCCGGGGATAAACCTCGTCCGCCATCTTCGCGGCGCGGTCCCACTGGCCGCGGTCCACCGATGCCGACAGGGCCGCGATATCCTTCATGATCGGCCCGTCATAGTCAGCGAGGACCCTCGCCACGGCCGCGCGGAAAGACGCCGCCGTGGAGGCGTCATGCTTTTTAACGCCGGCGAGTTTCTGGTATTCCGTCCTGCCGCCGCGCGTGTATATATCCCCCATGATGGCAAAGGACTTCCTGTTGAACGCCATTGCTTCCTTATATTTGGTAACGTAGACTCCCTCGTGGCGCTTTTCAGCGGCGCCGTCGCCGTCCCGCGCGGCCTCGATCGACTTTCTCAGGTGCTCCGCGCCGGTCCGTAAAAGGGGGATCATCTTTACATGACATTCTTTCAGATTGCTGATCTCGGGATACCCGGGGACCGCCTTCATTTCGTTCACCAGCCTTTCAACTTCGTCCATGGCGCCGGGCAGGCGTTCCGCCTCCCCGAGAGCCTCCCTGAACCTGAGAAAGGACCGGTGCTCATAGGCCCTGCTCCATATGCCGAAAAAATCGTTGAAGGCCCCTACGATCCTCTCATTTGTCTTCATCTCCGCCTTTGCCTGGTCCCAGCCTTTCAGATCCATGTAACCGGAGCCCGGGCCGTCGGCGGCCTGCCGGCCCCTGCCGGTAGAGGCGTCTTTATCCTTTCCGCATCCGCCAGAGAGGACCGAGCAGAGCACCAGGAGGCACATCATTGCGGAAAGAGACGCAGTCCCCAATGCTGCCCGGTGGCAGTCCCTCAACTTCATGCAGCCTCCCCTCCTGACGGAGTCTTCTTCCTCGCGTATTTTTCGTAGAATTTCCTGGTCTGTGATATGGAAATTCGAATGAATAATCCCGGGAACAGCCGGTAAAGGCCCCACATGATCCGGGCCAGGGGGGTTACCACGATGATGGCCCTGTTCTTACAAACGCCCTTCAGGATCGTCCTGGCGCACTCTTCGGGGGAAACGAATTTGAAACGCGAATAAAACTCTTCAATGTCCTCGGCGAAGAACTGGTTGGACACGTCAATGGTCCTGTCGAAGATCGGCGTATCGACCATGCCGGGGCAGACCACGCTGGCCCTGACCCCTTTGATGGCGGCTTCCATCCTGAGGCTCAGGGTGAGACCGACGACGCCGTGCTTGGCTGTATGGTAGGGTGAGCCGGTCATGGGCACCAGGCCGGCCAGGGACGCGATGTTGACGATATGTCCGAAGCCCTGCCTGACCATGACGCGGTAGGCGTAGAGAGATCCGTGGATGACGCCGTAGAGGTTAACGTCCAGGATATGCTTCCAGTGGGGCGGCTCGATATCCTCGAAGCTCCCGTTGAGGCCGATGCCGGCGTTGTTGAACATGTAGTCGAGCCTTCCGAATTCCTCGGCCGCCCTCTCCACTGTGAACCGCACGGACCCCGGATCGGTCACGTCGAGGGTGACATCATTCGCGAAGCCCCCCCGTTCCCTGATGGCGGCCGCGGTCTTGCGCGCCGAAACCGCGTCGATGTCCGCCACGATCACCCGCGCTCCCCGCGAGGCCAGCTCCATCGAAAGTCCCCTGCCGATGCCTGAACCGCCGCCGGTGACAAAGGCCACCCTGTCCCTGAAATGATCCATTATCCCCTCCACACCCGGAACTTAAAATTTATATGTATACTGGAAGCGGACAGTGCCTTATATTTTTTGTCTATAATAATACAATGACAGGATAAAAAAACGGTGTGAAAACTTGTTGATGTTCAGAAATCGGGACATTGCGAAACTGTCATTTCGACGAAACCCGATATTCCGGGTTGAGGAGAAATCTTAATGCAGCGATGATCAAGATTTCTCACCCCGGCAAGCGGGGTTCGAAATGACAAATTTAGAAAAACAACAAGTTTAATATACCTATAAACCGTGATAGACAAGAAGGGGCTTGAATTCCTCCTTATCGGAGAATTTCGCGATGACATTGAAATCGCCCTTCGGAACCGTATACTCTCCCTTGAACAGGTCGCCCTTTTTAGTCAGCATAACATAATTACTGTTATCCTGAACGACCATGACCTGGAGGGCCTTTTTGCTTTTCAGCTCGAAGCTCACCTTTCTGCCTGACAGGAAATTGCTCTCAAGGGGAGAAAGGAGCGTTATCTCTTCTTCATAGAAGAGCGGCGTCGGTTGCGGATACGCCATGGGGCTGCCCTTCGTGACGTTGATCCTGTAAATGGCAACAGGTTGATACAGGGTATCGGGATCGCTCTTCTTTTTTACCACAATTATCAGATAATACACTTCCTTTTGGGGGAACACGGCTTTGACGGTATACAGACCGCCATTTTTCAGGATAAAGGAACTGTTCTGGATCATCTTGTTCAAATCAATGGAGGCTTTACGGCTTAATATGACGTCCCCTTTCAGGACCACACCGATCATGACGAGATCGCCGGGACCTTTCAGGCGGATCTCAACCTTGTCCTCTGTCGCTTCTATGTCGGTTTTCGGCGAGAGGAGCTCGATGGAATGGTTCCAGTATCCGAAAATCAGCTGTGGAAGCCTGTTGAACTCATCCTTGTCGATATGGGGCTTCATCAACTGCCATTCCGGATCATTGGGAAAATACTCGTACCGGAGCCTATCCGGCGGAATGAGAAAATAGAAGTTGACCAGTATATCCTCGTAATGCTTCGTCTTTTCGTTCCAGAAACTCGACCCGCCCCCCGTTGCGTCAAGGGCCTGCCATTTTCCGTCAAGCTCGATCACATTCCATGCGTGTCCCTGAAGGTCCGGCATGGATGGGTCAAACTTCATCTTCTCTTTAGCAAGGCCGGATATCACTTTAACATTCAGCCCGGCTTCCTTTGCCATTGCCGCAAAGAGCCTGGCGTATCCGCCGCACACTCCCTTCCTGTTCTTCAGTACGCTCTCGGCGTCGGATTGGCCCTTCACGTCGCCAAGGTACGCCTCGATATGGTAGGTGATATTCTTTGATATCCACCGGAAGATTGCCCGGGCCTTCTCACGGTCGTTTTTCGCCGGCTTCACCAGGTAGGCGGTCAGTTCCGGTATTGACCTGGTCACCTTGGCGGGCGCATTTATGGCGTGCCGGTCAATGACGGAATAATCATAGGGAACCGCGTCAAGGGAGACCGATGAGGTATAGGCCCCGACTACAAGTATCAATTCAATGATGATGGCTATTTTTCTCACAGGCGTCACCTCATGGGTGGATACCACGGCCCCTGTCCGGAGGGCATGGCGATGGCGGTCAATTCTTCCTTGCTTTCTTTTCCGCGTTTACGATCTCCTGCGCCTCCTCAATAGCCTTTTCAAGGGCCGCTATGATATCCGGCTTAACATCGAAATAGAGCTTGTTGTCCCTGCAGAGCTTCTTGGTTTTTTTTAATTCATTCATCAACGGGGCGGGAATGCTTACCCTCAGTAAAACATTCTTCAATTGTTCCTTTTGTTCTTTTCGTATGACAGCCATGGTCCCTCCGAAAATCGCTTGCATGGACGAACGGTATCGACAAGCGCCCCGCCCGTCAATCCCATTTTTACTTTTTTTACAGCATTTTTATTGCTTTAATTTTTGCTATTTTTTTTGCTTTTTTTATTGACGTTTCTTTTTGCTATCAGTATATTCCAGTGTGACGACAGCCGGGGAGCGCTTCGCGTTGCTCGCGATGACAATGGGAATAAACATCAAAATATCTTTAATATAACTTCAAATGATAAAAGGAAAACGCCGTGAAGAAAATTAATGCATTATTGATTCAACCGAAAACGCCGCAGACATTCTGGAGCCACGACATCTCCCTCAAGTCGGCCGGCTTCAGGGCCGTCATGTCGCCCCTGGGCCTGATGACCGTGGCCGCCATGCTGCCGCGGCATTACAGAGCCACGCTGGTGGACCTGAACGTCACCGGGCTGGACATCGGGGACGTGGAACGGAGCGACATAGTTTTTCTCACGGGCATGTGGATACACAGGGAATCGTTCCTGGAGATCGTCGACACCTGCAGCAGGCTCGGAAAAACAATTGTCGCCGGTGGGCCCTTTGTCCAGTCCGCGTACGGGAGGCCGGGGCGCGATTACCTTGATTCGGACAGGATAGACCACCTGATCCTGTACGAAGCCGAAAACAACCTTCCTGAATTCATACGAGACTATGAGCAGGGGAAAGCCAAAAAGGTCTATGACAACAGGGAGCGGCCGGGCCTGGCCCTCACCCCGCCGCCGCGCTTTGACCTGATACGACCGGGATACTACGCCTCCATGGCTCTCCAGTTTTCCCGCGGATGTCCCTTCAACTGCGAGTTCTGCGACATCGTGCAGATGTTCGGCCGCGTGCCCAGGACGAAAACGCCGGCGCAGTTCATGGACGAGGTGGAGGCCCTGTACGCCACCGGCTACCGGGGCCGACTCTTCATCGTTGACGACAACTTCATCGCCAACAGGAAATCCGTGAAGGAGATGCTCCGCCTCCTTGCCCCCTGGCAGCAGGAGCGGAAATATCCCTACCTCCTCTTCACCGAGGCGAGCATCGACCTGGCCGGGGACAACGAGCTCCTGGACCTGATGGTGCGGGCGGGCTTCACATCGGTATTTGTCGGCATAGAATCGCCCGACGCCGATACGCTCCGGGCGACCAACAAGAAGCACAACGCCGCCTGCGACATGGCGGCCGCGATCGAGAAGATACAGAGGGCCGGCATAGAGGTGATGGCCGGCTTCATCCTGGGGTTCGACACGGACACGGAGGAGGTGTTCGACCGCCAGCTCGAATTCATCCGGGCAAACGCGATCCCCCAGAGCATGACCGGTCTCCTCGCCGCCATGCCCAATACGGACCTGTACCGGCGCCTGGAGCGCGAAGGCCGCCTCTTGGAGCAGGAGACCCCCCACAGCGGCGATAACGTCGACACCGTGCTGAATTTCGTGCCGGTGATGGCGGCGGACAGGCTCATCGAGGGATACCGGCGCGTCATCGCCGAAACCTACGCGCCCCGGAACTATTTCAACCGGGCCCTGGCCCTCATCGGCAGGCTGCCGGACATGAAGCTATCAGGCTTCAACTGGTCGGCGCCGTGGCGGTGGGACCTTGCAATGGCGCGGATCGTCAACAATCCCAACAGGTTGCGGCTGGCGCTTGAGCTGGCAAAGCTCTCTTTCTCCTCCTTCGGGATCCAGGCCCTGTGGTTCATCCTCAGGTCTTTGAGATACGGATTTTTCGCGCTCCCCGTGGCCATCGAGCTGGCTTTCCGTGGCCGCCATTACGCAACGGTAGCGGAGAGGATCACGACCTTGAAGGCGCGGACCGCCGCCAGGGCGATCACGAACCATGGGGCGGAACCATCGGCGCGTCACTTCCCGGAATTGGGTTCCATTGCAACGTTGAAAAGCGCTGAATCCGGAAGAAATATATTAATTGAAGAGAATCCGTGGGTTTGAGCAACTAACAGATCGTTATACATATCGCCCTGACAGTCATAACGGCCAACGCATGCCATAGAGACCTCCATCGTTGGCCGTTTTTTTGAACCGCTAGCCTTTTTTGGCTTATTTCATTGTCATAGGGATTATTGGTCGGGAGCCAAAATTTTTCCTGCCAGTACTAAATCGATAAAAATTGGACTTGATTAAAATCATGCCATGTTTAGTGTTGCTCCCGATGCGGCAGAACCATACTCAGGTCGGCCCGCATACTTATAACCAAATTACCGACTAAGATAGCAACGGGATTGCTGCTGCCGTTCCATGGATGGACTATGCTGAGCAATATAGTTAAGAATATTCTTCCCGAAGATTTTGACAACCTTGACGCCGACTGGTATACCGCCCTGAAGGTCAAGTATGACAGGTACCGCTTCAATCTTCTCCGCATCATACTGATTGTTACCTCCCTGATCCCTGTTTTTTACGCCGTGCTGGATATCTACAGGGGACAAACGGCATTTCTTGTCAATTATGCCATCCCCTTTGTTTTTCTCATTACTCTTTTCCTGATCCTGGTAACCACAAGGAAAACCAATATCATCGCGATAACCGCCATGGTGGCCTGCGTCATCAGCTTTATCCTTACCCTGTACCTGCCCAACGCGCGGCAGATAAGCCTGGTCATTTTCTACTGCTTTCCCCCCATAGCGTTCCAGCTGAGAGGCACCCGGAAGGGCGTTGCCTGGATAGCTTTATTCATGACCGTCGCGGTCGCCATGTACATCCTTCAGAGCGCGGGATACATCCCTTCATGGCAGGTCAAATACCCAAGCAGGGTCAACGTCCTCCTGGCCGGGGTGGCCCTCTTCATCATTTCCCTCATGACATTTTTCGGCGAGCTGCAGCATGAAAAATCGATGAAGACGATCATAAGGAACATCCTCTTTGATGAAACGACCCGGCACCTCACCAAGAAAATGCTCCCCCTTTCCATAAGAAAAAACAACGATTACCTTTTCGCGATAATCAGCATCGTGAACTTCAACGATCTCGGCCTCATATTCGGCTACAACCTGTCAGACGAGATACTTCTCTTCTGTTCAAAACAGCTGGATCTCTGGAAGGACCACTTCAAATACACGATTTACAGGCTCAAGGGAAACGAATTCGGGATCCTGCTCGTCCTCGGGAAAGACCGCAGGGAAGAGGCCATCCAGAAAATGAAAGTCATCAGGCGACTTCTCCAGTCGACCCCCATGCCGTGGAAAGATTCCGAGCTGAGGCTGAACATCCACATAGGGGGCGTTGTGTTCCACTCGGGCATGCAGGGCGAGTCGCTGGACATCCTTTCCAACGCCGACCAGGCCCTCAAGTCGTCCATCGAGAATCACCGGGGCGTCACCCTTTACGAGAACCATGACCATGTAAAGACGTCCGCGTTCCACGCGACCACCCTTTTCTCGATCCTTTACAAAAACCAGGAGCAGGGAACATTCAAGGCCTATTACCAGCCCATCGTGGACGCGGCCACCGGCGAAATAATCTCCTACGAGAGCCTCCTCAGGATACGGAACGACGGCGGCGTCTACGAATCGCCCGTGCAATATCTGCCCATCGCCGAGTCAACCGGCCTGGACATAAACCTGACACACTTCATGATAAAATCCGCCTGCGAGGCCCTTCGCCACACGGATAAAAATATATCGGTCAACATTTCCTTCCGTGACATGGTCCAGAGCGATCTTATCAACCTGCTGAACCGGCTGTACAAACCGCCGCTCCCCGGCCAGGGCAGGCTCATCCTGGAGATACTGGAGCGGTCCGAGCTGAGCGAGGTGGAGGCATGCCACGAGTTCGCCGCCAGGGCCAGCAGCCTGGGCTGCCTCATCGCCATCGACGATTTCGGATCAGGGTATTCGAATTTCGAGAACCTCCTTTCCCTGCCGATCAATATCATAAAAATAAACGGGACCCTCATACAGCAGATGCTGCACAACCCGAAGGCGCGGATGATGATAGACAACATCATCATCTTTTGCAAGCAGGCCGAGCTGCTGATCATAGCGGAATGGGTCGACAGCCCCGAGCTGGCGCGGGAATTGAGGGAAATGGGGGTCGACTTCCTCCAGGGGTTCCATTTCGGCCATCCCGCGGACATCCCCTGGGGCGACGACCCCTCCATCATCAATTAAGCACTGAGGCCTTTCGAGGAAGTATTTCCATTCATCACTGTATTCAAGATATACACGTCTCTGTTCACAACTCAACGGTCAACTGTCAATCGAACGATATCGACGGAATCTTTATCAATAGACATTTTGGTAAAGATAAGGTTGCTCTTCATGACTGCCGTAATCAACCCGGTGGCCTCCATGGCGGGGATGACCCTTTTACCATTCAGGATGTTTTTCATGGATCTGGTGCCGCCATCGCAGCACAGGGTGATGACGGCATCATAGCCTTCGCAGCGCTTGATGATTTTCGAGCGACAGCGTTTGTCCAGGACGCAGAGAAGGCCGGTTGGGTACTTGCCCAGCCACGAAGCAACGCGCCAACCCTTGTCCGCCAGCCGCCGCTGAAGGCTGTCTACGGCGTTCTGCATCGGAACCGGATGAAAGCCTGTCGGTGTCAGTGTCATCATGGCCGATCCGTCGGGGGAATTCTGAAGATAGACGGAAGTATTGGCGCATCCGGCACAGCCGACTATTAAGACCGATCTTACATTCCCCAAGTCCTGAACAACTGAGTTCTCGGCACGCGCTTCACAATATACCATTGCATCCTCCTTGATTCATTGGATCCGCCCCTCCTGCCGCATGTCTGCGGTGCGAGGCACCTTTCCTCCGGCTGCGATACTATTGCGATCCCAGGGTATCATTTTTTTCCACCCTGTCATGGGAGCTGCTTGTCGATTCGTGTTACGCCCTCGCAGTCTCGCGCTGCTCATCCTTGCCCGCCGGGGCGGGCGATTCCAGGAGCCGGTCGAGGATGCCGCGCACCGCGGCCAGGGCCGGCGATTCGGCCAGGGAAAGGACGCTCGTTCCCGCGATATCGGCGGACCGGATCGCGCTGTCCTCCGGGATCCAGCCGGCGCAGTCAAGCCCCGCCGGCAGAGTAAGGCGCCGCGCCTCCCCCTCGCCGGCGATGCGGTTCAGCACCATGGCGGCACGGCGGTACTTCACCGTGCGGTCGGCGACGTCCCTGATCGTCTTCACCACGTTGAGGCCCCGCAACGAGGCGTCGGACACGAGGAGAAGGTGGGTCACCGTCTCCATGACCCGGCGGTTCACCTGCTCGATGCCGGCCTCGCCGTCTATGACGACGTAGTCGAAATTCCCGGCCGTTGTCCCGATTATATCCTTCAAAATATCGTTCACCTGGCAGTAGCACCCGTCCGATTCCGGCCTCCCGATGGCGAGAAAGGCGAGGCCCTCCCTCTCCACCACGGCGCTCCACACCTCGTAATCGAGGAGCGAGAGGAGCCCGGCCCGGTCCTCGCGGGCCCCCTCCTCCAGCCTGGCGATCAGGCTCTCCCGCACGTCGTTCAGGGTCACGGCCACGTCGATCCCCAGGGCCGCCGCGAGGCCCACGGCGGGGTCCGCGTCGATGGCCAGGACGGTCCTATTTCCCCGCTCCAGGAGCATGCGCACGATGGCCGCGCTGATGGAGGTCTTGCCGACCCCACCCTTGCCGCACACCGCGATGATCGTTGTTTCACCTATCTCACGTTCCATATCTCAGTTCCCCTTTCTTTTCCAGCTGCCGCCGCATGGTTCTCAGGCCGGCCACGTCGGAGCAGATGTCGTTATAGTCACAGCTGCCGCAATCGAAATCGAGCTCGTCGATCATCTTTGTCATCGCCTCGATCACCGTGTGGGCCCCCTCTGAAATGGGAGCGAGCCCCCGCACGTCCCCGGGCGATGACGTGACGAACAGCGCCTCGACAGCCTCCACGTAGGGATTTTTTTTCAGGGCGTCGATGAGGGCTCCCCCCAGCACCCGGAACGAGAACCCATCGCGGAGCGCGTCTTTACTCACCCTGCTCCATTCCCGCCGGTACTGCGAAGCGGCTTTCAGCATGTAGCCGCGCAGGTCAAGATCATACCGCGCGAGGTCCATCTCCCGGTAGTGGTCATAGCTGTTCTCCGGGGTGAACCCCCTGACGCCGATGATGACCGCCTTCCCGAAGGGTATGCTCTGACCCTCGCATTCCGACAGCTCCGGCCCCACCAGGGTGATGACGCCGTCACGGACGCATCCGGGATCGTCAACCCACACCATGAAGGAGCATGATTCTTCGCGGGGATTGCCCAGCTCTACGGCGGTGTCCTGGGAGAGCACCACGCTCTTCCCCTTGCCCTTGGGCCACTGGACCGTCGTGTCATGGCGGTATTCCCGCCGGCGCGGATGGATCTCCGCGCCGGCCAGGTAGCGCCGTATAGATGCAAGTTCCTTGTCAAATAATCCCATGGTCCCCCCTTCAGTTCGCTCTCCCCGACGACACCGCTTCCAGCCGGCGCGACGACCGGGCGCCGGCAAGGTGCTTCGCCAGCCTCTTGCCGAGACTGACAATGGTCATTGTGGGCGGAAGGCCCAGCGGGTCCGGCATCACGGAGTTGTCGCACACGTAAAGGTTGTCGAACTCTGTCTTGAGATTTGAATCGAGGAGGTCGTTGATGCGGACCGTTCCCCCCGGATGCGCCGCGATATACCAGCTTTTGAAAATGCTCTTGGCCCCGGCCTTCTTCAGTATTTTACTCGCCAGATTGTGCCCGACCATCATCTTGTCCTTGTCCTGCTTCTGGAGCCGCTTCCTGATGCCTCCCGAATCGGTCAGTTTCCCCCCGAGATCGTCCTTTGCCTTTGTCATGATGCCAAGGATATGGGAGTGGGAGAATACCTTGTCGAACCGCAGCACCTCCGCGGTCAGGCCCATGTACAGGAGCTTGGGGAGCGTCAGGTCCGTCATGACGATGCCTTCCTCCGGCACATGCAATCCGGCCGCCATGGGAAGCTCCCTCCCGGCTTTAAAATCCTTCACATACCCCATCGTGCAGACAAAGGGATCATACAGATAGTCATATCCCGCCCTCGCGACGCCGATCTTTCTCATCAGCACGGGGGAACCGATGCCGCCGGCGGCGAGGATGATGTTTTCCCCGTATACCTTATGCGTTTTGCCCTTGCGGGTGTATTCCACGCCGATCGCCTGCCTGCCGTCCATGAGCACCGTGTTCACCGTTGCCCCATCGAGCAGCTCGGCGCCGTTTTTCAGCGCCTCATCGAGGTAGACGCGGGCAGTCCATTTCGCGCCATAAGGGCAGCCCATCTGGCAGAGCTCGCAATCGGGGAGGCACTTGTCCTGGTAGATGAACTTGTTCATCTTATTCCATTTCAGGCCCAGCGACTGCGCGCTCTCCATTATCCGTTTCGCCCGCGGGCCGATCAATTCGTCCTTCAGCGGAGAACTGGGGATTTCCCTGTAGGCCTCATTGACCTCCTGTGAAATGTCAATGCCGTACTTCTTAAACATTTCAACCGGAGGATCAAATGCGGTCGCGTAGAAATAGAGCGATGTCCCGCCTACCGCCGTGGCGCGGACGCAGGCGAGCCCGCCGTAGGTAAGCAAAAAGCTTTTACCCGGAATCCCCAGGTCCTTGATGACCTGTAGTTTCGAGCCTTTTACCGGCGCGTTTTTGCCCATCTCGAGCAGAAGGACCTTCTTGTTTCTTGCGGCAAGCTCCCTCGCCACGGTGGCTCCTCCGGGGCCGCTGCCGACGATGATGGCGTCATAGGTTTTGTTGTTCGCTATTTTATTCATCGCCCTCCCCCTTTTCTTTATCCAGCTGGAAATCTTTAAACCCGTTAACAGCAAGATAGCTCTTGTAGATCGAGAAGCACTGCCTCGCGACCGGCAATATTTTCAGGAGCCGGTGAACGGGTCCTTTCAGGACGACTTTCTTCCGGAGAAGCGCGTTGGGAATGTTCAGGTCCCCGAGCCAGAATTTATGCCCGTCCAGCGCCGACACGTAAAATACGGCTGTCGGGGGCTTCGGATTTTCAGCGCCGAACGACACATGAATCGGCTTCTGCTCCGTATCGATAACGATAAGCAGATCCGGATTTTTTAATGAAAAATGCACGACCAGATTGGTTTCATTAAGGCTTTTAGCCGGTTTTGACACGACCGGATCATTCTCCATCAGGCCCTTCTGGACCACGTGCTGGAAAAAACCACCCAGCACCTGCTGGAGTTCTTGCGATGAATTAAAATTTCTCATGGTTGTTCACCTCTTGTTATTTAACAATTTACATTGCTTCAGCTTTTACTTCCTTGCCGAGCTTGCGCCGGGCAACCACCGCCGCGCCCAGTGCGCCGATGATCTGCGGGTCGATCCTTGAATCCAGGGTCTTGATCCCGACCCCGAGCTTTTCGCTCAGCGCCCTGATGACCCCGCTGTTCTTGGCTACCCCGCCGGTGACGACCAGCTCGGCGTTGAGGCCGACCCGGTTCACCAGCACCGAAACCCTGTTTGTCAGGGAGATGTGGAGGCCCCTGATGATATCGGAGACCGCGACGCCCTCGTTGATCAGGTTGATCACCTCCGATTCGGCGAAGACGCTGCACACGTTCGATATGGCCGCCGGGCGCTGCGACTCGCCGTCGATGGCGCCGAGGTCTCCGACGCCGACCTCGAGGACCCGTGACATGACGTCCAGGAACCTGCCGGTTCCGGCCGCGCACTTGTCGTTCATGGCGAAATTCTTCAGGCGTCCGTCGTTTTCCAGCGAGATGGCCTTGCAGTCCTGGCCGCCGATGTCGACGATCGTCCGCACCTCAGGCATGACGCTGTAGGCCCCGGCGGCGTGGCACGATATTTCGGACACGTTTTCGTGGGCAAAGGCCACATTGGCGCGTCCATAGCCGGTACCGACGACATAAGCCACGTCCGTCTCATCGATCCCGGCCTTCCGGCACGACTCCTTGAACACCTCGCTGGCCGTCCGCGCCGGATTGGCGCTGCTGGGCCCGATGACATAGGCCATCGTTTTGCCGTTCATCATGACCAGGGCCTTTGACGCCGTGGAGCCGATGTCGACTCCGGCGGTAATAATATCACTGTTCATATGCATTTACCTCCTTACGGTCATGACCGTGCCGCTTTTTTCGGAAGAACTATGTCGTTGACGAAATTCCTGAAAAGAACTTCAACATCATCCCTCGGGTTGACGCGCGGATCGAGCATGTCGAACTCAAACGACAGGAGCGGCAGCCCCATCTTGTCCGATTCCTCCCGCATCAGCCCGGAAACGCCATGGCCGTGGGTGCACCCCAGGTGTCCGGGGATGACGGCGAAATCGGCGTCGTAATTCCTGGCGAGCATCCGGTAATCGTCCAGGTAATTTTCATAGGAGCCCAGGAGCTGCCGCGTCATCGGGAAATTCCGCATCGCGTTGCGCGCGATCCCCACCAGCATGGAATCCTCGCTGGAGGTGTCGATGAGGGTGTCGGCGTGATAGTAGCCGAACATGTCCATAGGCACCGTGACGTTGAGCTCGCCCTCGAGCCAGTTGTAGAAATTCAGATCGGTCCAGTACGGCGTCCCCACCCAGATCGCGCGAACTTCGTCGCCCGTAACGGTCTTGACGCCGTTCTTCCTGAAGTTCTTGAGCTCCTTGAGCGTTTCTGTAGCGTAATCAAGGCCGCTCTGGTGACCGGAAAAGACCGTCACGACCGCGGCCATGAGGGAGAGGGTCTCGCAGGGCTGCGCCGACGGCCGCGGCCTGCGGAGCTCGACCCAGTCGGATATGTTCTCCATCATCTTGTTGTATGTTTCACAGGCATGCTTCAGCCTGCCGAAATCATACTTGATCTTTAAATTGTCCTCGAGGAATTTCACCACGACCCTGAACTGCCGGGCAATATACCTTATATCCTCATCCCGCGCCTGGTACGGCATATCCAGCACGATGGTGGGCTTGCCCGTCTCGTTGACCATGTTGTTTACCAGGCAGGTCTGCGAATCGCACGGCGTGGTGAGATAAAAGCAGGCGTCCGGAATCGGGACGACCTTTTCAAGCCAGCTCCCGTGGGCGATGCGGTCGACCGAGCAGATCTCCGGAGCCATCCCGGCCGCTTCCGCCGAATCCGCAAGCTTGGCGTTCCAGACGCCGGGCTCGCCCACCAGTGACTGGATGACTGACAGCGCTTCCAGCTGATACCAGAAGACCTTGTCGGTGTCGAAGCCCCGCATCAGCGTTCCCGGCACGGCAAAGTTCCCGTAAATTATCTTTTTACCCTTGTCGATCGCGGTGAAAAGATCATGAAAATAACCCTTGTAAATCTTGAGCAGCGCATTGTGGGTCAGGTCCTCGGACGCGACGGAAAAAATATCCTGTAGAATTTCAATCGATTCATACGCTTCTTCCCATACCTGCCATCTATCTTTACCTAATATCATATCAGCTGCCTCCTATACCGCCGCTTTTCTTTCTTCAATTAATTCAGTAAACGCCTGAAGGCGCGTCTTCAACTGCCCGGTCGAGAAAAACCCGTATTCCCTCTCAAGGTTGAGGAAGGGGATGCCCAGTTCCTGGCACTTGGGTGTCATGTTGTACGAATCAACGCCCCAGATCTGGCAGAACTTCAGCTTCTGGAATATGATACCGTCGGCCTTATACTCATCATATATCTCCCTGATGGTGTCCCACCGCTTTTCAAAGGAGTCGCCGATATGCGGACAGGGGAAATGAGTCAGGGCCCGCTCCGCGATCGCTTCCATGGGGTCCTTGTTCATGTCGACATCGTCCCGGTAGCTCCGCATGCCAAAGCAGACAGCGTCGGCCACGATGTCAATACCCTGCTCTTCGACAAAAGCCACGTATTCCGGCTCGTCGATCATGCCGCCGCAGAGGAGGAGGCGCGCCTTCCCGGTACTCCCTTTGACGGAAAGCTTCTCCTTATCCAGGCTATCCAGAAGGGACTCCGCGGCCGGGATAAAATCATCCACGGGCATCTGGTGATACGCCACCGATATGGTAAGCATTTCCGAGCCGCTCAAAGCCGGATTGCCGGCCTTTCTCAGCGTCGAAAGCCTCCGCAAAATCCCGCGCGCCTTGTTGTATTTCAAGCTCACCGCGCGCAGATCATCGTCGCTTATTTTTTTCCCGGACCACTGCTCCAGCTCCTTTTTCAGGTTTATCAGCTGGTCCCTGAAAAAACTGATGTTCTCCTTCCCGTAAACCCGCGGGATATGAAGAAAATGCGTGAAATTGGCCGGCTTCTTTACGATCCAGTTCTGGGATGTCCGCCGGATATGATCGCAGGTGTTGCAGCCGATAAAACCGTTCAGAAATGAATAATCGTTTTCCAATACCAGCGTCAGGGCATTCCTGGAAAACGTGCACAGGCGCGCGCTTAGATACGTTGTTCCCGCTCCTATGTCCCTTCCCGGTTTTCCTTTCACCCGGAACGGGACCATGCCGCCCGCCTCTATGAGCTCCGGCGGAATGTACGAGCAGAACAAGCCGATAACCTTTTTGCCTTTTGACTGAGCATCCTGTATGTACGGATTGTTCAGCTCCGATAAAGCCTTGCTGAAAGGCTTCATAAGCATCTCATTAGACTTTTCCATACAAACCTTCCCTCCTCTATTTATTACGCCAGGTCGTGACAACAACCGGCGTTAGGCATTCTACCGATGCCGGCGGCGCATCAACCCTGCCGCCGTTTCAATATCTCTCCCTGATGACCGCCGCCAGGTTAAGGGCGCTTCCCGAGGCCATCTCGGTGCCGATGCCCCGCGATCCGGCGTCGGCGCCCACGAGCCACAGGTTCTTCAGCGGCGTTTCCAGCGACGGCCGGTGCTCCCCCACCTGTCCGGGCACCTGCCCCAGGCCTATGCAGGCCCCGTTCCCCTGGTGCGTGAGCCGGCTGGTGTCCTCCGAGACAGAGGTTATTTTCCAGATGATGGCCTTTTCCAGGGCCGGGAAAAGGGCTCTGACCCTCCTGTCCACGCGGTCTATGATGGCTTCGCACAGCTTCTTGGAAGCGCCGGAGGGCGCCGCGGTTCCCGCTATGACCAGCTGCTGCCCCCGGGGCGCTAGGCCCGGGTCCTGGTTGGATGGCACGGGCAGAAAAATATAGGGATCATCCGGTACGGTCCTGTCCCGTATATAGTCAAAGACGCTGTGGCCGGGCATGTCCGGCATGTAGAAAACCACCGGGTAGGGAATGACCGGCCGGCTCAGGGCGTACTTGATCGTTATGTAGGCGTTGGAATAGACATAGGATTGGGCCTTTTCCGTGTAGGATCCGGGAAAATTCTTTTTTCCCGCCATATCGATGGTGCGGTTGATTCCCGCGTTTGAAATGACGATGTCCGCGGGATAGAACTTCTTAGCGGTCCTGACGCCTACGGCGGCGCCGTTTTTTACCACGATGCTATGCACCGGCTGGCCGTATAAGAGGGAGCCGCCCGAATCCTTAAAGACATCGAGGAAGGAACCGGGGATTGCGCTGCCGCCCCCCTGCGGATACCCGAAGGAGGCGTTGTTGAACATCCGCGTAAAGCACCAGATGAACTCCCCGGCCGACGATTCCTTGTAGGACATGGCGAAATAGAGCTGGCACAGGCAGTTCAGGAAAAGATGCACATTATCATCGGAGGTGAAGCGCGAAACATAGTCTCTCAGCGTAATATTGTCATATTGCTCAACTGACCTGGGATTCAAAAGCGACCGGAACAGGAAAAAGACGCCGGGCAGGTTCGCCGGGCCTATCTTCAGCTGCCGGGCCAGGTATATCTGGCGCTTCAATGGCTTGATATCGAGGGGAAAATCGAACTCCATCTTGCCCATAACATGGCAGGGAGGGTCCTTCTTTACCCACCGCAGATTGCCCCCCAACTCCCTGTTGACTTGGCCGTGGGGCCCGGAATCGCCCCGGCTGAACATGTGGACGCCGAAATCGTACTGGAAACCCTTTCGCTCCAGGGTGGCGCAGCGCCCCCCCTGGAAGTCGTTGCTCTCCAGCAGTGTCACGTCAAATCCTGATTTGGCGAGCAAAGCCGCGGACGCGGCCCCGCCCAGACCGGACCCGATCACCACCACCTTCTTTTTTGCATTGTCACCCTTTTTTCCCACCTGATGCCTCCTTATCCTGAAGGGTATGGTCATGCACAGGCGAACCTGTGCATGGAACCCTGTTAATGTTATCCTGCTTTTTTTTTATGTTGACACTTGTACTATGAGAAATGGATTGAATAATCAGAGAATAACCGTCCAGACGGACGCTGTCGACCGGGTATATAATTTTGGACTCTTTTTTTCTCGGGAATAACAGATGTTATGAAAAATTTTATCAGCGCGGAGTAGAGGGAGGGTGACGCTACGTGTGAATCCTACAACATAGGATAGACTCTAAGCAGAGTCCCCATATATAAAGCAGAAAAAGATTTTTGGACTAATGTCCCAAACAACAGGTGAACGGTTTTTTGGATACAATATTATAGATTTTCCCGCCGGTAATCCTGCGGGGAGGTTCCGGTGAAACGCGAGAAGGCATTATAGAACGAAGACTTGGTATTGAAGCCCACCATGAAGGCTATGGAAATGACAGACCGGTCCGGCTCGTCGAGAAGTATCATCTTTGACTCATTGATCCGGTACCGGTTTACGAAATTGTTGAAATTGGTTGCGAGACGTTCATTGAGGACCTGTGATAGCTGGTGAACGGTGATGGAAAGCTCATCGGCCAGGTCCTTCAGGGTGAGGTCTTCGTTCATGAACATCTTCTTTTCCGTCATGCATTCCTTGAGGCGGAGGATGGTCCGGTCTACGTCCAGGTTGTCGATGAGGGACTTGACGCGGGCCTTCTTCTCCGATTCATCGATGATGAGCTGCAAAAACCTGGGAAAGCGCTGGCTGAGGGGGAACGAGCTGATGAAGAGGGCCGCCATCATGAAACATCCCCATTTCAGCAGCACGAGAGAATGTAACACATAGCCCGCAATGACCATATCGGCCGCGACTATCGTGTATGTGAGATAGCTGAACGATACAAATACCACCGGCGTGAACCCTTCCCTTATCCAGATCATAAGAAATCGGACAAAGAGAACACCCAGGTAGATGAATATCTGCAGCCCCGCGCCGGCGAAAAGAAAGCATACCGGCGTATGATGGTACATGTCGCCCGAATAAATGTGTTCGTGGAGTAGCCGCACCTGCGCCTCCGGAGACATGGTCATGAAATATATGTCAAACACCAGTGCGACAAGTGAGGGCAGAGCGTAGAATATCATTCTCGCCGGCAGCGTATCCGTGGGGAAGACAAGAAGAAAATAGGCGAAATAGCCGACGGTCCCCACCAGGTACAGGAACGTCAGGTTCAGGTAGAAGAGCTGCGGGTATTGAAGCACCGTCCTGTCGATGATAAAACCGATCTGGAACATCAGGATGCCAAAGGTGACGAACAGCGAGAAGGAAATTAAATTTTCAGTGCGGCGGTTCCTGACAAAAAGCTCGCTCACCGCGACAAGAAGGGATACGCCCCCAGCAAAATAAATAAAATTATTTGTGATTGTTTCCAGTGACGCCATAACAGGACGGTATTTTTACATTTGTTAAACCATACCCGCTATGTGAGAATATGCAACAAAAAAAAGATGACACCGGGCACTGGACGGAAATTAATCACAATTTCATTGGTTCGCATCCAGCTTCGCCAGGGTGTAGATGTCCCTCACCTCCAGCACAGCTTTGTCATATCTTCATCCACCATCCGGAATCAGCCGCTTCCGCGATACCGTCAACCTTCCGGCCAGGCACCGGCATGATCAGGGAAATGCCCTGTTCCTTCGCTCCGGCGCGGACCTGCTCCGCCGGCTCGGTCCAGCTGTGGAGGGCAAGCTGGAAGGTGCCCCAGTGGATCGGCATCAGGGCCCTGCCCCGAAGGTCCCGGTGGGCCCGCAGGGCGTTTTCCGGACCAAGGTGGATATCGCCCCAGTTGGGATGATAGGCGCCGATCTCCAGCATGGTGATGTCAAAAGGCCCATGCTTATCGCCAATCTCTTTAAAGCCGGGATGATAGCCGCTGTCTCCGCCGAAGTAAACCCGGTGCGCCGGGCCCTCGATGATCCATGAGGCCCAGAGTGTGTTATTTTTCTGCAAAGGCCCGAGGCGGCCGGAAAAATGCCGGGCCGGCGCTGCGATGAGGCGGTGCCCTCCGCCGAGGACGGCCTCGTCCCACCAGTCAAACTCGGACACACGGTCCGGCTGGACGCCCCATCTTTTCAAATAAGTCCCAACCCCGAGGGGAACATAAAAGATCGTATCTCGCCCCGCCAGTTTCCTGATGGTTGCCTCATCGAGGTGATCGTAATGGTCATGGGAGATTATCACGCCGTCGAGGCGGGCTATGTCATCCAGCCCGATGGGCACATCGAAGAACCGCGCCGGTCCCGCCATCGGCACCGGTGAGCAGCGTTTGCTCCATATCGGATCGGTAAGATAGCGCCTGCCGTCTATCTCTATGAGCACCGTGGAGTGTCCCAGCCAGGTTACATTGAGGGCCGCGCTGTCCGGCTCTTCCTGAACCAGTGGTGAAATCCGGGGTAACTCTATTTGCTTCCGGGGACGCCTCTCCTCCCTGCCGGTTATCCAGAGCCAGAGCGTGTTTTTAAAGCTCTTCGGGGTGCCCACAATGGTTCGCACCTGGTTGCTGAACATAGCGCCGTTCCATTGGGGTGAACTTTTTCTTTTCATTTCATCACCATCAGTCCCATCCTTTGATGAGGCATATATAAAGGATACGAAAAGAGCGATTGCTGCCAGGGAAAAAGAGAAAATAAGATATTTCATTCCGGTACCACGTCTATCATTACTTGAAATTTATCAAAGTTTGAATATTTCTTAATTCGATAACTATCGAAATAATAATATAAAATTTTTTGGTGATCGTCAAGTTATAAGGAAAAAAAATAACCGGAATATTAAAGAATGATCTCCTTCCCGACCTTCAGGTCAACATATTTCTTCGGAAAGGCCTTCCTGAACCGCTCCAGGCTCCAATCGGAGCTGTCATGGGGCGATAGGGAAATAACCCGGATATTCTCTTTCCGGATTGTATCTATGGCCTGATCCACATCCTTCTCATTGATGCCGTTCCACGGCGCCCTGTCCGCAGCTACTATGTACTGGATGTTGATGGGCCCGATATTGCCCCTGCCGCCATTGACCGGGTAATGGAGCCCGCCGATAATGGCGTAGATGGGCTCCCTGTAGAGCATCTTCGCCCTCTGGATGATCCGCTCCGCCGAGGGATGGCCGCAGCCCACGATCAGCACGATGCCCTTCCCTTTAAGGTTAATCGCCAGCACCTGCTCGTCCGTCCTGCCGAACATGAAGAGATGCCGCGGTATCACGCCGAGGCTCGCGATGCCAGGGGCGATAACTATCGGATCGCTTACCACCTGAACCGCGGGACCGGGATTCCATTTCGACGGCTTGAGGGGCCCCGGCGAATAGACCGGGATAGCCTTGAGCTCTACCGGTCCCTGGGACAGGGAGAATTCTCCGACCCTTCCTTCCCTCATTCCCCCGACATGGTCAAGGTGAATATGGGTAATAAAGATCATGTCGATGTCCGAGGGCTTTGCGTTAAGGGCTTTCATGTTACTCAGCAGCGGCGAGGGATGGATTTTTTTCCTGTCGTTCGCCACGTCAAGGAGTATCGTGGTGTTGTCGGCCTTCACCAGGTAGGACACGCCCGGCTCCGTCATCAGATTCTTGTCGTCAGCGTAAAAATCGACAAGGGGAAGGATGGTGAGCCTGCTGACGGTCCCGGCATCGGGAAAAGCCTTGTACGACGTTTTATCCAGGAAAGCGTTTATCTCCTCCCTGCCGGCATTGACCTGCGACGCCTTGGCCCTGAGAAACGCAACAACCGACAGGATCAGTGACGCCACTATTATTATTGCTATTATTGACTTTTTATTCATGCAAGTCCCTCAGACACAAATTTTAGTTTCCGGACCCTTGTATGTCCCATTGCTTTTTTGTCCAGTTATAATTCATACCTATGCCTCATGTGACGTAATAAAAAACTTATTGACGATTCAGACCATATCCTGTATTTAGCCGTGTAACCATCAGGAGTCATTATCGCGCATGAAACTTGAAGACTGCAAAAAATGCTCATTCCACTCTGAATACAGCCGCGGCCAGATATACTGCCGCTACTGGGAAAATAACATCAATAGCGTCGCCACCTATGAAGACCGCGCCGCCGGCGTAATCTTTGTCGTGGGATGCCCCAAAGAAAAGCAATCATGACCGGCACGCGCCGGTGACGGGAACAGCCGCGTTAAATAATCCGCACACCATCAACCACCTCTACACATAAAAGAGCGATATCCATCAGGACAGGCCTGTTGATGCGCGCCTGTCTGTTCGTAGCAAGGAAGGGGGCGATTAAACAGTGCGGTTTTCCTGAAGATGTATGCCGTGACGCAGCAGGATGTCGTCCAGGCGTGATTCCCATTCCTCTATCCGCGACGGAAGGAGCGGATAGATGCGGTACAATGACCCGAGGGAGGCCCCGAGTCGGAGGGCCTCGATGAGCTTTTTAAACAGCTCCCGGTTGCGGAGGCCGTTCAGGGTGAGCCTGATCAGGTCCAACGGACCCTTGGCGGATTTCTGTTTAAACCACGCGGCTGCCACATCCTTGCGCGTTATGAATTTCATCCGGTAGAGCCAATCGAACTCGCGGGGCGACAGGTCCACCAGCATCTCGCAGATGCCCCGTATCTTCGCGAAACCGGCCCCGACGCCCCTGAAATATGCCGAATTGTAATGCCAGAGATTTTTTCGCAGGACGGGCCCTCCGCGAAGGGCCTCGGCGATGACCGGCACAGCGATCCTGGCCGCTTCCATGCCGGAGGCGATCCCCTCGCCGTTGAAGGGCTTGTTCTGAAAGGCCGCATCGCCCAGGGATACGAAGCCGTCCCCAACCAGGGAAGCCGGGGGGAAATCAAAGGGAACGGTGCCGGAGTAGACCGACGCGACATCATGATCGACGCCGCCCAGGTGATGGGCGGTGAACTCGCGGTGCGCGGCGCGGGTATGCGCCATGTCCCCGAACGTTGATAGTCCCACCAGCGTTTCCGAGGGCCCCACCTGGTTCGCGAAGCCCTTGTAGCATACATAGGTATTGCTCCCCGTCGGAAAGGAGCCGTGGCAGCGCCACCGCTCCATGTGAAGGGTGAAGGTCCGGAGTGGCCGCGCCGCCAGGGGGGAGACGTGGCATTCCGCCGGCAGGGAATTTCGCACGACCGCCTCCCTGCCGGTGCAGTCCACGACGATGCCGCCGAAGACCTCGCCTGCTCCGCCGATCTCCGCGCCCCGCACCCATGACCCGTCGGTTATGGGACGCAGGAAGGGCGACTCGTAATGGAACAGAACGTTTCCCGAGGTTTCCGCGTGACTGGCGATCCACCGGGAGAAACCGTTCATCGACAGGATATCAGTGCTGCAGGGAACCTGGAATTTGAGCTCCTCGGTGAGAGGAATCTGCCAGTTTTCCGTGAAGGTGCCTTTCAATACGCGGCTGTCCGATAGGGGCCTGGGAAGGGACAGCTGCCCGTAGCAGGGCACATCGAAGTGGATGAAGCCGAGCTCTTTCCTTACATCATGTTTTTTTCTTTTTTCGAACACGTGGACCCTGTGGCCCAGGAGGCCAATCTGTCCCGCGAAGTAGGACCCCACCGGTCCGCCGCCGATAACTATCACATCCGCTTTCTTTATCTTTCCCATTGACCCATCCATCAGTCACGAATATACTTACAATATACTATGCGACGCACATCATGGCAGTAATAAAAATAAATTTTCGGAAAGGCCCATTGCCGGACCGGTTGGCCGGACCATGCGGGAGATACCAATCAGCAGTGAGTTTGCGGAAACAAGGAAAACGAAGTGTCTCACATAAATACGGGGTGCTTCCCGACATCATTCTCAAGGATTAGAATAGCTGCTGACAGAATGGAGATCGAAAACCAACCGCCAGCTACCGCGTTATTTCTATGCCGACCATGCAGATGTCGTCTTCGAAGTGATCATCGCCCCTGAATGAAACGAGACTCGCATAAATGGCGTCGAGAAACCCGGTTTGTGCATCGCCAAGATGCTGCGGCATCTTATCCAGGAGAACGTGCTCAAATAACTCCCCCTTCTCGTTCTCCGCTTCAATAAGGCCGTCCGTGTATAACAGGATCCGGTCCCCCGGTTTCAGGGACACCGATTTCGTCTCGAAATTATTCTTCTGCATCGGCCCGATGAATCCTCCCCGCGATTCAAGGGCCGATGCGCTGCCGTCCCGCACCAGAATCGGGAAGGGATGGCCGGCGCGGGCATACAGGAACTCCATGGCGGGCATGTCGAGGACGCCGTAACAAGCTGTGACAAAACCGACGGATGCGAGATTGGCAAGCCTGCTGTTGAGATGGGCGAGGAAATTCCCCGGGTCCCATGCTATTTCGCGCGTCGACCTCACCACGGTTTTCAGCATCGTGGTCACCAGGGCCGCGGGAATACCGTGCCCGGTTACGTCGCTGATAAAAAATCCCGTTTTACCTTCACCGAGGGGGATGAAGTCATAGTAATCTCCCCCCAGCTCCTCCATCGGCTTATACATCATGGTGACAAGGGCCCTGTCAATATGCGGGGGAATATCGGGCATGATGCTCCGCTGTATGGTGCGCGCCAGGGCAAGCTGCTTGCCGTAGGTATCAAGGAGCGTTTTGATCCTGTGACGATCGTCATCAATAGTCTTCCGCTGTTTGAAAACCTCCCGGATGTAGTACTCCAGGGTGAACGAGGCGAATATCCCTATGCAGGTGGCGCTTAAAAAGAAAAAATTGTTATTGATAAAGATCAGGAACCTGCGGCCGGCGAACCCTCCTTCAGTCAGGCCCTGGACGAACACCGCGACGATTTCGTACGACGCCACGACTATCAGCGATGATATGATGGCGTAGTAAAATCTCAACCGGAGGATAGTATAGATCCCGAAAATGACGAGCATCAGGCCAGCGTAGTACCTCTGATAACCGATCTCGCATGCTTTCGTAAATGCGATCATGGCTGAAATACCGAAGCCGGTAACGACACCTGTCAAGAGAAGCGCCGACTGGGTATAGGGCTGGAACTTTTTTACGTAGGAAAGAGCGATCATGGCGGCCACGAATGGAATAACGATACCGAACCGTATAAGCCACGCGACGGGCCTGGTCACCGGTATGATCCAGATATCAAGGATGGCGAACATTGCGTAAAGAACTATCGTCAGGATAAGGGCCAGGCGTATAAAGGAAAGCGAGTTTATGTTGTAATCCTTGATGAATTCTTGTTCAAGGGCGAGATCGAATTTCAGGCTAACGGGTTTTATTTTCATAAATGCCCAATCACCTTGCGAATAATTGCTGGCCGGAGGCTTATGGAACTGTCCCGGCAGACATCGTATGATTCTGAAACAACAATGCCCGACCGTATACTATCGTACCCCGCATCCCACTGCCCGGGATGCACGCTTGTTGATACTATGCTTGATTGATATTATCAAGTTTTTTTTTGGAAAACCGGCCAAAGCCCCGGCACCCATATTTAATTGGACTTTGATAAAAATTATTTGACATACCATCAAACAAACAGCCACATAGAGCCCGGGGAGGCGGTTTTCTGCATATTAATGTATGATGGCATATCCCTTATGCGGATGATATTCATACAGAGTGTTGCCCATGATATGAAAATGAAAATTAAGCTACCTCCGGTAATCATCGCTTTTTTATTGCTCCAGACACTGTCCCTGTCAGCTTCAATTATTAATCTCGACCAGGAAACGATATTCGTTCGAAAAGGCTTTGACCCGCAATGGACCGACAGGCTCCCTGGTCCGGGCGAGAAGGAGTGGCTCGCCATTGCTGCGGTCAAAGGCGGCGCCAGGAACACGGTCCTCAAGGAGCTTCCCCTTGAGGGCATGCCGAAACGGCCCTTCTTTTCCCTGAAAGAGTATCCCCCCGAGAACTTCACCTTTCTGACATCCTTCGACATGGATGACGCAGGCGCGCCGGTGAACGAATTCCTCGGGATCTATTTCGCCAACATCGGGGAGAACTGGTCCGTCTATCTCAACGGCCACCTTCTGCGGGACGAAATCCATGTCAACGGCAAGGGCCGGATAACCGCCTATCGCCACTCGCGGGAGGTGATCATTCCCATCGATCCGCGCCTCATTCGGAAGGGGAAAAACATTCTCGCGGCCAGGATAATCGGAGACCCCACCAACATCGATTCAGGATTTCACCGGAGCACGCCCTTTGTCGTCGATTCCCTGGAGCGTCTTGAAAAATTGAGCTCCGAGCAGACAACCATGATCCTGTCGTTCCTCTACCTGTTTTTCGGGGTCTATCACCTCTTCATCTTCATACGGCGGCGGGACGAGCTGTTCAACCTTTACTACGCGCTCTTTTCCATTCTTCTTTTCGTATACATCCTGTCCCGGACCCACGGGATCTACGACCTCGTCAGCGACACCACCGTCCTGCACCGCATCGAATACTGCTCCCTCTACGCCCTGGTCCCCCTCGGCGGGGCCTTCATGGACCTGCTTCTCACCGGCGCCTACAGCCGCATGACGAAGATCTACGGCGCCTTCTACGCCGTTCTTATCGTGATAACCGTTTTGCCGGTCTCCAATCCCTTCGCCATCGACATCCTGAGGGTGTGGCAGATCACGGTGATCATCCCCCTCCTGTATTACCTCTTTGTCAGGATGGGATCAAAGGTCCTCGAAGGATATAGAAAACAATACGACAGCATCAGGACCGTCTTCCCCCCGTTCCGCGCCGCCAGGTCGTTCCTGAGGACGCTGAAATCGACCACCGCCGGCAACCTCATGGTCGGAACGATCATCCTGGTGGCGTGCTCGATCTTCGACATCGCCGATTCCATGTTCTGGGCCTACGACTACGTCCTCACACAGTACGGATTTTTCGCCTTTACCATCGGGATCACCCTTATCCTTGCCAACCGCTTCCTGAAAACCCACAAGGAGCTGGAAAAGGGCAACGAGATAGCGGCCATTGAAATGGACCTAGCCGGCAACATGCAGAAAATGCTTCTCCCGCAGGTCCCTACGGGCCTGGACAGGTGGGACATCGCCATGTCTTTCAAGCCGAAGTACGGCGCCTCCGGCGACTTCTACGATTTTTACTGTTCAGGGGGCCGCCTGCAGGGAATCGCCATCTTCGACGTGTCAGGCCACGGCGTTTCCTCCGCCCTCATAACCATGATGGTCAAGCCCATTACGTTCAGGATCTTTAACTCGATGCCGGGGCAGAAGCTTGACGCCATCATGAACCTCATCAACGAGCATGTATCCCAGGACCTGAACCGCCTCGACAATTTCGTCACCTCCATCCTGCTGCGCATCAGGGACGACAAGGTGGAATACGTCAACGCCGGCCACCCGGACCTCGTCCGCAAGAACGTCAAAACCGGCGAAGTGCGGATCGTGGACGCCGGGGGAAACAAGTTCCGCGGCGAGCCCCTGGGCCTGGCCCTCAACCATCACCTGCCGTCGGTCATCCAGTTCTCCGTGGAGAAGGATGACGTCCTCCTCCTTTTCACCGACTGCATACTGGACGCGCGAAATCACCGTAAAGAAAGATATGATATCGACCGCCTCATGCAGTCCCTTGCCGGGGCGCCGAACGGCACCGCAGCGGAGATCCTCGACCACCTGCTGGCGACCTTCGATTCCTTCGTGAAGGACGCCGACCTGAGGGACGACTTCACGGTCATCCTGGCGAAGAGGACCGGTTGACCCCCCGGCCGGTTCAGCGCCGCCCGGCGGTGCCCGCCTCCCCCCTCTACCGGGAGCCGCCGAAATGACAGTATTGCAACATGTCTAATGATCAACCCTGGTATGACCGATATATATAATGGCATGGTGGCGGTTTTCCCCTTTCAGGGTCTCAATCCGCCGGCCGACAGATGTTATTATGGACTTCAAATCGATCCCATATTATTTTATCGCGTTATCCGCGGTTCCGGTATTCTACCTGATATACTTCCGCCATTTCTTCCGGTATTACCGCCTGAAGGGCGAGGTCCCGGTGTACGGCAAGCACCTGGAGTCGTTTCTGTGCGGCGTCATCCTTGCCCTTACCATCATCCTGTTTGCCCCGTACATCGACCGGTTCATCAATAACAACTCGGTCTTCGTCGACGCCTTTGTGAAAGCCGCGCTCATCGAAAAAACGGGCACCATTGCCCTGTACATGCTGGTCATTCGCTATTACCCTCGATTTTCCATTCTCGAAGGCATCGTTTCCGGCATCGCCATCGGCGCGGGGTTTTCCCTGGTCGAGAACCTCGTATACGCCCTGAACTTCGGCCCGGCCGTGATAATCGTCCGGCTCGTGTTCTCCGCTCCCCTCCACCTGACCACCTGCGGGATAGTGGGATATTACTGCTCGTCCATGCGCCTCAGCTCAAGCCATTACATCAAGGCCATGAAGCTGGTCCTGGCCTTCGTGGTCCCCATAGCGCTGCACGGCGTATTCGACGCCATGCTCATCCTGGACGGGACCCTCCTCTACTTCGCGGCGCCGCTGGTCGTCGCCCTCATAATGATGCTGGAGATCCTCATTTCCCGATCCAAGCTCATCCCATCGCGCATATCCCTCGAGGAAGAGCATCTCCGGCTCGAAGACTGGGTCCTTAAATACCGCCAGCCGCGCTTCGAGCGGTGGATCCTCAACTCCACCGGTACGCAGTCGAACGTGAAGGTTCCCCTCCTGCGGGCGCATACCAGCCGCATGCCCTGGATCATCTCCATTTTTTTCCTGGCGGCTTCCGCAACGGCCCTGCCGTTCAGCGATGAAGTATGCGCCCTGCTGGGCCTTCCCCTGAACCACTAGACCGGCATCTTGGTGACAACGGCATACCCGGCCTCCATCGGGCTGTCTCTCATACTGGTCGGCATCCTGAACCCGGACTTTTTCCGGTACAGCATCGTACGCCTCCCCATCATCTTCGACGCCGTGCTTCACCAGAAAAATTTCGAGGACATCCTGCCGACCTTCGATATCACCGGCATCAATTCCTTCCTCCGCACCTTCGAGCCGATGGAAGGGGACGAGGTGGAGCTGCATTTCGAGATGAGAGAATTCAGGTCCCCCGCGGTCAGGGCCCGTCCCGTGTGGAGCAACCACGGGAAGGGGACCGGCGACGAACCGGTCGGCACGATTATCGCCTTCAACAGGCCGGGCCCGTCCTTCTATTTTTTCCTCGTCCGCTATTACATTTACCGTTTCTGGAAAGGCGTCGTGTTCAACCTCAAGCTTCCGGGATTCGAGGCCATCCGCAGGCTCTTCATGAACCCGTCGACGGTGATGCAGAACGAGATCGTGTATCACCCCGGTTCGGCCATATTCAGACAGGGCGATTCGATAAAGAGCTTTTTCTACATAAAAAAAGGGAAGGTCAACATCGTCAAGGAGCTGGAATCGGGGGAGCGCATCGTGCTGGAAACCATGGAGGCCGGCCGCATTCTGAACGAAATGGCGATACTGGGAGAAACTCGAAGGAACGTCACCGCCGAATGCGAGACCCGCTGCGTCCTGGCCGAAGCCCAATCCGACAATCTCGAGGCCCTGATCACCCATGATCCGGATTTCGCCCTCGCCCTGATACGGACTCTCCTGAGGCGCGTCGACAGGACGCAGGAACAGCTGACCAGCACCATAGAATATCTTCAGAAATTGCTCGCGCTCAGAGGAAAGCATATAACCTACAGCGCCTTGATACTTTCCCTCCTCCTGGGAAGCAAGCCGGAAGAGGGAGTCGTCACCCTTCGGCTTCCATCGGGCGGTGACACCATGCTCTCCGCCATACCGCAGGCGGAGCTTCTCCGCTACATCCGCGATTCACTCTCGCTTGACGAAGCGCAGCATTCGGAAGACGCTTTAGCCGGGCTCATTGAAAAGACCCTTAACGGACTGAAACTGGACATCCGATAGAATGGGATGCCGATGTTCTGATTCCATTACTGAATACAAAGAGATCGAATAGAAATAAAAAAGGCACCCTGCGGGTGCCTTTCATTTTTTTCCGCTCCAGGGATCATTGCCTGGCTTTCATAGCAAGCCTTTTGTTCCTGATAAACATCCCCAGCAGGGAAACGGCGATCACGGCAAGGATCACAATCAGGACAAATCCTCCCTTTGAAACCGCCGACAGGAGAAACGCCGCCAGGGGCTGCCCGCCCGGCGCGAATATGGCGGTATAGGCGGAGGAGATCTCCTCCGCGGCAAGGGCCCTGTTGTAAATCCGGACCCTGTCAATGATGCCGGAGAACCCCAGATTGTTCCACGTGCCGCTGTACCGGACGGGAAGTTGTGCTCCTATGACCAGGTCGCCGTCGGTATTCCTCACCGCCCCGACAGTATTGGCCACGGATGCCACTTCGGAGCCATTGACATACATCGTCATCCGGCTGGAATTCCAGGTGACGGCCAGGTGATACCATTTCCCGGTCTCAAGGGCGTCGGGGCTGTCGACGTACAGGTAGGATCCGGCGGCGTTGAAAATCGAAAAGCGCAGGATCCCTTCCGGTGTCCAGAACTGGAGGCTGTAGGCCTCATCGTTGAAATCTTTCCTGGTTCCCTTGTGCACGATCCCGCCGAAAGGAGTGTAGTTATTCATGTACACAACGGCTTCAATCGTGCCGGCCTCCCCGAGGGTAAGGGTGTCGCTGTCAGGAACGCTCACATAATCGGTGGTCCCGTTGAAGAGAAGGGCAGATCCCGACAGCCCTGCGGCCGCTGAAGTGCCGTTGACAGTGTAACTGCCGTCACTGCCATATTGGAAATTCCACAGGCCCGCCATGTCCGCCTTGGGTACCACGGATACGGCATAGGTCTTCGCCGTACCGTTTTCGGCAATGACGGTATAGGTAACGGGATTTGAGAAATCATTGGCCGTGGTCCCGCTGACCTGGTCGGTATCATTGACCCTGATCGCGCTTCCGGTATAGACAAAGGACGAGACGAGGCCGGTCAGTTTCTTAGTCGCGGGGAAATCAACGTTGATGGCTCCCGTGTCCTGGTCTATCGCGCAGGTCTCGCCGTCAAGGATGAACGACGTGATCGACTTCGCGTCATTCTTGGCGACTGAGACAGTAACCTCGTAATCGGCCGTGGTCTTGTCCTCGGCCGTGACCCTGTAGGTAAGCGGCGAGGTGAAGGTGTTCACTGTCTCTCCGGAAATCTGCGCGGTCTCCCCTATCGCCACCGTCTCTCCCTCGCCGGAGGTCTCGAAGGTCGCCTTGAGGTTTTCCCTGGAGGAGCCGTAGGGAAGCTCCACGGAAATCTTCAAGTTGTCTTTCGCGCCGTTGACGTCGGCGGAAAGGACATCGTTGTTTGCTTTTAAGAATGAAAAAGACCTGATCTCCTTCCTGGAGGATGGGAGGGCGCGGGCCGTAACAATATACTGCTTCTGCGAGCCGTCCTCAGCCGTGACCGTGTACGGCACCGGATTCGAGAAATCATGGACGGTGGCGCCGCTTTTCTGCTCTGCGCCCCCGGCCATGACCGATATGCCGCTTGTCGAGAAGGTTGGCGCCAGGGATGTCAATACCGTCCGCGGAGGAAGGTCGACCGCGATGGTGGCCGCGGCCTCATCGATAACGCCGACAGTCCCGTTGATGGAGAATGAAAGGATCGACTTTTCTTCGCTCCTGGCCTTGACCACGGTAACGGTATAGCTCAGGACATCCTTGTTATCGTAAGCCAGATTGACGACAAGGGGATTGGTGAAGTCATTGGCGGTCACTTCGCTTTTCTGGACAACGCCGTTGATTTTCACCTCGATCTTTTCGCTGCTGGAGGTGAACCCGGCAATGAGATTTGCCACATCTGCATCAGAGGGAACATTGACCGTTATGGTATTTTCACCGATTGTCCCGACCGCGTCCCCCGACAGGGATGGATTTTTTGAAGCCGGGAAATTATAGTTCACCATGGAAAAGGTCTCGCCGAAGCGGGGATAGAGCAAAAATATTAGGGCCAGGTCGTTGCTCTTCTTGCTTTTACCGCACGATGCGATAGAGGCTGAGGTTATAATAATTATAAGAAAAACGATGATCTTTTTCATATATGGCCTCCATATGGGTCTTATTGTCTATTAGTCCCAATCATAATTATAACATAATCAAGAGCGGAAAAAAAGTCAACTAAAAAAGCCCGCCCGTATGGGTTTTAGTATTATTTTATATATTAAAATATCTTTTCAACATAAATGCAAATATGTTTATTTAATTTTATCATTAAGCTTTTTCCCCCCACCTCTTCATCAGGTCAAGGCGTATATCGTTAAAATCGTTCCACTGGACAAAGGGCCTGCCCTTGGCCTGGAGGAACTTCATGAGGCCGTCGCGGGCGTACACGATGGACGCGCTGAGGGCCATGTTGTTGTCAGTGGAGCCGTCGCCGATGGCGACCGCCTCGCCGCAGGAATACCCGGCCATGACCGTCGCCTTGGCCATGAGCTCGGTGTCGCCCTCGACCGTCCGGAGGACCCGGATAAAGGGGCCGACGGTATCGATATCGACGGCGTGGACCGCGTGGACCCGCGGCAGCAGGGGACCCAGCCTCGTCTCGACCATCACCCGGAACCCGCCGGATATGACGATAAAGGGAACCCCCATCGATTCGAGATAATCCAGCAGCTCCGTGAAGCCGGGACGAATATCGACGGTAAGGGTGTATTCCAGGATGTCGTCGTATCTGTCCGAAGGGATCGACTCTATCAGCTTCCGCACTCCCTCCCTCAGGGTCATGCGGCCGGCGACCATTTCAGGGGCGATGCTCCGGAAGAGGTCCGGCGTGAAGATATTGAACATGCCGATAAAGGATTCCTTCGACGTGATGGTGCCGTCGAAATCGCAGAATACGGCCCTGTTGAATGATTCCGGTGACTTCATGTTCTTTGTGACGTGTCCTTTTGCTGACAGATTAGCTCCAGGGACGGCGCGCCCGAGAGCCGCCGCCTGGGAGCCCGCGGGTCAGAGCTCGAATTCCATGCCTTCGTATGCTATATCAATGTACAGATCCGCCGCCTGCTTCGGATTCATGGTCTGGTAGGTGCGCGCGTTGACGAGTACGTTCTCCAGCTTGTCGTCGTCGTAATTCGGCTCATGGTGGAACAGGACAAGGCGCTTGACGTTGAACATGCCGGCGATGTCAATGGCGATCGCGGCCGAGGAATGTCCGAACTCCAGCTTGTTGATGGCCTCGTCAAAGGTGTACTGGGTGTCGAATATCACCAGGTCCGCGTCGGAAAAAAAGCTCCGGTATTGCTCGATATGATCGATCTCGTTGATGTTGAATTCGCAGTCGCTGGTGTAGACCAGGATGGTGCCGTTGTCCTCGACCCGGTATCCGTAGGAGCCGCCCGGGTGGGGCATGACCTTGTTGATCACCAGGGTATCGTTGATGTAGAGCTCCTCCTCCGGCTCTATGGTGAAAAACTCCTTGGTCGCCTGGAGATAATCGAAGGTGACCGGGAAATGGGTGAACACCTGCTGGTAATCAAGGCGCTTTTTCAGGTCAGGCAGGGCGGAATAGAAATTGAACCTGTTCCCCCTGATGTAAAAGGGCACGAAAAAAGGGATCCCCTGGATATGGTCCCAGTGGGTGTGTGACAGGAATACGTTGGCTATTCCCCTCCCCTTACCGAAGTCCCCCTTCATAAGGTCCATGCCCAGAGGTTTGAGACCGCTCCCGCAATCCAGGATGATGAGGTCCCCGCCGGAGGTCATGACCTCAATGGTCGTCGTATTGCCGCCGTAGGTATTGCGGACGGAAAAGGGAAGCGACCTGATGAACGCCTCTATCGCCTCTTCCGACGATATATCGCCGGGCTTTGCGAGGGTCAGGGCCTTCCTGATCTTGTCCTCGATGATTTCCCCCTTCAGCGGGGTCGGAAGCGATCCCCTCACTCCCCACAGCTTTATTCGCATAACATTACTCTTTCAATCACGAGAATAGTTTCAACGGCGCGGTATACCATAACTGTAACATCATTGTATATTTAGTCAATCCTAATATCGGCGGCACCCGATTATGCGGAATCCGGGGAACGGGCGATCCCAGGAGCCGTCCGGGGAGATCAGCCGATGCTGTCGAAAAAGAGGCCCTCGCCTTTCTGTATCCGCTTTATGAACTCCGCGAATTCCTGGTGGGTTATGTTCTTTTTCTTGACCTCGACGACGCTTCCGCCGTCGTCAAGGCGCACCAGGTTTATGAAGGTCTCGTCGAACTCACGGTATATGTAAAACCGGTAGGGCGATTTTTTCTTTTCCAGGTCGCCGTTAGCCTGGTTCGCCGCGTCCTTCAGGCTTTCAAAGTGCTTTCCCGCCTCGTCAGGGGTCTCTTCCTTTTTGCCGTGGCCGCCCTCCCTCTTTTTCGCGTCAGGCTCCACCAGGGGATCGCGGGACCCGATAAAGTCGGACTTGTTGATCTTTTCAAGGTTCGAGGCCATGGCTTTATCGGCGTTAGTTGTCCTTTCAAAATAGGGGTACAGATCCATATGACACCATCCTTACCCGATTTCCCACCTCTATTATCGGCATAAAAGTTGTTTAAAATAAGTGGCAATAATGATGATAATAATTACACAAATAAAATGAGAATAATATTACAGGCGAAATATGCCTGTTTAGTGCGTTGTGGAGTCAGATAACAAATGAAAAATCAACTTTGAATCGAGCAAAACAGGACGTTTTGCGTGAAGCGAGGATGGTTCACGATGAACCTTCCGCAGCAAAATAACCAGCAGTAATTGCTCAATGACAAACAGAGCAATAAACAGGCGTATTTCGCCAAACTCGATAATGGTATATCATCTTAACAGATTATCAATCAATATCATCATGAAATGTTTTTGACATCAGTCCATTAATGACGTATTATGTGTGATACCGGCAAAATACCATTGAACAAAACGTATGATACCGCAAGGTGGTAATCATGATAAAACGTACTATTTTCATTATATCCTTCATCATCCTTGCCTCATCCCCCGGAGCCATGGCCGGCGAGCAGGAGGACCGGCTCTACAATTCGCTGATGAAGGAAACAGCCAGCGACGAGAAAAGGAAGCTCGCGGAGCAACTGGGGCGTCTCGGCACGGCCGACGCGAAGGCGAAGCTGATCAGGCTCCTCAACGACTCGTCGTCGTGGAACAGGAGGATCGCGGTCAAAGGCCTGTTCCTCCTGCCCGGCGGCGCCGGACCGGAGCTCTTCGAGCGCATGCAATCAGACAACATGATCGATGACGATATCGCCGAGGGTTTCTCCGCCCACATCGGCGCCTATCAGGGATTCCTGGCGGAAAAATACCGCTCCCTGTCAAACCAGAAAGAGAGGGAACTGATCATCTCCATCATCGCCTCCGGGAAAAAGCCCCAGGGTGAAGCCTTCCTGAAAGGCATTATCGAGGATGAGGGTTCAGGGGACCGTGAATGCGCCTTCAGGAACCTGGCAGTCCATTTTCCCTCAGGCAATTACCGGTATATCAAAAGCCGCCGGGATATCCCCGCCTTCAGGGTCCATGCCCTGACCTATTGCGCCGAGCGGGGAACGCCCGAAGACCTGGCGATATTCAGGGACGTGATCGATAAGAAGGAAGAGGCAAAATGCCGCCTCGTGGCATACAAGGCGGTAAACCGCTGGGGCGACGACGCACTGAAGCACAGGGTCTTCCTGGACTCCCTCGGGGAGCAGGACGAGAACCTGGCCCAGGGCGGCATCTACGTGTTCACCGGCGTGGGGTCCGACGCCATCAGGAAGGCGCTGTGCCGCCTCGCGAAAAAAGGGAAGTACCAGGTGACCCGCATGGCCGCGGCGCGGAGATTGAAGGAGTATACGGCGCCGGACATCATCCCCGCCCTGGTCGTCATCCTCAGGGAAAACTACGTCCCGCGCGAGCGCGGCGGAGCCGACATCTTCGCCACCATCATCACCTTCGGCATCACCTCCGTCTTCGATGACATCTCCCAGAAACGCCAGCGCTCGTCCTTCGAAAGCGGCAAAAAGGAGATCGCCGGCCACTTGAGGAAAATCACAGGCGCGGACAACGGCGATTCCTACAGCCGGTGGTACGAATGGGCCATCCTGAACGGCCACACGATCCTGGGTGACAATATCATCAGGCATCTCTTCTCCGGTTACCGCTCCCGGAGGGAAAAAGCCGTCGAGCCAGCCATCAGGCTCCTCGGGTACCCGTCAGGAAGGGATTTCTTCAGTAAAAACGGCACCTTCTCCAGCGACATCGAGCTGTCGCTGGCCCTGGCAAGGATGCTCATCGCGAAGGGATTTTTAAAAGACGAGGATTGAAACAAACAGCGCCGGTCTTCCCGGCGCTGTTTGCTATAATAGCCTGTTTGTTAATACAAAAGGCAGATGATCATTTGACCGATTACTTGGCGCCGAATTCCTTCGCGCATTTGTCAATGCATTTAGATGCAGTGGCATCGCAGGCGGCTTTTTTGGCGGCGGGGATATTCCCTTTCTTATCTTTCGCCTTTTCATAGCATTCATTCTTGGCTTTTGTGCAGCCATTGTCACAGGCTTCTCTCTTCACATTGACTGACCTGCAGGACATCATGCTGATCATAAACACTCCCGCGAGTGCCACCATTATAACTTTTTTCATTTAGTCCTCCTTTTAATTTTCATTGTAGTGATTGATACAAGATACCGGCCGTTTTTGCAACAAAATTTTTTTATTATTTACCTTATTCAAATTTATATGGATTCGGCCTTTGCCTCTGATCGCGGCGCGCGTAAAAGATTATGCGACAAAATACCCCGTCACGATACATCGGGACTGCGGGGTATTTTATCACTGGAATTTGCTGAAGTCTCCGGTCCAAGAGCGCATCGTCACGCAATGGCCTCAACGGAAATTTTTCCGGGGAACCGGGCTCCCACCTGGGAAACGACCTTTGACGAAACAAAGCTGCCGATCCTGCCGCACCGCTCCGGGGTGTAGCCCCGCGCGAGGCCGTAGAGCACACCGGCCGCGTACATGTCGCCGGCGCCATTGGTATTGACCACATCCGTCTTTTTGGCCGGTATGAGGTACACCACGCCGCCGGTCTTGATGAGGCTTCCCTCCGAACCGATTTTTACCACCGCAAAATCGCAGTGACGAGAGAGCTCTTCCAGGGCATCGATGCGCTCTTTGCCGGTGAAGGACCTGGCCTCATCCTCGTTGACGAAGATGATATCGGCATAGTCCCGGATCACCTGGTCGAATACAGGCCGTATCCTGCCGATGAGGCCTGGATCGGACAGGTCGATCGAGACCAGGACATCGTTCTTCTTCGCCATCTCAAGAGCCGCCATGGACGCTTCCCGCAGTCCCGGCGGCTCAAAGAGATAGCCCTCGATGTGGATGATCTTGCTGTTCCTGACATGACTTTCACGGACATCGTCTTTACTCAATAAAAGGGCCGCCCCGAGGTGGGTCGCGAAGGTCCTCTCCGAATCGGGAGTGATGAAGGTTATGGCGTGGCCGGTCATGCTTTCATGCCTGCCGAGCTCCGCTTTCACCCCTATCAGCTCCGTGTCTTCAATATACCTGTCGCCATGGGAATCCTTTCCCACGCTGCCGAGGAAGATCCCCTTCCCGCCCAGCACGGAAATGCCCGCAAGGGTGTTGGCGGAGCTCCCGCCGGGGGTAATATCCATGGGCTTCCCCGCGAGGCCCGCGAGGATCTCCCTGCTCCGGTCAGCGTCTATGAGGAGCATTTCGCCCTTTTTCAGGCCCAGCCTCGCGAGATCCCCGTCGTCCACCATCACGGTGAAATCGAGCAGGGCCGAGCCCAGGCCCATTACGTCATATTCTGCCTTTGTGTTCTTTATATTCATTCTCACGTTCCCGATATGTATATTACTGCCTGAGCATCCTTTTCAATCCTTTCTTACGCACCACGTAATGAAGCACGGCATGGTCGCTCTTCATCTCGATCTTTTCCGTTGTGCCGTCCCTGTCTGGAGCCACGGAGTCGTCAAAGGTTTGCTGGATAAAGTAATACGCGCTCAGCAGGGCCGCCCTCTTGGAGGATTCGCCCATCTGCGTGCCGCTGAGGCCTTCCATCGGATACCCGCGGCACACGATCTTCCACGTATTGTCGTCGATGAAACCCTTGCTGATGAGGGACTGGCGGGGAGCGCCGCTCTTCACGCCGCCCTGATCGCAGCCGGCCATCATGAACGCTGCAACAATAAGCATTATCAATAACGGTTTGATATTCATTGATGTTCTCCTTGCAATAAATCTTACATAGATACTGCCGATATAGCGTAAACGATATATTAATGCAGAATACCCAAGCGTCAGAAAAAAGAGCCGAGCGGCCGAGGACTGTCTGAGTCTTCCGTGTCTTTGTCCGAGTTCCGCAGGCCGTGAGGCTTTTTTCTGACGCTTCACGATTACGGAATAATTGCTATTAGGTTAGGATCCAGGTGAAATCAGAAATCAAATATAATTTATAAAACAGCAAGCCCGATCAATATGAATCAAAATATCAAACCGCCCCACCCGAGTCAAGTAAATGGGAAAAAAGTATTGATTAATTTGAGCCCCGAACCATTCAGTATCCCCGCGCGCCCATTAAGCGGCCGCGCCACACCATCCGCGGGAGGACGCGTCATCAAGGCGGTCTTATTCGACATCGACGGGACCCTGCTGAAATGCTTCGGGGCCGGCAAGAAATCCCTCATCGAGGCCTGCATGGAGGTCTTCGGCACCATCGGGACGATGCACGCCGTTGATTTCCAGGGAAAGACGGACCCCCTGATCCTCCTGGAATCCCTGGCCATCATGGGGTTCAAGGAAGAGGACATTCACCGCAACATCGAGGAGCTCAAGAGCCGGTATTTCCATCACCTGAGGACGAACATGTATGACGACTCGTCGGTGCTGCTGCCGGGCGTGGAGGACCTCCTGGAGCGTCTCCGGGACCATGACGGCGTCCTGCTGGGTCTCCTGACCGGCAACTTCAGGGAGAGCGCCCGCATCAAGCTCGATCGCTTCGACCTTAACAGGTTCTTCACCTTCGGCGTTTTCGGCGATGACGCATCCTATCGCAACGACATGCCCCCCATCGCCCGTGATATGATCCGTGACAGCTTCAATATCGACATCCCCTTCAGGGATATCGCCATCATCGGGGACACGGTGCACGATATCGCCTGCGCCAAATCCTCCGGCGCCGTATCCATCTCGGTAGGCACCGGATGGGCCGATCCCGGGGCGCTCCTCGACCTCGAACCGGACTACTTTTTCGACGACCTGAGCGATGTCGATGAAGTCATGAAGGCGATCCTCGGCTGAATCATTTTCCTCTTATTTTCACCATTATTCTCTCAAAGAGGAGCCGCGCCTCCGGCGCACGGAGCAAAAGAGAGACGGCAAAATATGAAGCGCCGCCCAGGGACACGATCAGGACAAGAAAGCAGAGTCTTTTTCCGAAAGGATCATTGACCCAGTCCACCGCCCCGGCGATGAACCAAACCAGCGCGGCCATGACCGCGGCGGCGGCGCAGTGCTTCAGGGCGGAAATGACAATCACGCCGGCGCGCACCGGCAGGTCCTTCCTCCTCATCATCGCCGTGAGCAGGGCCATCTGCACCGTGGCCGCGACGGAAACCGACAGCGTAAGGCCGGCATGTTCCAGGGGCGTCCGCATGAGGAAAAATCCGCACAGGCCGTTCACGGCGAAGGACGCAAGGGCGGCATAGAGGGGCGGTCGCGGATCATGGAGGGCGTAAAAGACGGGAATGGTGATTCTGCACACGGCGATGCCGACGATCCCCGCGCTGGCATAGAGAAGTGCCCGGTAGGTCATGGCCGCCTCGTGGGCCGTGAACCGGCTGTGCATCAGCAGGACCGATATGACGGGGAACCCGACCGCCACCAGCGCCGCCGTGGCCGGTATCGCCAGGAAAAGGGCCGACCTGACCGCCATGGAATAGAGCTCGGCCAGTTTCGCATGATCCTTCCGTGCCGAAAGCTCCGACATCTCCGGAAAGACAACGCTCCCGATGGAAACAACGGTTATGCCCAGAACAAGCTCGTGGAGGCGATCTGAAAAATAAATATAGGTGATGCAGCCCGGCGCGAGGAACGACGCCATCAGTGTCGCGACGAGTATGTTGATCTGCTGGCTTCCCATGCCGGGGATTCCCTGGAGGCCGAGACGAAAGATCCTTTTCAGGCCCGGATGACCCATTCTCAATGAAAGCTTCATCCTGAATCCGGCCCTGGCGAGGTAAGGGACCTGGAGAGCAACCTGGAGCAGGCCCCCCGCCAGGACGCCGATACACACGCCGAAGAGGGGCTCCGTGAAAAAGCCGCTGAAGAGCAGGATCCCGGAGATAATGCCCACGTTGAGAAGCACCTGCGCGAAGGCGGGCGCGAAGAAATACTTGTGGGAGTTGAGGACCCCCATGGAAAAGGCGAGAAATCCCGCCATGAGGAGGAAGGGCGCCATGATGCGGAACATGACCACGGTCTTTCCCACCTGCGCCTGGTCGTTGAAGCCCATGGCCAGGAGGCTCACCGCTTCGGGGGCAAAGACAATGGCCAGGGCCGTCAGGACCGCGAGAGAGACCATGACCGCAGAAAGGGTCTTCCGGGCCAGGTCCAACGCCTCGCCGTCTCCCCTGACCGCGAGATACTCCGTGTACACCGGAATGAAGGAAACCGTGAAGACCCCTTCGCCTACCAGCCTGCGGACCAGATTGGGAATGCGGAAGGCCACGTAGAAGGCGTCTGTGGCGCCGGTGGCGCTGAACAGGGCGGCCATGAGCATGTCGCGGACAAGGCCGAGGATCCTGCTCGCCATGGTCGAGGCGGCCACAACTCCGGTTGATCTGAAAAGTGCGCTCATCGGACTAACCTAAAAGAGGATGCTCTGTTTATACAAGCATTTTACACTTTGGCCGATCTTGCTGTTATGATCTTCAGCCGGGATCTTCAACAATATGCTGCAACCTCACCCCGCCTGTCTTCCTCTCTACAATCATCCTCACCCCCCGGTGAGGTACAAATATCTTGACAATTACCTTGTTTGTCTGCAACAATGCGATCATATTTGTTCCTTAGAACTATACCACTCCAGTGAGCAATCCCACGAAGCCAATGAAAAAAATCATATCTTTAATCACCCTGGTCACGGCGCTGGCACTGTTACAGCAGCCGCTGGCCGCCGGTTACTACGAGCAGGGCCGGAAATTATACATCCGCAAGCAATACGAAAAGTCCAAGGAGATGTTCCAGAAAGCGGCCGAGGCGGGCGAATCGGGCAACGCCTATTATTTTCTCGGTGAGATAGAGAAAACGCAGGGTAACTACCTTGAAGCGGAAAAATATTACAAGATAGCGATAACCAAGCCGGGCATTTCGCGACAGTACCTTATCAATTCCTACTGGAACGCCCTTCTCATGGCGGAACAGCGGAACGATTACGAGAGCGTGGTATCCACATGCCGCTCCATGTGGATCAGGACCGGCGACGCGGCCGCCCGGCAGAAAATAGAGTCCCTCATCAACAAGTTCCTCTGGACCGACAACACCGAGGCGGTCGATAAATACAACGAAGGAGCGGCCCTCAAGAAGGGAGGCAAGACCGAAGAGGCCCTGGGCCGGTTCAAGGAAGCCCTCGGCATCGACGGCGCCTTCCTGGCCCCCAAGTTCGAGCTTGGCATGGCCGCCTATAAGAGCGGCGACCTCGACGGCGCCGCGGGATACCTGGGGGACATCGCCGCGAAGATCCCCTTTTACGCCGAAGTCCAGAACGTCCTGGCCGATATACAGTTCGGCAGGCGCAACTACCGGAACGCCATCGAACACTACGACAAGGTACTGGAGTACGGCTTCCTGGACGGCGCCTCCGATAACCGCCTGCGTATCCGGCGCGGCACCTGCTATTACAAGATCGGCGACTATCCCAACGCCGAGAAAGACCTCGAGCGGGCCATACGCGGCAACCCCAAATCGACCGACGCCATGATCCTCCTCTCGGTGATCAGGATCAAGATGGAAAAATACGGCGACGCCATGAAGCTTCTGCAGAAGGCGAACGCGGCCAGCCCTGACAACCCGGAGGTACAGTACCAGATCGGCAGCATCTACTACAGGGAAAACGATTCCCGCTACATCGCCGCCTATGACAGGCTCTTCTCCCTGGCGGGGGGAAAGAAAAAATATCCCTCGCGGTACAAGAAAGTCTTCATACTGCTGGCAAAGCACTACCAGGAGAGCGGCAGCTACGGCCGCACCCTGGCGATACTCAAGACCCTTGACGACAGATCCCAGACCTTTGAAACGCACCTCCTCGCCGCGAAGGCATATTACGGCCTGAAGGAATACGACAACGCCATCGACCGGTTCGAGAAGCTCTCCCTGAATGGCGACGACAAGCTGATGCTCTGCAGGGCCTATGTTCATACCGACAGGAGGCAGAAGGCGAAGTCCCTGCTGGCGGAGCTCTCCGTGTCCGGCGACTACCTGTCCCGGGCGAAGCGGGACCCGGTGCTGTCGGGGCTCGCGCGGGAGCTGGAAAGCGAGAGCGCGCCGAAACGTCAGGAGCCGGAAAAAAAAGAGCCTGAAATAAAAAAGGAGCCGGCGCCGAAGGAAAAACAGCCGGTCCGGAAAAGCGCTTCCGATGACGAGGACGAAGACGAAGATGACGATAGATAGGTCCGACGCGGTCGCTATCGCCATACTGGCCGCCGCGGCGGCTTCCGCTGGCGCGGCCAATTTCCTGCTCCACGCGCCGCCTTCACGGATCGGGTTGCCCTTCATCGGCATCATCGCCTACGCGGCGCTGGTGCGGATCGGCGAGGTGGACCGGCACCTTCTCTGCGACACCGTCCAGAGCGGCGAATCGGCCGTCGGCACCATGGCGCTGTATGCGGCGGCCCTCTTCATCACGGCGGACCCATCCCTTCTCCTGGTCATAACGATTCCCGCCCTCGTCCTGTACCAGGCCTTCATGAAGGCGGCCCTGGCGCCGGTTAAAAAGGAAATAGCCCTGAGCGGGACCGCGGTCCAGGCAGTCCTTGCAGTCATCGTCCTTTTCGTTATCATCGGCGGCCCGGGCCTCCGCATCCCATCGGCGGGATCCGTCTTTACAGGCTATTTCTCCGCCGTTCCCGTGCCGGCGGCCCTGGCCGCGGTCTGCCTAGCCCTGTCGGTGATCATACCCGCCCTGTTACTGGCGCTGAACCCGGAGATGCGGCTCCTCTCCCACGGCATACCCTTTACCGGCGGCCGGCCCCTGAGGCGCGCGGCCGCGGCAGGGGGGCTCCTCGCCGCCCGGGGCGTCCTTGCCGCCATCTCGCTCCTTTTTGCCGGATGGACCTGCGCCATCGGCGTGGGCGTGCGCCGTCTCCATCGCGGCGCCCTGCCGGACCCGGTCATGGTCCTTTCGCTGGTCGCTCTCGTCCAGGCCGCTCTCCTCATGGAAATTCTGGCCGGCCCGCTGCCGGCGGCGGCGGTTTCCTGGGCAATATCATACGCGGTATTTTTCCTGTACAACAGCAGGAGGGTCCATCTCTATGATCGATATCAGCAATCTTAATCTATCGATTAACGGCTCGGCGATCCTGAAGGACATCAGCCTCACGATGAACGACGGCGAGATCGTGGGATTGATCGGGAGGTCCGGCGCGGGCAAAACGGTCTTCCTGAAGAGCGTGGCCGGCCGGATCGGCTCCTACACCGGGACGGTGGCCATAACCGGCGAAGACCGCGCCGGCGCAAAGGGCACGGTGGCCATGGTTTCCTATTACGGCGCCGCGGTGCCGCAGAACCCGGAGGAGAGCCTGTACAACTTCCTGCTCCTGGCCCGGGTCCCCTTCAAGAAGCCCTTCAGGCCCTTTTCCGAATATGACCGCCAGATCACAGACGAGTACCTGTCGGTCCTGGGACTGGCCCCCTACAGGGACGCGCGCATCAGCGCCCTCCCGGACGGCATATTCAGGATGGCGATGCTCGCCCACACCTTCACCAGGGAATCCCACGCGGTCATCTTCGACAACCCGACCAACGACCTGGACATCGTCTCGATCAGGCTGCTCCGTAACGCCCTGGCCCGGTACGTCATGGACGGCAACCGCGTGGCGGTCATCAGCTCCAACGACCTCAATTTCATCGCCCAGACGGCGGACCGCATCGTCGTCATGGACGGCGGCCGCGTTGCCGAGATCGGCGGCGCGGAGATCATGAGCCAGGACGTCATCAGGCGCCATTTCGGCATCGACGTGCTCATATCGCGGAACGTCTACAACGGGAAGCCCGAGATACACCTCTTTCCCGACGCGTAGGACGCGCCGGTCACCCCATGATCCACTGCAAGGAGCCGCGCTTGAGGGTGATGGCCGCCTGGGGGCAGATCTCCCTGCAGCAGTAGCAGCGGATGCACTTTTGATAATCGTAGGCCGGCACTTTTTTCTTTCCGGCGGATTCGCCGATGGCCCCGGCGGGGCATATCTTCCTGCACTGGTAGCAGAGGGTGCAGTCCCCTTCCACCGGGACCGGTCTTTCCGTGAAGATGTTTTTGAAAGCGGCGGTGTTCACCGGCCACCGCGCGCCGAAACTCGTCAGGAAGGCGTGGCCGGTGGGGACAAAATCATCGACCTTCAGGTCATTGATGGCCGCGCCCACAACCTCTATGTCGGAGGCGGACCTGACACCGAGGTCCCTGGCAAAACCGCCGGTGATAGTGGGCACCTTTTCCACTTCAAGGCCAGCCACGGCCACGGCGACCCAATCGACCGCGACGGGACTCTCGCCTATAACGATGGCCCCGATCTTCCTCGGGGTACCTGACGGCCCGGGGCCGTCCTTTTCCTGTGTGACGATGGCGTCCATGACGTGGAGTATCCGCTTTTTTTCCTCGAAGCCGTGGAGCAGCGCCTCGTTCAGGTCCAGGAGGAAATCGGAAAAAGCGGCCGGCGTCGAGGCCTTGATATGCCACCTGGACTTGTCAAGGCCGGGGATCATGCCGAAGAGGTTCTTGGTCGCGCCGGTGATATAGGTGACGCCGTGGGTCTTGAATTTCGGCAGGTTGATGATGATGTCCGCGTCAAAGAGGGCCCTGGAGATGTCAAAGCGCTTGTATTTGCCCTTTGTCTCATAGGCGAGGGTTTTCGCCTCCGATACGTCGGCTACCTCGATCCCCTGCTTCGCTATAATATCGGAGTAGTCCGATTTTTTCAGGGTCCCCTCGAGGCCGGTCATGGCCGGCGATTCGATGATGACCGGCGTCCCGCCGTTGTCCCTGACGATTTCGGCCATGGCCCCCGTAAAGGCCGGGTGCGTGGTGATGGCCTTTTCCGGCCTGGCCGGCATCAGCAGGTTCGGCTTCAGGGCAACGCGCCGGCCCCTGAAATCCCCGGGATTAAATCCTATTTTGACCAATCCCTCCTGCATCAGCTTCTTCATGGCGCCATGATCGTATTCGGGACAGGAGGCCAGGTATACTTTATTCATTGATTTTCTCCATTATTTCATCATGGCCGATCTCGTCGGCGGATATCATCACCGGGAAATTAAACTCCTCTCCAGGTGGCGATATATTCGCATTCGCCGGAGGGAAGCTCCAGCTTCGGCGCCTCAACGGCCCAGGTCCCTTTCAGCTTCAATTCGGCTGCGGCAGCCTCGAAATGATACATGGCTATGCCCATGTCCACTCGCTGGAGGTCCTCCATGCCGACGAACTTCCAGTTGCGGTTGTAATTCTTCGTGCGCTCAAGGATAAAATGGAATGCATTGCGGCCGCTTTCCCTGACGATGCGCCACGGCTGCTTGTTGGAGGCCGACGGCGCCCGGCGCAGCATTTCGAGGGGAACGCGGTAGGCGCCGGCCGATTCCCCGGAAAGGGCTGTATTGAAATCGCCGCTGAAAAAAAGCTCTTCCCACGGCTTCCGGTGCTTTGACCCCGCGCCGAAGCGCATGATCGAATCGAGGAGACCAGGCTTATCCGCGGAATAACCCGTGGCTATGACGGCGGGAAGCGCCTCACCCTCTCCGAGGGAAATGGCCCGCCCGAACCCGCTTTTGCGGAAGGTGCCGCCCAGCCAGCAGGTTCCGAGGCCGAGGCCGGTGGCATGGAGGACTATCCCCTCGAGGAGATACCCGTAATCCTCCAGGTAGCGGTCACTCTTCCCGATCGCCCCGACGATGAACCCGGCAGGGTTCCTGATGATTCCATATGTGCCGAGCTCCTTCAGGGACGCCGTATCTTCACCGGAGGCAGCGACGAGCTTGAACCGCGCCGTTCCGCCGAAGGGACCCGCCAGGTTCCGCGCCAGGTATTTGTCCATCATGTCCCGGTGCTCGCCGCTGATCGGTTCCTTCCGGTAGGTCCTGTTGGCGTACCGCTCGCCGATTATCTCTGTCATGCTTCTTTTACTATCCATTCTGAATCCCTCCCATGGCGTAAACATCGGCGGGACGCACGGAAGTTTGATACACTTCCCTGGTGATCTCCAGTATTTCCATCAGGGCCAGGCTCACTCTTTCAATGGGATAATTCCCCGGCTGTTTCAGTATTTCAACGATTCTTCTTGTCTGCTCGTTCATGCTATCCTCCATTTTACACTTTCATAAGTATCGAATTGTATCATAAAAAAATTTTACTTTTAATGCTTTATTGAAAGCATGGCATTGACTTCATCGATGGTGTCTTCAATAATATGGGCCACCAGGAATTTTCCCTTCCGCTCGGTTGATATGAGGCCGGCATCGGCCAGCTCTTTTAGATGATGTGATATGGTCGGTGCGCCGATATTGAACGAGCACATGACATCGCTCACAAGGCATTCCCTGTGCTCTGTCTCAAAGCTCGCTTCGCACTTCTTCAATATCTCGAGGTAAAGCTCGAGACGATTCGGATTTGATAGGGCCTTCATGACCCTGGCCATTTGCTTGGTATCCATAGGATTTATCAATATTTTTTCATTTCGACAACTATCAAAGTATCATAATTATTTAAAAAAGTCAAGGCCCTCCACCTATTTTTTTTAATGAACGATAAAATTTTTCATAATAATTGCATACGCTGGGTGGTGTAAAAATGCAGTCCAGTAAAAGAATTATTATTCGCGGTGGGTTCATCAGCGAGTAGGCGACAGGGACGTCGCCGATTCCGCCGAGTCAACATGGTGCGCTGGACAGGATGTCCGAGTGCAGAGCCGCGACAGGACGTCGCATTTGGCTCTGCTTATACGAGGCGGACGAGCGATGAACCCCCGCGAATAATTCATCATAAAAATCTTCTCAAATCGAATATCTTTTCAAGCGGGTATATAACTTAGTTTTTTCACGTGAAAAATTTTATTTTCATCTTCGCCTCATCGATGCTCTGGGCGAAAATCAGGTAATTATACACCCCCAGGGTCTCCGCCATCTTGAGGAGCTCCTTTTCCGGCCAGAGGATGATGACCCGCTTGTCATGGTCCTTGGCGAAGAAGGAAACATCCACCAGGGCGTTCATGCCCGCGGACGTGATGAGGGTCACGTTCTCGAAATTGATGATCAGGCTCTCGCGCTCCGCAACCTGTCGTACGATGGACTTGAAGGTCTCGATCGTGTCGGCCGTGAGGCTGCCGCTCACGACAAGTACCTTGACGCCTTCTATTTCGTTGATGGAATAATTCAGCATTGCCGACCTTTTATCACTGCCATGACCGGGACCCCCGCCCGGCTACTGGCCAAGGATCTCTTTCATGACGCCCTTGAGCAGATCCGGGGGTATCCGCTGATTAATAAGGGGCCTGCCAAGGCCTTTGAGCAAGACAAAATTAATGGCCCCGGCGAAATTTTTCTTGTCGTACTCCATGTGGCCGATGACGCCGTCCGGGTCGAGACCCCACCGCCGCCGGATCAATCCGTACCGCTCGATGAGGGCCCGCACCCGCCCGGCCTCCTCGTCGGAAAGAAAACCAAGGCGCCGGGAAATCTCCGTCGTGACGCGCATCCCCGCGGCCACCGCCTCTCCGTGGGAGACGCCCCGGTACCCCAGGTGCGACTCGATGGCATGGCCGACGGTATGGCCGAAATTCAGGATGGCCCGGAGGCCGCTTTCCCTCTCGTCCCGCTCTACGACCCCTGTTTTAAAGGATACGGACCGGGCCACCAAGTCCGCGACCGCCGATTCGTCCCTGATCGAGGCGGGGTCGTTGCGCTCCAGGAGCCCCAGGGTGGTATCCTCGCCTATCAGGCCGTGCTTCAGCGCCTCGGAAAGACCGTTCCTGAACTCCTCGTCGGGAAGCGTCCCGAGGAACCTCACGTCGCTCACGACCAGCCTCGGCTGGTGGAAGAGGCCCGCGATGTTCTTGCCCACGGACAGGTTCACCGCCACCTTGCCGCCGAGGCTCGAATCGACCATGGCCAGGAGGGTCGTCGGTACGTGCACCACCGGCACGCCGCGCATGTACAGGCCGGCGCAGAACCCGGCGAAGTCACCCGTCACGCCGCCGCCTATGCCGATAACGGCCGACCGGCGGTTCATCTTCCCGCCGATGAACTTCTCCAGAAATTCCTCGGCGCGGCCGTAGCTCTTGTTCTCCTCGCTGTCCTCATAGAGCATGAGATCGCACCGGTCGCCCAGGACGGACAGGGACTCGTCGATGTAATCGCGGTGCAGGCCATAGACGCGGAAGCTCGCCACCACAGCCACGCGCTCGAAGCCCGCCATCTCAGGCCGGGCCAGCGACGCGGGCAGGATCGAGCTCCCGATGAGGACATCGTAGGAATGGGCCCCCGCCCTGGCGGTAATGGCACGCGTCATTTCACCCATATGCTGCCCAGGTAATAATCGTGTTCTCTCCCGTCCAGCACCTTCTCCAGCAGTGCGTTGACAGGGGGATAAATCCGCATCGAGGAAAGCTCTTCTTTCCTGAAAAAACCGTAATCATGGAGGCGTCGCTCCTTTCCGATCCGGTATTCGCCGTCCCGGTGGCTGCAGTTGAAGGATATGTTCAGTATGTGCCGCCTCCCCAGGGGATCGATGGAATCGCACATGAACGCCGGCTTGCCGACGTCGATCCCTACCCCGAGCTCTTCCCTGAATTCCCGGCAGAGAGCCTCGGTGAGGGATTCGCCTCGCCGGACGCCGCCTCCGGGCAGGAGCCAGTAAATGTCGTTTTTTTTCCTGTGGGCTATCAGCAGGAGGGAGCCGTCCCGGACGATGATGCCGGCTACCCGGACCGTAACGCTTCTCTTGAAAGGGTCAAATATCAATGTCACCGTCCTCGATTTTCTTCAGCGATGCCCGGGCCGCGTTCATCTCGGCCTTCCGCTTGCTGGGGCCTTCGCCGGTAACGATCTCCCGGCCGTTGATGACGAGCCTTACGGTGAATTCCTTCATGTGATCCGGCCCCCGCTCATTGATGACCTGGTACACGGGCCGCTCCTTGTATTTCTTCTGTACGTATTCCTGGAGCGCTGTCTTCGGATCGCGCAGGTAGGTGAGGTTGTTCACGCTGTCTATCTCGTCCCGGAGCAGGGAGAGGACGAAGGTGCGGCTCGTCTTGAGCCCCGAATCGAGGTACACTGCGCCGATGATCGCCTCGAGGGTGTTCGCCAGGATGGAGGGACGCCCCCTGCCCCCGCTGTGCTCCTCTCCCTTTCCCATGAGGATATAATCGCCGAGGGCCATCCCCCCGGCTATCTTCGCGAGGGTGGCCTCGGAAACCACGGCGGACTTTATCTTGGCGAGCTTCCCTTCACGGTACTCCTCGAACACCTTGAAAAGATATTCGTTCACCACCAGGCCGAGGACTGAATCACCCAGGTATTCGAGGCGCTCGTTGTCCCTGACCGTTCTTCCCGATTCGTTAACGTAGGACCGGTGGGTCACGGCCCGCATGAGGAGGCTTTTATTCTTGAATTTTACTCGCAGGGTCTTTTGAAGCCGGTCAATGTTCCTGTTTTCGATCTTCTTTTGTTTCCGGTGGTCTTCTGATGTATGGCTCTGTTCCCGTCCCATGCGATTCCATCGGTCCCGCGGCGCGGGCCCTATTTCTGATTTTCGATGCGCGACTCCAGAAACTTGACGACATCGTCGACCTTCTGGAATCCCTCGGCGTCCTTTTCGGAGATGTCCAGCTTAAACTCCGCCTCAAAGGCCATCACCAGCTCGACTGAATCGATCGAATCCGCGCCGAGGTCGTCGACGAACATGGCGTCGTGCGTAATCTGCTCTTCATCCACGTTGAGCTGTTTCATTATGATCTTCTGTACACGTTCAAACACAGTCGCCATGATATTCCTCCCAGACTGATAAAAACCGGCATGGAAAAGGTATCCGCCACCATGCTATTCTTATGGGTGAACACAAAATTGTCAAGCAATTGTGCAATGATATGCGTTTCTGTTAACGTGGGGTTTAAACCCCACGCACGAAAAAAGGGATGCCGCGGGGCATCCCTTTCCTGATGATATCGATACGCTGGATATTATTCCTTGATCTTGACCTTTTTTTCAACGATGATCTCTCCCTTATACGAACCGCACTCGGGACATACCCTGTGGGGAAGCACGTAAGCGCCGCACTTCGGGCAGGGACGCAGATTGGGAGCGCCGATCGCGTCGTGGGATCTTCTCATTCTCGACTTCGACTTGGATTTTCTTCTCTTTGGTAATGCCACGGTAAAACTCCATAGTTACTTATTATCTATACTGTATATAAATCGGTCTTCCACTTGTATTGCAGCCTTCCACCGCCTTCGCCGGGGGAAGGCGCTTTTTACATGCGAAATAACGATTTCTTATCGGTATAATAGCACGTTATCAGGGATTTTCAATATTTTGCCGGAATTCTGTCAAGATATTTTTTAACAGTATCGCGGAAAGATCCCCTCCGGGCTCCGGTGCGCGGGCAGCTTCAACGGCCCCGTCCGCCGGCCTGTCCCGCCCTCAGAGAGCTCCCAGCATGAAAAGGCGCTTCCGCGCCTGCTGCGCGTAGGCCGATTCCGGGAAGGACGCTATCACCTTGTTGTAATAACTGCGCGAGTTGACCAGGTCCTTCTTCTTTGCGTACACGCGGGCTGCATTAAAAAATATCTGGTCGGCGATGATGCTGTCGCCATAACGGTCTTCCAGGCGCCTGTATATCTCGAGGGCTCCCTTGAGGTCGCCGGTCTCTTCAAGGGCTATGGCCGCCTTCAGGAGCGCCAGGGGGGCCAGGGTCGTCTTGGGCGCCTTGTCCGCGTACCGCACCAGATTCGCGTGAGCCTCCTTGTATTCTTTCCGGCCGTAGAGGATGTTCCCCAGCGCGTAATATGCCATGGTGCGGGTAAAACCGAAATAGGTGGAATCGACGAAGCTCTTCAGCTCCTTGACGACGCCGTTGACCTTTTCGGTGTCCCCGGCGGATGAAAACGCGCCGTAATCATCCATGATTTTTTCAAAACGCTTCTCGTTCCGGGTGTTCACGGTGTCGACGGCAACGATGATCCCAATGGCGACGACGCAGGCGGCTACCAGGCCGATGACGGAATAGAGGACGATATTCTTATTCTTCCGCACGAGCTCCTTCGCGTCCATGAGGAACCGCTCGATGACGTTGCGTTCGATCTCGATTGTTTTCGTTTCGCGTTCGGGTCTGGTGCGCGGTTTCCGGGCCATTGATTATTTGTTCTCCAGGTTTATGTTGACAAAATCTCCCAGCGTGACGGTGCTCGGCCTCGTCCCCTTCATTATCTTTTCAAGCTCTTCCTTCTCCGAGGCCGACTCGAAGCTCTTGATGCTGAGGGAAAGCCGTTTCTTTTCCACGTCGACGTCGAGAACGACGGCGCTGACGGCGTCGCCGATCTTGAAATGCTCTTCAAGTTTTTCGATCCGCTTTCTCGAAACCTCGGATATGTGAACGAGGCCCTCGATTTCTCCTTCAAGCTTCACGAAAAGTCCGAAGAGGGTGATCCCGGAAACGGTCCCTTCCACCCGGGTCCGCGGAGGATACTTCTGCCTGATCTCCTCCCAGGGCGACCTGGTCAGGTGCTTGATGCCGCAGGCTATCTTCATGTCGCTTTTGTTGATATCCAGTATCTTGATCTCCACCTCGTCGCCCACCGCGTAGGTGCCGGGAACGCTCTTGACGCTGTCGTCCCACGAGATATCGGAGGTGTGGACAAGGCCGTCTATTCCGTCTTCGAGCTCGACGAACATGCCGAACTTCACGATCTTTTTTATCTTCTTGCGGTGAACCGATCCGACCGGGAACCGCTCGTCGATGGTGTCCCAGGGGTTGGTCCTGAGCTGCTTGTAGCCCAGGGTCAGCTTCCGGTCCGCCTGGTTGATGTCGAGGACCATGAAGTCGTAGGTCTCGCCCTTGACCAGCATGTCCTTCGCGTTGAAGCTGTTCTTGTTCCAGGTGAGGTCCGCGTTGTTGACGAATCCCTCGATCCCGTCGGTGATCTCCACGAAGGAGCCGTGGTTCGTCAGGGTGACGACCCTTCCGGAAACCCGGTCGCCCTGCTTGTATCGCTCGTTTATCGTTATCCACGGATCTTCCGCCAGCTGCTTCAGTCCGAGGGAAATGCGGCGGTCCGCGCGGTTGATGTCGAGTATGACGAATTCCTGCTCCTTGCCCAGCTTCAGCACTTTCCGCTGCTTGAAGACCTTCTTCCACGACATGTCATTGCGGTGCAGAAGCGCGTCAAGGCCTTCCACGCGGACGAAGATGCCGAATTCGACGTACTTGACGCCCTCGCCCTTGACAACGTCGCCGGCCTTGTACTTGGACGTGAAGCTTTCCCACCGCGCCTCCAGCTCCTCGTCGAGGAATTCCTTGCGCGACAGCACGATCGATTTCTTCTTCTTGTCGATGCTCTTTATCTTGAATTCATATTCCGTGTCGGATTCGTTCTTGTTCTTCAGGTCCGCGGTGAGGGAAAAGGGAAGGAAGGCGATGACGCCGCTGCAGTCCACGAGCTTGCCCTTGTTGATGGAGCTTTTTATTTTCCCCATGATCGTCTTGTGGCCCTCGTTGTACCAGTCCATGAACTTCTTCCAGTAAAGCTCCGCGCTGGCCGAGTTCTTGGAAAACTGCAGCATCCCGTCGATCATCCGCTTGTTCTGGAGCATCACCGGCACCATGTCGCCGATGCCCGGCTTTTCCTCGAACTCGTGGAGAGGGATCCTGCCGTCGGACTTGGTCCCGACGTTCACGTAGGCGTATTCGCTGTCGATGGTCACGATCTCGCCCTGAACGATCATTCCGGGCTGGATCTCATCCATGGTAGAATCCGCCACATGTTCCATGTCTATGTTTTCATTTATTTCAGGGGTGAGATTCTCCATAGTGTTCCATCCTGACATGTAGATAGTGAGACCGGGCAACGGCCGCCGTCGATTTTCCGGCGGCTACCCTCGTGTGCCGCGGCCCATTCCGGTTTCACCGAATTTGAAGAACGAGTTCCTTGATGCGGTTGATCACCTGATCCATCGGCATGTCTGAAGTATCAATATATACTGCATCGCGCGCCCGGACCAGCGCCCCGAAAGGCCGCCGAGTGTCCTGTTCATCACGCTGTATAATCTGTTTTTTGATTAGATTTTCGTCAACATTTTTTCCCAATTCCCGGTACTCTTTAATGCGGCGCCCAGCCCGCACTTCCACCGAGGCGTCAAGGTAAATCTTCAGGTCGGCGTCCGGGAACACCACGGACCCTATGTCCCTCCCGTCCATGATTATGGAATCTTCCCGCGCCCAGGTCCGCAGCATGGCGTTGACATGGCCCCGGACATCACGGTCGTCAGAAATGATGCCGATGTTGCGCGCTATCTCCTCGTCCCGTATCAGCCGCGTCACGTCCGTGCCGTTCACGCAGGTCAGCGATGAGCCGTCCGGAAGGAACTCCTGCCTGATATCCATACCCGCTATATCGGGGGTGAAGGCGAAATCCTTCGCCACGCTCCCGTCGCGCTTCAGCACGTACCACGTGATGGACCGGTATATGGCGCCGGAGTCTATGTATTTGATCCCCAGGGCGACGGCCGCCTGGCGCGATACGCTGCTCTTGCCCGATCCGGCGGGGCCGTCGACGGCAACCACGATCTTTTTCATTGGCTCAAACCATCCCTGATTTTTTTAGCCGCGGCAAAATAATCATGGACCGGGCCGCCGGTCCCGGCTTCATCGATTACCGCCTTTAGCCGCTTCAGCTCTCCGATCATGACCTCGATCGACGCGGATATGTTGCCGCGATTCTGAAGCACGATGTCGCGCCACATGTCCGGGGAGCCGGCCGAGATGCGCGTCGCGTCACGGAAGCCGTTCCCGATGAAGGCGCCGATGCCGCAGGCCGGGTCGTGGGCCGCGCGAAAATCGTCGAAGACCGCCACCAGGGCGCTGGCGACCAGGTGCGGCAGATGGCTGGTGTAGGTAACGAGGAGATCGTGCTCCTCCGGCGAAACCGTGACGGTCCGCGCCCCGAGGGACTCCCAGAACCGCGCCACCTGGCCGACATCCTCCGGCCGGTTGCCGCCGTGGGGGGTGATGATGACGGAGGAGCCATTGTAGAGGTCGGGACGGCCCGAATCATACCCGGTCTTCTCGGAGCCCGCCATGGGGTGGCACCCGATGAACTGCCCTGCCCGGTCGAGCCTCCCGATCTCCCGCATGATGACATCCTTGACACTGCCCACATCGATCACGATGGTCCGGGGGTCCAGGTCTCCGGCGGTGAGTATTTTCCCGATGATTTCCACCGACGAGTCCACCGGCGTCGACACCACCGCCAGATCCACTCCGGATAGGGATATCCGGTCAAAGGCGCCGATCGAGTCCACGAATTTTTCGGCGAGGGCCGGTTCCAGCCTGGCCGCATTGCGGCCGTAGGCGGCAATGAAAATCCCCGGATCGATTTTTTTCAGGGCCCGGCAGATCGATCCTCCCAGCAGTCCCAGGCCGAATATGGCTACTTTGTTGAACAATGACGTCACTGCCTGCCTATCGGATACGACCCGAGTATCTTGAGAAAGATCGTCTCGTTCTTCACCTTCCCGAGGGCCTTCCGGACCGTGTCGTCCTCCGCGTGCCCCAATATGTCGATGAAGAAATTATACTCCCACATCTTCTTCTTATCGGGACGCGACTCGATCTTCGTCATGTTGATGCCGGCCTCGCTGAACGGCTTCAGGAGATCGAGGAGCGCTCCCGGCCTGTCCTTGACGGCGCACACCAGGGAGGTCTTGTCGTTGCCGGTCGGCGCGGCGGGCTTCCTGCCGACGAGGAAAAACCTGGTGAAGTTCTGCCGCGAATCCTCGATCATCGTGGCCAGTGTGTTCAGCGTGTAGATCTCACCGGCCAGGCCCGAGGCAATGGCCGCGGCCCCGTCCTCCCCGGCGGCGATCTCTGCCGCCCGCGACGTCGAATCCACGCTGACGATCTCCGCGGAGGGCAGGTTCGCCCTTATCCAGGCCTTGCACTGACCCAGGGTCTGCGGATGGGAGTATACTTTTTTCACGGCGGAAATCCCGCTCGCCCGCGACAGCAGGCTGTAGGTCACGCGCACGTACTGCTCCGCCATGATCGATAGGGTCGTTTCCATGAGCTCGTCCAGGGTGAAGGTGACGGCGCCCTCGGTGCTGTTCTCGACGGGCACCACGCCGTAGCCCGCCGATCCGGCCTCGACCTGGAGGAACACGTCCTGTATGGTGCGCTGGGGCAGCTTGGCGATGGCTTCGCCGAAGAGGCCCCTGACGGCGATGGCCGTAAAGGTCCCCTCCGGCCCCAGGAAGGCCACCCTGACCGGGGCGATGGCGGCCATGGAGGCCGTCAGGATGTCGGTGTACACCCGCTTGATGGTCTCGCCGGAAAGGGGCCCGGCGTTGCATGAATCGATGAGATCGTAGAGCCTGCTCCTTTCCTCCGGCGCGAAGGAGTCTTCTCCGGTCCGCGCCCGGAGCCGCTCCATGTACAGCTCGCTCCGCCGCGAGATCAGGCCGATGATCTCCCTGTCGATCCTCGCGATGTCGTCATGGTCGGCCATGTCATTCGTCCCAGTTCAAAGAGAATTCCTTAATCTCCGAAAGCTTCGGCAGGTCCGATAGCTTGTTCAGTCCGAAATAACGCAAAAACTCGTTGGTCGTTCCGTAGGCCAGGGGACGGCCCGGCAGCTCCTTGCGCCCCACCGGCTTGACCAGGGTCCGCTCCATCAGCTTCACCACCATCATCCGGGACGAAACGCCCCGGAGCTCGTCGATCTCCGCCAGCACGATGGGCTGCTTGTAGGCGATAATCGAAAGGGTCTCCAGCATTCCCTTGGAGAGCCCTTCACGTTTCCTGACCCCGATGACGCGCCGCAGCTGCTCGCCATACCGCTCACTCGTGACGAACTGGTATCCCTTGGCGATCTCCTGGAGCTTGATGCCGCCGTCACGGTCCTCGTATTCGTCGACCAGCGTGTCGAGGAGTATCTTGGCGTGGGTCTGATCGATGGAAAAGCTGTTCACGAAAAACGCGAGGGGCACCGGCTCGTTGCTCAGAAAGAGCACCGCTTCCAGCAATCCCTTGATGACATCGTCATCCTTATGGCTGTCATCGGGACCGGCTTCCCCGCCGTTCTGCCCGATGACGTCGTCTTTTATATCCTGTGACATGTTGCTATTTGTTCCCTGCGAATAATTCATCCCTCCCCCTCGATGGGGGAGGCGAGGTGGGGGTGAATTGATTATCACCCTCCCCCCTGCCCCTCCCATCAAGGGAGGGGTGATTACACCTGCATCGTATAGTCATATGCCGCTTACGCCGGAGCCGGAGCCGGAGCCGCATGCTTCACGATGCGGATGGTACCGAAAACCTTATGCTGGAGCAGCTTGATGATCCTCGTTCTCGCCAGCTCCAGTATGGCCATGAAGGTCACCACGATCTCGATCCGCGACGGCTTCGCCGTAAAGATATCGGGAAACTGTATGACATCCGCCTTGTCCAGCATGTTCTTGATATGCTCAATCCTGTCGCTCACCAGTATCTCGTCAAATACAATTTCCTTCTCGTCGACTTCCTTCTGCGACTGGATGACCTCCGCGAAGGCCTTCAGCAGGTCAAAGAGCGACACATCGCCGTAATCGTCGATTTCGATGATCTCCTCGATCCTGTTCTCCCTTGTGTACCGGTTCGCGCTGGTCTCGAACTCCTCCATGAGCCTCCGCGAGGCGTTCTGGAACTTCTTGAACTCCAGCAGCTTCTGGACCAGCTCGGGGGGAAGGGGCGGCACGAAATATTCATCCTCGATCTGGCCCGCCGGAAGCAGGGCGCAGCTTTTATAATACAGGAGCTCCGACGCCATCCGGATGAAATCCGTGGCGATGCGGACGTTCAGCTTCTCCATGACCTTGAGGTAGCCTAGGTACTGCTCGGTGATGTGGGATATGGTGATTTCCGTTACATCGATCTTTGCCTTTTTAATCAGGTCCCAGAGCAGATCCAGGGGCCCCTCAAAGTTATCGATATGGATGATGGGATTATTCTCGGGGCTTTCGCCCGGTTCCGCTTCAATTTTATCTTCAGTATCGCTCATAGTGTCAACGCAGTGCACAGGATGTTTCCGGGGGGTGTTGCAAAGACCCCCGGATCCACAGGCCTTCACGCAAAAAACCCCTCTTTATGGAGGGGTTTTTTATATAACCGATAGGTATTATGTCAATCAGTTTATTTCAGGCAAGTGCCTTCTCCGCCGCTTTCTGGAGCCGCTCGGGCGGAAAGGGCTTGACCACGAAGTCCCTGACACCGAGCTTGATGGCCTTGGTAAGAAGGTTTTCCTGGCCCAGCGCCGTTACCATGATTATCCTGGCGTTCGGGTCCTGGCGGAGAATCTCCTCCGCGGCCTCGATCCCGTCCTTTTCACGCATCGTGATATCCATGGTGACCAGGTTCGGCTTCAGCCGCTTGTATAACTCGATAGCCTCATTACCGTTCTCGGCTTCGCCGATGATCTCATGACCGGCGGGAACCAGGGCGTCTTTAACGAGGGTCCTCATGAATTTTGCGTCGTCTACTATCAAAATGGTCGCCATGCACCTACCCCATTTACTGTGTCGTCATACGGACGAGAAAAATTATAGCTAGATATTCAAATTTTCGTACTTTTGTCGTTCCGATAATAGATAAAATATTACCATAAACTTAAAAAAGCAACAAAAAAACAATACACAATCATAATACAGTACCGTGTTAAATATATTCAACAATTTTTTTTGGAATTTCCGATAAAGGGACAACATCATCGATTCCGCCCTTTTCCACCGCCACCCGGTTCATGCCATACACAACGGATGTTTCCTCGTTCTGGGCTATTGTTTTACCGCCGGTTTTCTTTATCCTGGTGATCCCGTCCGCTCCGTCCCGTCCCATCCCGGTCATGATCACGGCAACCGTGTTCTTCCCGGCAGTATCGGCCAGGGAATTGAATAGCACGTCAATGGAGGGCCGGTGTCCGCTCACCTTTTCCCCGTCGAAAACCCTGACATAGCGGTTGTTATTCTTCTCCTCCAGGGCTATATGCTTGTTCCCTGGGGCCACGAAGGCGCACCCGGGCAGCACCTGGTCCATGTCCTGGGCCTCTTTCACCTTCAGCTGGGACATCAGGTCAAGCCGCTCGGCGAAGGCCTTGGTGAACCCTTCAGGCATGTGCTGCACCACCAGGATCGACGAGGGAAAATCGGGCGGGATGTTCGTAAACACCTGTATGAGGGCCGCCGGCCCTCCCGTCGATGTGCCGATCCCGACGATCCGGGTACTGGCTGTTTTTTTCAGGATCGGAGCCGCCGCTTTTATGTCCGCCCTGACGGCCGGCGCTCCGGCCGGTCTTTTATCGACCGGCGTCTCCTTGCTGTCGACCTTCGATTTGCTTACCGACTTGACCTTCGTGCGAAGCAGCTCGCTGATATCATTCAGCGACAGGGAGACCATCGATGACGGCTTTGGAATGAAATCGACGGCGCCGTATTCCAGGGCCTTGAATGTCTCCTCCGCCCCGTGCTTGGTGAACACGCTCAGCATGATGACCGGTTTCGGGTTCGTCGCTATTATGGTCCTCAAGGCAGTGAGCCCGTCCATGACGGGCATCTCGATGTCCATGGTGATGACGTCCGGGTTCAACTCCTTCGCCAGCTTGACGGCCATTTCGCCGTTGTCCGCCGCCCCGATGACCTTGATCATGGGATCGCTTTCAAGGCTGTCGGTTACGATCTTCCGTACAAGAGTTGAATCGTCGACTACCAGTACCTTAATTTGACCCGACATTGGTCCTCATGCGCTCAACAATGATCTTAAGTGAATCGGCCTCGGGAAGAAGAAGGAGGTTCCCGATGATCTTGTCATTCTCGAAAAAGAACGCCGTATCCATGATTACCGCATAGTCGCTCAGCATGTTATGAAGAACGAGTATCGAATCAATGACCGACTGAAGATAGTCGTGCACTATGGTGGGCAGGCCCGCCCGTATGACCAGGTTCGATTTCTCGGCAATTACGTTGATGACCGCCGCCCCGACGATGTTGGTCAGCTCCTGGAGCGCCGATTGTCCGTCCTCGTTGAATTCATGGGTCGTTTTCGAGGCGAGGCCGTACAGGAGATCCACCACCTCGAAGCCGATGGTTTCCTTGAATATGAAGAGCACGGTGCCGCGCGTATCGCCCAGTATGGGCATCATGATGCCCATGTAAACGCTGTCGACATCGCCGATATGCTTGGGGATCTGCTCGATGGGCATGACCGACACTTCCGGGATCGACAGGTCGATCTGCTTGTTCAGTATCTTCGAAAGGGACTCGGCCGCATTGGCCGCCCCGATGTTCGCGACGAGCTGGAATTCACGCAGCTCGTCCTGCGTGAGCGAAATGGATTCGGCCATGTGTTCCGAGGGCGCCCCGGTCCCGGTCGTCGTCTTTATGCTTTCGCGCAGCTCATCCCTGAACTCGTCAAGGGCCCTGGTGACCCTCTGCCCGATCTTTGCGTCGGTCTCCGGGGACTCCTCCCGGGCGGGGGGCGCGGGCTGTTCGGCGAACATGTGAATGCGGCGATCGGTCCCGGGCCCCGAGGTGATGGATGAAGGCTTGTCCGCCGTCACCGGCTTTTTCTCTTCGACGACCGGCGCCTCCGGTTTCTGCGCTTCCGGTGCCTTCGGCTCGGTGAAGAGCATAGCGCCCGATTTGCGCTCAACGGCCGGCGCGGCTTCCCGGACGGCGGCCCTCCCGGCGGGTTCCTTCGCCTTGACCAGGTCCTCCTCCTCCACTTCTTCTATATCCGCCTCGTCCGCCTCGATAACGCGCTTGCGGTCGTATCGCGTCATCTTGTCCTGCTCGGTGATAACCTTGTTTATCATCGACGAGATATCAAGGATAAGGCATATGCTTCCATCGCCGAGGATCGACGCCCCGGCCAGGCCTTCAACGGTCTTGTAATTCTGCTCGAGGGACTTGATGACGATCTCCAGCTTGCCCTCGAGGTAATCGACGATGAGGCCGATCTTGCGGGTGCCGAAACCGACGACCACGACCGGCATCTTGTCGTCAGGGCCGAGGGCGCTTTCCAGGTTGATGAACCGCGACAGGCGCAGCAGGGAGAGGATCTCGCCCCTGAGGTTGATGACCTCGTGCCCCTCTATGGTCGTGATGTCCGATTGCGATATCTTGATGGTCTCGATGACGTCGGTCAGCGGAATAGCGTACATCTCGTTGCGGACCTTCACCATGATGGCGGGAATGATCGCCAGGGTTATCGGAAAAGAAAGCACGAAGCGCGTCCCCATGCCCATCTCCGTCTCGATGGACACCGAGCCGTTCAACTCGCTCACGATCTCCTTCACGACATTCATGCCCACGCCGCGTCCGGAAATGTCGGTTATCTTCTCGGCCGTCGAGAAGCCCGGCGTGAAAATGTAGTTGTATATGTCAGTATCGTCCATGGCCGCGATCATCTCCGGCGTTGCAAGGCCCATGGCGACGGCTTTCCGCTTGATATGGTCCAGATTGAGGCCGCGGCCGTCGTCGCTCACGTCGACGAAGATCTGGTTGCCGCTCTGGTAGGCGTTCAGGGTGATGTGGGCCATTTCAGATTTGCCCAGCCTCTTTCTCTCGTCGACCGTCTCGATGCCGTGGTCGGCGGCGTTGCGCAGGAGATGCAGGAGAGGCTCGCCGATGGAATCGATGACTTTCTTGTCGAGCTCGGTGTCCTCGCCCTTGATGGTGAGCTCAACCTCCTTGTTGAACTCCTTGGCAAGGTCCCGCACCAGGCGGCGAAAACGGGTAAAGACCTGGCCGATGGGGACCATCCTCGTCTTCATGATGCCGCTCTGCAGGTCCTTGGCGATGCGCGACATCTGTTCCATGCGGCTCTTGAACTCGTTGATGATCGATTTTTCCTCGCTGATCTTCCGCATCTCCTCGTAAAGCTTGAAGAATCCCGAGTTGGCTATGACCAGCTCACCGACATTGTTCAGCAGCAGGTCCAGCTTGTCGATGGAGACCTTCACGGTCTTGAGCATCGCGACCTTTTTCTTTCCCTCTTTATCGGCGCCCCTGACGCCGGCATGCTCCGCCTCGGCGCCTTCCTCTTCGTCCTCGTCCTCATCAACGGCTTCCTCCACCTCTTCATCGGCGGATTCCTTCAAGTCCGGAACCGAGGCGGACGCGGCTTTCCCCTCCTCCGCCTCTGCGCCCTGGTCGCCGTAAAAGGATTCGCTCTCGCTGAAACTCAGCACCATCTTGTCGTCCTTCCTGGTGAGGCGGATGGTGCGAATGTCGATCCGGTGTATCAGGTCCAGGTTGGCGGCGCGGCGTATTTCGTCATTGGACTGCTCCGTGATGATAACGATCTTGACGACATTGTTGACGCTGTCGTCGCCCATGTCCTCCATGGAGGGGAAGGTTGTCACGATCTCGCCCATCTTGCCCAGGTTGTTGACGACCAGCTGGGCCTTGACCCATTTCATCTGGGCCTTGTCGTCGATGAACACGGTCACCTCGCAGCATGACCGGCCGGATTCCAGGCCGCTCTTTATCCGTGACCGCATCTCCCCGTCGAGGATTGTCTTGGGCACCTCGTAACTGGTCTTGCCGTCGGTGACGATCTCCGGGACCGCCTTCTTCTCGGGTTTCTTCGGCTTAACGGATTTATCACAGATGGCCTTGATGTCGTCGATGAGCCATTTCAGATCCTGCTCCGGCTTCTCGCCCGACGCTACGGTGTCGATGACATTGCGGATTTCGTCGAAGCATTTGAATATGATGTCTATGATCTCGGAGGTGATGCCCATGCTGCCGTCCCTGATGCCCTGGAGAAGGTTCTCCATCATGTGGGCCAGGTCGCTGAGCTCGTTGAGGCCGACGAAGGCGGCGGAGCTTTTCAGTGAATGGGCGGCGCGGAAAATATTATTTATAATTTCAAGATTATCCGGATTTTTCTCCAGTTCCAGGAGATTCTGATTCAATTCCTGGAGCTGTTCATCAGCCTCTTCGAGAAAAATATCCTGGTATTCGCCAAGAGAAAAAGCCATAATCGATCTCCACGATTTCAATTACCAGGCGGTACTGATTACCGCCTGGGATCGGAGATACCGCCGCGGCATCCCCGGATATTCACGCACCATGAAAATCATGGCCACGGCCCGTGCCGCCTGAAGGGCGCCCCGTCACTCCTGAACCTTGTCTTCCTCGAGGAACAGGATGTTCGACAGGTTCAATATGACAATCAGCCGGTCCTTCAGCCTGCCGATGCCCCATATGTATTCTTCCGATACTCCCTCTATCAGCTCGGAAGGAGGATCGACATTGTTCCGCGAAATACGGACGACCTGGTGCACGTTATCCACCATCAGCCCCGTGAGCTTGTCGCTGGTCTCAATGACGATGATGCGGGTCAGGTCGGTCACCTTTGCCCGGGAAAATCCGAACCTCTTGCGCACGTCGACAACGGGAATCACGTTGCCCCGGAGGTTGATGACTCCCTTGATAAAATCAGACGTGTTCGGCAGGCGGGTTATTTCCGGGAAGCGAAGTATTTCATGAACGGCGAGGATGTCCACCCCGTATTCCACGTCTTCAAGGACGAAGCTGACGAGCTGGATAATGGAGCCCTCGGCGATAAGCTCTTCTTCCTCGTCGCCGGAAATCTTGACTTTCAGCCGTTCCTGCTTGTCTATCAGTTCATTCAGATCCATAGAGGTTGTCCTGAAATTATTTATATGTCTTTTCACTTTCCCGAAAGGCTCCACAGTCGGATCCTATCGGGAAGGGCATTACGGGATACATCCGCAAAACCCCAGGCTCATCCCGGTACAGGCCGCGGGAAACGGCGATACATCTTCATGTCATCTTGATTCCCTTTCCAGCGGGACAGCATAACAACAAAGTGCTAAACGATTTACTTTAAAATAAAAGCCTTACTTTTCAAGCATTTTTTTTAAATAAAATACCCATCCCGTCATAATGAGACATTTTTCGCATAATGTTTGGCACACTCTGTCAACCCCGGGGCTTGGCTCCGGTTTTCAAACACACGGTGATACCCGGGCAGATACGCCGATATAGGATGCCGTAAAGCCATCCTGCAGGAATGAGCTACTTTTTAAGGCTGGACAGTCGTTTTTCCCAGGTCTCGAAGTAGATATGCCCCCTGGATACCGTCACGTTATTCGAAGTTATTTGCGGCACCATGAGGGACCAGGTGACAGACCCGCTGTTTTTATCAACGACAAAGAGCGTTTCAGGGGCAGGGATATAGAAGCTGGAGCCGTCCTCGGAGGGCCGCTTTGCAATGGGCACCCCGATATCGCGTCTCCACATGAGTTCGCCCCCGGTGCCGATCCTGTATATCCTCCCGCCTCTGCCGAAGCAATACAACGAATCGCCTTCAAGGACCATCTCGCCCAGCGGAATATCATCGAGCTGGTATTCCCAGAGGATCCTGTCTTCGCCGAAGTTATAGCAGGAGAGGCGGCCGGTGTCCGCCGCGATGAATATGTTCCTCTTCCTGGCCGTGATCGACACGATCCCGCCGCCGACGCTGACCCTCACCGACTTCGCCCCGTTCAACAGGTCGAATCCGTACAGGCTGCCGGCCCGTGTAGACACGAACGCCAGCTGCTCCGTAATGACGGGTCTCGCCGAAATGTATTCTCCGGTCTGCGAGGTCCACTGCACGTCGCCGCCCCGGTCGATTTTGCTCAATGTCCCGCCGGAGGAAGCGCAGTAGAGCCCGCTGCCGTCCATGGTCAGGCGGATGAATTCGCCCCTGACGGCCGGCGCCCGCGCCTTCCACACTCTGGCGCCGTTTAAAAGATCGAATTTCGTCACCGATCCCCCTGCGGTGGGGACATAGAGCGACGTCGCCTCATAAGCGGGGAGCGAGCTTATGGCCCCTTCCAGCGGCACCGACCAGAGAACCTCGTCGGAACGGATCGAAACCAGGCGGCCGCCGCCAATCCTGAGAACGCAGTCGGGTCCCGGCACATACATGAGGAATACGCCGGACTCCTCCGGAACGGCCTCGCGCGCCCCCTGCTTCCGCCGCGGGACCTCCTTCCCGCCGCCCTGTAACGGCGCGGCGCCGGTGACGGATGTTACCATCCGATCCATGTCTTCCCGCATTACCGGCGCGTCCCGGACGAGCCGCGGCATCGCCAGTGACGCCATGAGGTCCTTCTCAGGGACTCCGGAGATGCCACTGAGGGAAACGGCGTCATTTCCTATGTCGCAGGCCTGGCCGCCGGTCACGTCAAGGGCGCCCTTTTCGAAATACCGGTCGAGGATGTTCGCCGTCTTCGCGTCCGCCGGGCCGTCGTCAGGCAGGCGCCTCCGCACGCGCACCGTTCCTTCGAAGACTTCATACCGGACATCCCCCGCTTTCCCGATCCTCACGCCGAACCTGGTACCCCGCACGGTGGCAACGCTCCCCGGCGTATGCAATGAAACCGTCTCACCGGAAGCAAGCCTGGCTACGTCAAGGACGCAGCCACCCTTCGACACCATGGCGTCGAAGGCCCTGGCGCCGCCGTCGAGGTCCATCGCGCGAAGGGCGATGCGGCTCCCGCCGAGGACCCTCATCCGCACCAGGCCCCCGAACCGTATGTCGGCCGACGAGGCCGCGCCGGTGATGATAACGTCGCCGCGAAGGATCTGATTCCCGGCCCTCAGCGTCCGGTCGATGCCGCCGCGCCGCACCATGACGTCGCCCGAGACGATCCCGGCGGCGCCGGCGCGGCCGCCGCGCATGAAATCGATGGCGCCCGTGATAAAAAGAATTATAATGGCGGCTGCAGCCACGGCAGGCACCAGGGCCCACCAGGCTTTTTTCGGGATCCCGAACGGGGCTGATCGCCCGCGCCGCGGCAGGTCCCTGATCCGTGTCAGAAGCGCGACCGGGTCGGAGGGAGAATTCAGCCACGCCTCCGGCGCGTTCAACTCGGCGCGTTCCGCCAGGCGGGCCAGCTTCGCATGATCGATATTCCTGTAGCGCCTCTTCGTCCGAAGGGATTCCATCGCCCGCTCCATGTCATGTTCCGGTTTCGTCACTATGCACTCCGTTTAAATAATTCCCTTCTCGGACAGGTACTGCGCTATCTTCTCCAGGGCCTTTTCCATCCTCCATTTCGCCGTCCGCTCGGAACAATTCATGATCCCGGCGATATCGGAGTATTTCATCTTATGGTCGTGCCTCAAAATGAAAACGGCCCTGAACTTCTCCTTGAGGCTTTCAACGGCACGGTTGAATTCCGCCAGGTCGTTTTCCCTGATGCAGATGTCTTCGGGCGAACCCCGCCTCCCCTGGTCGTCGGCAATCCTGTACCGCTCCTGTTCCAGCAGATGGGTCTCCCGCACGCTTTTGCCGATGTAATTCTTGCTGCAGTTGATCGTGATCTGGTAGATCCAGGAGGAGAAGGATTTGTTCACGTCAAATGATTCGATGTGCCGGAACACCCGGATGACGGCGTCCTGGAGTACGTCGTTCGCCTCTTCGACATTGGGAACATAGTGGTAAATAAGGCGCTTCAGCTTCTGCTCGTACCGCCCGTAAAGCTCGCTGAAAGCCGCATCGTTTCCGCTTTTATACATTCGCACCAGTTCCTCGTCGGTAAACCCCTTAACATCCTGCATCGGCTTATTTAGTATACCTCGGGATAGGGTAAAAGTGTAAATTAATCCGCGGCGCGCCGGGATTCGTCGAAATCACAGTTTTGCAACAGGCCAATATCTCGATATGTTGTATGAAACACGGATTGGAACCGGGCCGAAGATTTCCCGAGGCGCGGGCTGGAAGGGTTTATATTAATTTTTCGCGGCCGGGGCGGCGCGTGAAAAGACATCGCCGATAAGGCCCTCGTCAAGCATCGATATGAGGGCCAGGGCGCGCCGCTCCACCTCGCTGTCGATCCCCGTTTTCGTGTTTTTCAGCTGGAAGTACTCGTCGGCGACGTTCAGGGCAGCCAGGATCGCCACATGGGTCGGATTGGTGATGGCGCAATTGACGCGAACCTCATCCATCTTGCCGTCCAGGTATTCGGCGATCTGGTTGATATATTCGCGCGGGGCCTCCCCGTTTATGGTATAGGTCTGGCCGAATATGGTTACTTTTACGCTGTTTCCTTCCACGGCACACCTCGTCAGGGCTTACTTGTCGTCCTCTTCAATGATCAGGAACTCGTCGTCCTTGTTCTTGGCCTTATTCTTGTCCTTGTTCTTGGCGGAGCGGTCATCTTCGTCGATGATGATGGAGTCGTGATCGACGTCCTCGATGATGATCTCCTCGTCCTTCTCGTCCAGGAGGATGATATCGTCGTCCTTCTCATGGACGGTTTCCAGGGCGACGCCGTCGCTCCCCTTCTTGCCCAGGTCGCCCTCTTCATCGATTATGATGATGTCTTCATCGTCGTCTATAGTGACGGTCTCGGACTTTTTCACGGTCTCGACCTTAACTTCCTCTTCCTTGTAATCGTCTATCGATTCGTCAAGGATTATGGTATCCTCGTCGGCGACCGCGGTCTTTGCTTCTTTCCTGGGAGGCGCGCTGACCGGAGACGGCCTGGGCGCTGCAAAGGTTTTCTTTTCGATCTTTTCGCCGGCAGGTATGGAGCCGCCCGGCGCAAGGGTGTCCAGTTTCCCCAGAAGGCCGATGACCTTTTTCTCCAGCACTTCTTCCTTGGCGTTCAGTTCGGCGAGCTCACGGGTCGCTTCGTCGAGCTCCTTCCGGATCTTTTCGACTTCCTGTTCCTTTTCCTCAAGAGTCAGCTTGGCTTCTTCCAGTTCGCTCTTGATCTCTTCATTCTCGTTCTCGAGTTTCGAATTCTCAGTCCTTAAATCGCCTATCAGCTGCAGGGCCTTAACAACACGGCTTTCAAGCTCTTCGAGTTGCTGCATGGAAATCATGGGTTACCTCCGTTACCCTGCGCGTGACGGTCGCAAGGAAGTGAATCACTGTAATTTTATTTTCGGCTTATCCGACTTCCGGCATTAATACTATCCGCTGTTTATTAGCCTAAAATTATATAATAGCACTTAATTAATAATAATAATTATTCATTAAGTCAAGACTTATTTTGAGGGCGCCCACTACAGGGCCGTAGGCGGTATTCTAATAAGGTTGTAGGAAGAAATGAAGACATTCTGTAGGAATTGTTTGGTTGCAAATCAAAACAATTCGTTTCAACCCCTCACCCGCGCTCCGCGCACGTCGAGCGCTTTTCGGCCGTCCTGGCCGCACTCGGCACTGCGACGTCCTGTCGGGAGCCTCTCCCATTTATTTTTTGAAAAAAGAGAGGGTTCCCGTAATGCAAAATTGATCCAGAGCCCCCCCCCCTCTCCTTTCTTCATTCTTAATGGGAGAGGGGGCCTGGGGGGTGAGGGTATAATAAGGCATGCACTATTATATCTGCAAACTCAGTTCCAGGCCGTAAATAGCCTGTATATAGTTCTTCTGCGATGACCGGAGCGGGTTCTGCACTGTATAGGCGCCCAGGTAGAGGGCCTCGAGGATAAAATAGCGAAGACCGGCGCTCATCAAAAAAGTGTTATACTTAGCCGCCTCTATGGGCACATCGGCCGCTTCGAAGCGGTCCTTGCTGACCCGAAACGATCCGTAAAACTCGACATAAGGAACAAAGGGATAAAAATAATTTGTATTCCAAGCCATGGAAAAGGATAAATAATCGTTCTTTATCCTGTCAACGCTCAGGAATGTTTTCTTTGCCCTGGGATTGAGACCGAAGACCTTCTGCCACGTTTCCTTCTTTGTAATATCCAGGTAGAAGCCCCCCCAGAAGTCCTCCCCGTTGGATTCCCTGAAGGTGTAGAACATGTTCAGGTGTATGAAAAAGACATCCAGCACATCGAAGCGGAAGAATGGTCCCATCTTCAGCTCGTACTTGCCCAGGGCAAGGTTGCGCCACCCGGTGTTGTTGTAGGCGTTCTTGGCGAGGGGAAACCGTAGGCTTATCAGGAAACCGATGTGGACCTGGTTCCGGGCGTAATCGCCGATGAAGAGCTTGCCCTTGAAGAACAGGTCGCCCAGGTCCGACTTCGTAGCCTTGAAGGCGCGCTGGCTCAGGTAGTCGAACCTGATCCAGAGCGAGAAATCGTCGGTCGCGCCGAAGCCCAGGCTCACCGAGTCCCTTCTGGAGTAACGGTCGGTCTGGCACACCTCGTCCTTCAGCGACAGTTCCACCGCGTATTCGGGCACCATGTAGATCGTCTCTGTGAGGGGAAGGGCCGCGGTCCTTTCCGCCGCCGCGGCCAGAAACAGAAATAGCGCTATACCGATAGCGCTAATCTTCTGTTTCACACCTATCATTGCAGGATGAGCCGCTCTGGCTAAGCGGCCGTTTCTTTTACCTTGTCCACTATTTTCTGGAAGGCGTTCATGTCCTTCGCCGCCAGGTCCGCCAGCATCTTGCGGTTGATCTCGATGTTGGACGATTTCAGGCCGGCGATGAACTTGCTGTACGAAATGCCGCACATCTTGGCGGCCGCGGCTATCCGCACGATCCAGAGCGCCCTGAAGTCACGCTTCTTCTTCTTGCGGTCGATGTAGGAATTCTGCAGGGCCCGTCTCCGCGCGTCCTTGGCGGTCCGAAAAATGGTGCTCCGGGCGCCTATGAATCCCTTGGTGGCTTTTAATATTTTTTTTGCTCGCTTGCGATGCACTCTACCAGTTGTTGCTCTCGGCATGGTGGTACTCTCCCTCGTATCGTGTTAAATATATGTCGTCGTTTCGGGGCCCGAAGCGGGGCATGACAGGCGCCGCGGATTGGGACGCGGCGCTTCCCCGGGGCCCGCCTTCATAACAGCGGACCTATTTGTACGGAATCATCCTCTTGACCCGCTTGGTCTCGGCCTCACTCGTCACCGTTGTCCCGCGGAGCTGACGCTTACGCTTCGACGACTTGCTCTCCAGCAGGTGGCTTTTAAAGCCCTTCGCGCGAACGACCTTTCCGTTTTTTGTAACGCGGAACCTTTTCTTGGCTCCGCTGTTTGATTTCACCTTTGGCATCTTGCTACCCCTTGTGCGTTTATTATTTCGCTTTGCCCCCGCTGACTTTGGCGGAAACGATCATCGTTATATTTCTTCCTTCCTGGGACATGTCCTTTTCAATCTGGACGAAATCCTCGATCTGGGCCTTTACCTTATTCATGACCTCGAAGCCGAGCTCGGGATGGACCATCTCCCGGCCCCGGAACATAAGGGTGAATTTCACTTTATCACCGCCGTCCAGGAATTCCCTCGCGTGCTTGATCTTGTGCTCAAAGTCATGGGAATCTATATTCGGCCGCATTTTTATCTCTTTAACATGGATGACTTTCTGCTTTTTCTTGGCCTCTTTGGCCTTCTTCATCTGTTCGAACTTGAACTTGCTGTAGTCAATGATCTTCACGACCGGCGGATTCTGGTTCGGGGATATCTCCACGAGATCAAGCTCCCTCTCCCGCGCCATCCGGAGCGCATCGGCGGTGGGAATCACCTTGGGTTCTCCCTCCTCCCCGACAAGCCGCACCTCCTGTGTTTTTATATCCTCATTGACGTTATACTTATCGAACTTATCTAAGCTGGATCGCCTTCCTTTGTCTATCAAGCGCTGCGCACCCCCCTGGTTATTAGTATAATGTGCGGCGCCCTGTCGAGCGCCCTCTTCAGTGTATAATATTTAAGAATTTTACAAAATTGCTACACTATTTGTCAAAATCAACTAGTTTTTCAAAATTTTACAATTTTTAATCATCCCGCCCCACGGAGGGAGCGTTTGATATGAGATTATACCTCACCCCCTCGGTCCCCCTCTCCCACGGGGAGAGGTGGAGGCCCCCGAAAACATCTTAAATCGAAGCCCTCTCGCTGTGGGAGAGGGCACGCCGGGGGCGGGGTGAGGGTTGATCCCTTTTATGACAGAGGGGATTGAGTAAGTGCTGTCAGGTTTTATAATTATACCACGTTTACTGCCTTTTACTATTCACATCCTCGCTAATAAGATTGATCAAGTCATCGACCTTCATGGTAACGGATTTGTTCTCACCCAGCTTCCGTACGGAGATCGTGTTTTCCGCCACCTCCTTCTTGCCGATGACGCCGATATAGGGGACCTTCTGGGAGATGGCGTCCCGCACCCGGTAGCCCATGGTCTCGTCGCGGCGGTCGATCTCGGGCCGGAGTCCCAGCTCAACCATGCGTAGGCGCAGCTTGTCGACCGCCTCCGCCTCATCGTCGGAGACGTTGATGAGCATCACCTGCACCGGGGCGAGCCATACCGGGAACTTCCCGCCGTAGTGCTCGACCAGGACGCCGATAAAGCGCTCAAGGGAGCCCAGGAGCGCCCGGTGTATCATGTAGGGACGGTGCTTCTTGCCGTCGGAATCGACATAGGTCAGGTCGAACCGCTCGGGAAGGTTGAAATCGAACTGTATGGTGGAACACTGCCATTCGCGGGCAAGGATGTCCTTGATCTTGATGTCGATCTTCGGGCCGTAAAAGGCGCCGCCGCCCTCGTCGACCTCGTACTCGATGCCGGCGCGCTTCACCGACGCCTCCAGGGCCTTGATCGCCTCCTGCCACATCGACTCCTCGCCGACTGACTTTTCGGCCGGGCGGGTCGCCAGGTAGACCTTGAAATCCTCGAACCCGAAGGAGCGCAGCATGTAGATGCAGAACTCGAGAACGCGGTCTATCTCGTCGGGCATCTGGTCCGGGCGTACGAAAAGGTGCGCGTCGTCCTGCGTGAAGCCGCGCACCCTGAGGAGGCCGTGGAGCACGCCGCTCCGCTCATAGCGGTACACGGTGCCCAGCTCGGCCCACCGGAGGGGAAGCTCCCGGTAGGACCAGCCCTTGTTCATGTAGATCATTATATGGAAGGGGCAGTTCATCGGCTTGACGTAATATGGCTGACCGTCGATGTCCATGGACGAATACATGTTCTCGGTGTAGAACCCGAGGTGGCCGCTGGTCTCCCAGAGCTGCGATTTCCCGATATGGGGTGTCGCCACCAGGTCATAGCCGTTCTTGAAGTGCTCCTTGCGCCAGAAATCTTCTATGATGTTCTTAAGGCACGCGCCCTTGGGGTGCCAGAGCACGAGGCCCGCGCCGGTCTCATCATGGATGGAGTAGAGATTGAGCTCCTTTCCGAGGCGGCGGTGGTCGCGGCGCTTGGCCTCCTCCAGGAACTCCAGGTGCGCGGCCAGCTGCTTTTTATCGGGGAAGGCTATCCCGTAGATGCGCTGGAGCATCTTGTTCTTCTCGCTGCCGCGCCAGTAGGCGCCGGCTATGGAGAGAAGCTTCACCGCCTTGATGTACGACGTGCGGGGAACGTGGGGACCGCGGCAGAAGTCGACAAATTCACCCTGGCGGTATATGGACACGGTGTCGTCTTTCAGATCGCCGATCATTTCCACTTTATAGGTCTCGCCGGCGTCGGAAAAGAGCTTCATGGCGTCGGTCCGCTTGATATCCTCGCGGCGTATCTCCAGGTCCTCGGCGGCTATCTTCTTCATTTCTTCCTCGATACGGGAGAGGTCTTCAGGCGCGAGGGCGGCTCCCATGTCGATGTCATAGTAAAACCCGGTCTCGATGGCGGGTCCGATGGCGAATTTAGCGTCCGGGAAGAGGCGCTTCACCGCCTGGGCCATCAGGTGGGACGCCGAGTGCCAGAACACATCCTTTCCCTCGGGGGAATCGAAGGTGATAGCCTTCAGGGCGGCGTCGCGTTCCACGGCCCGGGAAAGGTCAGCGGGAACGCCGTCAATGACCGCGGCCAGGGCCGCGCGTTGGAGGCCGGGGCTGATCTTCCCGAGAATGCTGTGGGCAGACTCGCCGCTGTCGGCCCTGAGGGTCGACGCGTCCGGCAATGTAATGGTGATCTGGCTGGCCAACGATCCACTCCGTGTAAAGGCGTTTTCCGGAGACACAAAACCCCCTCAAGGTCCCCGGTGTCACCTGATGCTTGCGGCTTTCACGTCGGGGGGATCGAGGGGGTACGGAAACAATAATCCCGTCTGTCTGTGGGCGATGCTGGGATCGAACCAGTGACCTCCTGCGTGTCGAGCAGGCGCTCTAACCAAGCTGAGCTAATCGCCCGATGGTGTGAAACCATCTGCTTCACAAATTATGGTTACTATTTTTTAGTAACGGCCATTGTCAACAATTTTTTTATATACTTCCTGCTCCGGCTGATGGGTGAATATCACCACCGCCGTTACGCCTTCCTCATTGTTCAGAACCCTCAGGACCCTCCCCTTACGGTGAAGGCGGAATGATATCTCGGGGTTTTCGGAAAGCAGCCGGACACCGTTTCCGACGGAGCGCTCGGTGACATACTTCTTATACTCGTCGTTGACCAGGAGGGACGCACCGCCCTCGGAGATATCGCGGAGGACACAGGTGATCGCCTTGTCCCTGAGGAAGAACCGCTTCATGACGAGCGTCACGGAAAACCCGGTTTTCTTCGCGGAGAACCTGGTGCGCGGTGATGTGCGCCTCTCCTTCATAGCGTGCCGGCTCCTTGTACGCCCATAACCATGGGCCAACAACATGAAAAAAGCAAACTCTTTTTCCGGCAGGGGAAAAAAAAGGAGGACGGCTTGAGCGGATGGCTGATTATTCGCCGAGTTGTATGGCGCGTTTGATCTTGCTGGATTCGAGCCGCGAGGAACTGTCTTTATACAATTCGAGGCGATATACCAGGGCCAGGTAATAGGAATAGTACTGCTTTATAACATCCCTGCGGGAATCCGGCCTTTCCAGATCGGAAAGGGTGAATTTCTCCTTCTGGCCGGTATTGTTTTCATATTCTATGGTCAGCGACCCGAGGTCGCCGCTGTCCGGTGCGGTGGCGGTAATGGTCTTCAATTCACGGACCTGGGTGGTCATGTTGAACTGGTAATACTTGAACGCGATCTTCGAGACTCGGCCCTGGGCCGAGTGGATTTCAGCCCTTTTATTGCACAGCAGGAACACCCGGTCCACCAGGTCGTACCTGTTGTCCTTGCTTATCGTGATCGAGTATTTTCCCTCGTCATCGGGCTTGAGCTTGAGGGCCTGGATGACGTCGGCGAGGCGCTTGTAGAGCTGGGGGACCCGCTCGTCCCTGGTATACTCTTCACCGGCCTTATTCCCCGCCTGCTTCCGGGGCGCTTCTTTTTCCTGGGAAAAGGCGATTCCCCACCCCAGGATGACCGCGCAGACGATGCTATATATGACGACTTTCTTCATCATTGTGACCTTTTGATAATTATCGGTATATCTGATGCGGCGAATATCAATAAAAATTGTCCCTGGCGACTATTTTTTCCTTGTCTAAAATGGCGCCGCCATGGGGAGATGAAGGGCGGCACCCCGCCGGAGGATTATCCTACAACAAAGGAGAACAATCATGCTACAACAACGGACCGAAGACAACATAATCATCGCCACCTTTGACGATGGGATCACCAATACAATAACCGAAGACGTCATCGATACCCTGGCCGCGATCATCAAAGAGGTCAACGGGAACAACGACATCAAGGGGCTCGTCCTGACCGGCGCCGGCAAGGCCTTCTGCTCCGGCTTCGACCTTCCCATGTTCCTGGCCTTCAAGGACCTGAAGGAGGTGATCGCCTTCTTCGAAAAGGAGGAGGAGGTCCTCATCAACCTGTTCATGTGCAAAAAGCCGGTGGTGGCCGCCTGGAACGGCGCGGCCGTGGCCGGGGGATTCATCTTCTCCATGGCCGCCGACTACCGCCTCGTCAAGAACCACCCGAAGATCAAGCTCGGCATGAACGAGATCAAGATCGGCCTGGGCCTCTCCATCGTGCAGACCGAGGTCATACGCTTCGGCATGGACAGCGACAGGAAATACCGCGACCTGATGTACAACGGCGACATGTATGACGTTACCGGGGCGAAGGAGTTCGGCATCGTGGACGAGGTCATTGAAGAGGACCGGCTTATCCCCCGGGCCAAGGAGATCGTCTGCAAGTGGATCGACAATCCGGGCCGCGCCTTCATGATGCTCAAGTATTCCATGCGCAAACCCTACGAAGACCGCATGCGCCAGCGCCTGAAAGACGAGGACTGGCAGTCGGGCTTCAACATCATGTTCGACCCGCAGACGCGCAAGTTCCTCGAACTGGGCGCGATGATGCAGCATCCTAAGAAATAGCTATTTGCGAGGGCAAGAGGGCTACGCGCCCTCTCACCCTCGCGCTCCCTCTCACCCCGCGCCTGCGGCGGGTTAATCTTTAACTAAGAAAATATTACCACTGTTCGTCGATCGTATGCAGCATCCTGCAGACGATCGACGCCCGCGTCATCCATGACGCGGGTATTTATAAAATACTTATAACAACGAGTCGCCGGGCACGAGGGCCGGCGTCGCGAGGATGCCACAGGAGGTGGCTTCCGGAGCGAAAGGCGTAATACTTTTATGGCCATCGCCTTAAAACGAACAATCAACTCAAGCTTTCAAAAACAGATAAACATGAAATTATAAATAACTTTAAGAAGTGAGCCTCCGCCGGCGATTGAGGCGGCGCGGGTGATGGGGGCCCGGGGGGCCATAGCCCCGGGTTTAAACCCGGGGCTATGGCCCCCCGCAAAATATTCCCGACCCGCATCCGGGTCACTCCCCTACCCCGGGCCGGGGTCAATGTAAAAAATGGCTTGACGGAAAGGCAAAATGCCGATGATTTCTGTAAAGGCATGTCATTCCGTGCCCCAACATAAACAACAAGGCAACAATCATGAAACTGATAGAAGGCAAAATCGACGCGACCGGGCTCAAGGTGGCCATTGTCGTTTCCCGCTTCAACGAATTCATCACCAACAAGCTCCTGGGCGGGGCCATGGACTGCCTGAAGCGGAACAACGCCAGCGAGGACGATATCACCGTGGCCTGGGTGCCGGGCTCCTTCGAGATCCCGGCGGTGACCCGGGTCCTGGCTGCCTCCAAGAAGTACGACGCGATCATCTGCCTGGGCGCCGTCATCCGGGGCTCCACGCCGCACTTCGACTACGTCGCTGCCGAGGTCTCGAAAGGCGTCGCCAGCATAAGCCTCAGCGCCACGATCCCGGTGATATTCGGCGTCCTTACGACGGACACCATAGAGCAGGCCATTGAGCGGGCCGGCACCAAATCGGGAAACAAGGGCTTCGACGCAGCCATGTCCGCCATCGAGATGGCGAATCTATACAAACAAATAGGATAATGGGCCACAGACGGAAAGCCAGGGAATTTGCCCTCCAGGGCCTGTACATGTACGAGATTTCAGCGGCCCCCGTTGAAACGCTTACCAGGCTCGAGTGGGTCGAGAACCCAATCCCCGATGGCATCCGTGACTTCGCGGTCACGCTCATTGAAGGATCCATCACGAACATCGGCGAAATCGACGAGCTCATAATCAAGTACTCGAAAAACTGGAAATTCGAACGCCTGAGCGCGGTGGACAAGTCCATACTCAGGATCTCAATCTATGCCATGCTCTTCCTCAAGGACATCCCCGTTATCATCACCATCAATGAAGGCATTGAGCTGGGGAAAATCTACGGCGGCGAAAGCTCCGGCCAGTTCATCAACGGCATCCTTGACGCGGTGCGGAAACAGGAGCTGCGGGAAGAGCAACAGGAGCGCCAGTGATGCAGGATAAAAGGACCCCCCCCCTGACGGGAACACCGGTGGACCCTGAAGACGGGCACCGGCATAAGAACAGGATCTTCGGCATACGGGCGGAGAATGCCGGGGCGCCCGACATGGTCGAGGGAATCGAAACGGAACCGGCCCCTGGTAAAAAGAAATTCGACAAGATTCCTATCATCATCGTCTCCATCGTGGCGGCGTTCCTGGTCATCGGCGTCCTGGTGCTCACGCAATTCGTCTATAAAAAGCCTTCCCCGTTCACTTCATCAAAGAGCGGCCCCGCCTCCCTCTTTGACGGGGACCGGAGCGTGGACAACCTCACTTCCGACAACCCCGGCATCAAGCGGGGCAAAGAGAGCTACTCCCGCGGATACCTGACCGACGCGATCAGCGAATTCAACGCCGTCGTGGAATCGGACGCCCCGGACCGCGACAAGGCCATCGCCCTCACCTACCTGGGCATGATCAGCGACGACAAGGGCGATTACGACAAGGCCGTTGATTTCTACACCCGGGCCCTCTCCTACGACAAGAAGAACCCGGACATATACAAGAACCTCTCCATGACGTACCGCCACAAGAAGGACTTCGACAAGGCCCTGGAAACCGCGGAGAAATCGGCATCGATCAACGCGGACGATACGGAATCGAAGATACTCCTGGGCAACATCTACTACGAGACCGGCAAGTACGACGAGGCGGTTGCGGCCTACCGCGATGTGCTGGAGAAGTCCCCGGACAACGCCCGGGTCCTCTACAACATGGGCTCCGCCCTGATGCAGAAGGGGGACGAATTCGCCGCCATGGAATATTTCAAGAAGGCGGGCGCCGCGGACCGCATCGGCGAAGTGGCCCACAAGGCCTATTCCCGGCTGGGGGTGATTTACACGGAGCGCAAGGATTTCGCCGAGGCCGAGAAATACCTCAAGGAAGCCGCGGCCATCAGGCCCAACGACGCGCTGAACCATTACAACCTGGGCATCGCCTACCTGCGGCAGAAAAAGACCGCGGAGGCGATGGAAGAGCTTTCCAAGGCCGAGTCGCTGGGGGAAAACGACGCGGCCATGCTGGAGGGCATCGGCGAAGCCTATTTCTCGATGAAAAACTACGACAAGAGCCTCGAGCTCTACAACAGGGTCAGGAAAACGAACGAGCGCAACGTGAAGATACTGTCGCGCATCGCCGAGATCCATTATGAAAAGGGCGATCTCGACAACGCCTACGAGCTGTACCGGAAGATCACGGTGCTGGAGCCGGCCACGGAGAACGCCCGCGTGGCCTACCTGAACATGGGAAACATCATGGACGACGCGCAGCGCTTCGATGACGCCATCGAGGCGTACCAGAAGGCGCTGGCCATAAGCCCCAAGGACGACGCGGCTTTTTACAACCTGGGTATCGCCTACAAGCACGCCGGCAAGCCGGAGCTGGCCATCACCGCGTGGCGGAAGGCGTCGGAGCTCGACGCCGCCGACCCGGCTCCCCTGGTCGCCATCGCCGACTACTATTACGAGCGCGGGCACTACGACCTGGCGGAGACGGAGTACCGGAAGATAGCGGGACGGTGGCCCCAGATACAGGAGCCCCACTTCAAGATGGGCACCATGTACTACAAGCGGGGCAATTACGATTACGCCATGAACGCCTACAACAAGGTCATCGAGATAGATCCCCGGTCCGACCTCGGACGGAAGGCCCTCATCAACAAGGCCATCCTCGTTTCGAAGGACGCCAAAAACCCGGAAAGCCTTGAGAAATCGATGAACCTCGTGCAGAAGGCCCTTGTCATGGAGCCGGAGGACAAGGACGCCCTTTTCGCCCTGGGCATCATCTACATGAAAAAAGAGATGTACGATAACGCCATGGACACTTTCTACCAGGTCGTCAAGGGCTCGAACGAGCCGAAGATGACGGCCGACGCGTACAACAATATAGGCAAGTGCCACTTCAAGAAACGCCAGTACAAGAAGGCCCTGCAGGCCTTCACGCGGGGCATTGACGAGGACCCCTCAAACGAAGAAATAAGAATGAACCGCAAGGCGGCATCGCAGGCCTACGAGGCGGAGATAGGCAGGGACTGATGGTGCGGGTCGATCGCAATTTCCTGCAGGACCTGGAGAAAAAGACGCTGGCCCCCTACGCGGCCCTGTCGTCCGCCTCCAAGGGAAGGATTTTCAAGGAAAAGCCCCATCCCTACCGCACCGAGTTCCAGCGTGACCGGGAGCGCATCATCCATTCCCGGGCCTTTCGCCGCCTGGAGTACAAAACCCAGGTCTTCATCAACCACGAGGGGGACCATTACCGCACCCGCCTCACCCACACCATCGAGGTGGCCCAGATAGCCCGGAGCATAGCCCGGGCCCTGCGGCTGAACGAGGACCTCGCCGAGGGGATCGCCCTTGCCCACGACCTGGGCCACACGCCCTTCGGCCATGCCGGGGAGCGGGAGCTGAACGCCCTCCTGGCCGACCATGGCGGCTTCGAGCACAACCGCCAGAGCCTGCGCGTGGTGGACGAGCTGGAAAAGCGCTATCCCGACTTCAACGGCCTGAACCTCACCTGGGAGACCCGGGAAGGCATCATCAAGCATTCGTCGGCCCATGACCACCCGGACTACAAGGACTTCTCCCCGGGCACCCAGCCGTCCCTTGAGGCGCAAATCATAGACCTGGCCGATGAGATCGCCTACAACAACCACGACCTGGACGACGGCCTGTCGTCGGGAATCCTCAACGCCAACGACGTTAAAAAGCTCGCCCTCTGGGTCCTGGGCGAAGAGCGCTACAACCGGGAGCCCAAGGGCGACCTAAAGGTGCGGCGCCAGGGGATTATCCGCTCCATCATAGACATGCTGGTATCGGACCTGATCGAGAACACGTTGCACCGTATCGGGCAGTTCTCGATAAAAAATTCCAACGATGTCGTAAAAGCGGAAGCCAAGACCGTCGCCTTCTCGCAGAAGATCGAATCGGCCAACCTGGAGCTGAAGAATTTCCTCATGGACAACCTCTACCAGCACTACCGGGTGGCGCGCATGACCATCAAGGCGGAAATGGTGATCCGCGACCTCTTCCAGATATACACGAACCATCCGGACACCCTGCCGGAAGATTACCAGAAAAAGTATTCCCGGGACGGGGTGGTGATCACCGCGCGGGACTACATCGCGGGCATGACGGACCGCTTCGCCCTCGAGGAGCACCAGAAGCTGACAGACCCCATGATTCGGGTGTGATCGCAACATGTCATAAAAAAGAATAGGATGTGCCCATGGAAAATGCCTTCCCTGAAATCCCCGAAGAGATTAAAGAGCTCTTCGAAAAGGGTAAACTGAACGACGAGATACGCCTCGATAAAGACGGAAAATGGTTCCATAATGGCGAGCCCTTCATAAACAAGAAGATTATCGAATTTTTCAACCAATCGATAAACATAACCCGCGAGGGGACATACGTCATCCATTACGGACAGTACACCTACCCGATCATAGTGGAGGACGCGCCCCTGTTCGTCACCGGGCTCATATTCAAGGGTTTCGGGAGATTTGAAAAAATCACCATCAACCTGACCAATGGGACAGAGGAACTGCTTGACATCTATTCTCTGTACTATAAGAATCAAACGATGTATTGCCGCGTATCCGGCGGAAGGATGACAGCCAAGTTCAGGAATTCGCCCTTCTACCACCTGATGGAGCGGCTTGACGAGGTTGAGGGACAATTCTACCTTAACCTCTGCGGAGAAAAAATCCATATCAAGCAGGATTGAACCATGAAAAAAATCGTATACCCCTTACTCGCCCTTGCGGTTCTCGGCGCCGTCCTGTCGGGACTGCTCCTTATCCAGCATTACTATCCCGACATGAGGCTCGGCGCCATATCCTGCGGCGAGGGAATAGTCAACCCCTGCCTTTCGCTGTCGCAGTCCGGGTACTCCACCCTGTTCACGATTCCCGTGGCCGCCTATGGGCTGCTCTGGTACCTTCTGGCCCTCTTCATCCTCCTTATAGCGGATTACGCCGAAGGCCGCTATCACGACTACGCCCTGGCCATGATCATGCCCCTCTCGGTAGCTGCGGTCCTGGCCGACATTGCACTGGGTGTCATACTGATCATAACGCAGCTCCTGTGTAAATTCTGCATCGCCACCTACGCGGTAAACATCGCGATGCTCGCCCTGGTCGTTGTCTGGTATAGGACCGCGGCCAGGGACACCCAGTTTTCCCTTCCCGGGGTTTACCGCGACCTGATACTGCCCAAAGAGCCTTCTCCGGACCGCAAGGCCTTCTATTTGGCCTTCGTGCTCTTCATATTTCTCCTTGGCTTCGCCGTTTTCTCAACATCCTACATACTCAAGATGAAGACGGAAAAAGCGAAGCTCCCCGATGACAGGGCCGCGGCATTCATCTCGAACTTCTACAAGTCGCCCGTTGAGAAGCTCGACCTGCCGGATACCGGCATCGTACTGGGAAACCCGAAGGCCGACCTGACCATCGTGGCCTTCACCGATTTCCTCTGCAGCGCCTGCTATGAGTTTTACAGGATCGAAACATTCCTTCTGGCTAAATACAGGGACCGCATCAAGACCGTGTACTACAACTACCCCCTGGACATGGGGTGCAACCGTGAAATGAAACGGACCGTGTACGTCAATTCCTGCGTGGCCTCACGGGCCTTCATCGCGGCGTCGGACGCGGGGATCCTCGATCAATATATCCTTAAGCACTTCGCGGACTATCAGAACACCCATACACGCTATGCGCCGGCACTGGCTATTACGGCTTTTAACCAGATCAGTCAAAACGAACGGAAGGGGATGGATGAAACGCGGTTTTTGGCGGCAATGAATTCGGAAGGAACGACCCGGCGCCTTGAAGAGCACATGAAGCTGGCCAAGCAGCTCCGCGTGGACGCCACACCCACCCTTTTCATCGGCGGCAGACGGCTGGTGGGCGTACCCCCGGCTGAAATTCTGGACCAGATAATCAAAACCGAGCTGGATAAAAAATAATACCCTACATCAGCTCATAGGGATCGATATCGATCTCGAGATAGACATCCCTGCCCGTAACGGCTCCCCGGGAAGCCCCAATGGTTTCCTGAAGGGCCGTCACGCTGCTTGATTTAACGATAATGTGATGGCGGTAATTCCCCCCGATCCTGCCGAACGGCGCCGAAGACGGCCCCAGGATCCTGATATCCGCCTTGAGCGCCGCGGCCTGTTCTTCCAGGGCCTGCTTCAGGGAATTGATCGAGGCGATCACCCTGGCCTCATTGGCGCCCCGGACCAGGAGGCGCGCCAGCCGCGTGAATGGCGGATACTGGAGCATCCTCCGCGCTTCCAGCTCCGATCTGTAAAATCCGTAATAATCATGATTTCGAATGAAGCGGAACAGGGGGTTCTGATCGTCCAGGGTCTGTATGATGACCCTGCCCGGCGCGTCGCCCCTGCCGGAGCGGCCGGCAACCTGCATGAGGAGGGAAAATATGCGCTCGGAAGAACGGAAATCGGGCATGTTCATGCCGATATCGGCCAGGAGAACGCCCACGAGGGTGATGTTGTGAAAATCGAAGCCCTTGGCCACAAGCTGTGTCCCCACCAGGATATTGACCTCGCCGCGGTTCATGCGGGCGATCAGCTCCGGCACCGTGTCCTTTTTTCGGGAGCTGTCCTGGTCGAGGCGGAAGATGGTGAAATCGGGGAATTCCTTTTCGATGATCTCCTCTACGCGCTGGGTCCCAGAACCGACTTTTTCAATCTGCTCTGACCCGCATTTCGGGCATGCGGCCGGAACGGCCTGCCGGTGCCCGCAATAGTGACAGAGCATGTGCCGGTCCCTGTGATAATTCATGCCTATGCTGCACTGGGGGCACTCCATGGTCCACCCGCATTTCCCGCAGATCACAATGGGGGCGAATCCGCGCCTGTTGAGCAGGTATATCACCTGGCGGCCCGCATCAATGGTCCGTTTCGTATTGAGCTTCAGGGCGGTTGAAATGATATGTTTCGGCTTGGTGGAATTGATCCTGACGATCTCTATCTCCGGGAGAGAGGCGTTGCCATAACGGCTCTTCAGGGTATGAAGCTTCATGACGCCCTTTTCACACGCATAAAGAGTCTCCACGGCCGGCGTCGCCGACCCCATGACCACCAGGGCCCCTTCGGTTTTGCTCCGATACAGGGCGATGCGGCGCGCGTTGTACCGCGGCGTGCTGTGCTCCTTGTACGAACCATCGTGCTCTTCATCTATAACGATCATGCCAAGCTTCGGGCACTGGAGAAATACGGCCGAGCGGGTCCCCACGGCGATACGGGCCTCGCCCCGGTAAAAACGGATCCAGTTGTGGAGCCTCTGATTGGGAGTAAGGTGGCTGTGATATATAATCAGGTCATCGCCGAAAACGCCGTACATACGCTCGAATATCATGGATGACAGGGATATTTCCGGCACAAGATAAATGACCGACAATCCCTGCGGGATGAGTCTTCGCGCTAATTCGATGTATATCTCCGTTTTTCCACTGCCCGTGATGCCAAAGATCAAGTGGGCCAGAGCAGCTTTATTATCTATTATATCATCAAAGATTATTTTCTGTTCATGATTAAGCTGAGTTTCAATGACGACACCTAGCTTATCGAAGGGTATCTTGTAACGCTTCGATGGTTTTAAACCCGAAGGAAGGGCCATTGCCAAAGCTTCGCCTATTGAAGATAGATAATTTAAAGCGGTATAACGGGCCAAATCCATGAGACGTTCGTCATAAATCGGATCATGATCGATCAGATCGATGATATCTTTTAATTCGAAATCTTTAGGCTCATTATCATGTACTCTCAGGACATAGGCAGTCAGATTCTTACCGGCAAAATTTACCCTGACCCTCGAATAAGGGGCAATATTCATGCCGACAGGGACACGATAGGTATAAAATTCTTCAAGCGGATATGATATATAAACGTCAGCTAACATGATATTGTAATGTATGAAGCATACTATTCTGATAAAGCGGTTTTCATAATCCTGGAATTGATTATGTGACAATAACTTTATATAATATTAAAAGTCAATATAAAGATTATTATGGTGTCAGAGTAATTGATTTCACAGCTTGTTCATTCAGGATAAAATCTAATTGACAGAATAAAATATAATGCAAACTAATAAACATCACAAGACACAAGACAAGGAGAAACTGATGAACCTTCTTGAAAAAATTGACAGCGACCTGAAAACCGCGATGAAAAGCGGCGATACCGTTCGAATTGAAACGCTGAAAATGATCAAATCCGACTTTGCCTATGAAAAAGGCAAAACGGGCAAAGACCTCACCGATGATCAATTAATAGAAATAGTAAGCCGATCGGCCAAACGCCGGCGCGAATCGATAAAAGAATTTCAAAAAGGAAACCGCCAGGACCTGGTCGATAACGAGACAAAACAGCTTGCCGTAGTCGAGGAATACCTTCCCAAACAGATGTCGGAAGATGAAATCGAAAAATATATAACGGATAAAATAGCCGCCATCGGTACGATTACGCAGAAAGAAATCGGCAAAATAATGGGAGAAATAATGAAGGAACTCAAGGGAAAGGTTGATGGCAGTGTCGTCAAAGCGATCTTGTCTAAAAAAATCAGTCAATAAAGCCATTCTTCTCTCATTAATCTTCTTTGCTCTCGGTGTACATGCCGTCCATGGCGATGAAATAAAAAAGGACGAGGGGACACTTAAAGGTACGATTGACAGCCCTCAAGCCGAGTCGGGAACGACAATCGGCCAATTTAACATTGAAAACGGTTTTGAGCGCTTCTTTTTCTACACGCTGTATCAGATCGGCGGTAGAACCCTTACCCGCGGCGGCGTTAATTATTATCACTTTCCTATCAGCGAATTAAAATTCCCCCTCGATGTTTTCATGTTCTACGTGGATTTGAACCTGAATCTATTGAACAGGCTCACGATTCACTACGGCGTCCATGTCAATATCGACAAACAGGTCGGCAAGATGAAGGATTCCGACTGGGTCCCCTTCCATAAGATCAAAACCATCTATTCTGAAAGCGATGCGAGGCTTAACGCTGTTTTTACCGAAGCGGATATGTCGGTCAGGTTATTTACCGTATCTTTCTTCTCTTTGAAATTAGGAGCCGGATTCATGCACCAGTACATGAATTACTGGTGCAGCAATGTCGAGCAGATCAGCGCTTATGATACTTCTTCTCCAATATATATCGGAAGGCCGGATTACAAAAAACTTCTCGGCAAAGTCATAACCTACAAGTTAAACTATTACATTTTCACACTGCAGGTTACGCCTGTTTTCATGGTCCCGATAGGAAAGGGGACCCTTGAAATCATCGCCGCCATACGCTTTTCTCCATACCTCAAGGCCAAGGACATTGATGATCACATCTTGCGCGGCAAGATCTCGAAAAACGACAGCTCCGGAACCGCCTTAATGCCTTTCCTTAAATTACGCTATACGTTTTCCAGCAGGATTTTCATGGCCGCGAAACTGGAATACCTCTACCTGACCGCCAAAGGCGAACAGAACCAATACTATTATAACCCATTTTTCGATTCCAGCGCCAATAATATACCCGGCTGGTCGGCCAGAATCAAATGCAAATTAAAAAGCGAACAGCTTTCGATCAGTCTTGGAGCCGGGTACTCCTTCGAATTCTGACATTAGGCTCACAGAAGATACAATTCCTTCATCTTCTCCATGATAAGCTTGAGCGTATTCCAGGCATTGCGCTTCAAGTCGGGGTTCTTCAGCAGGGTGATGGGGTGCTCGATATTGAACCAGACAAGGTCAACGCTTTCCTTTATAATCTTCTGAAGGGGAATAATGTCGCCGAACACGATTGCTATGCGCGGCTTAATGAACTCTATCTCACGACTGATGATATATTCGCAGTTTTTCACGATCTGGCTCGGTTTCATCAGCGGATCGGCCACCTCGCATTTCACCAGGTTCGTGATGTAGCAATCGTTGAATGACAGCTGCGCGGCCTGGACGATCTTTTTCAGGAGATCCACCGAATCCTTCTTTAATACTTTTTTTTCGACAACGTTGACCAGCTGCGGGGAGTTGAGGATTATCATGACCCTGTTGGTCCCCGTCCCGATGCCGAACTTCTTTTCCTCGACCCCGGAGCACTTGAGGCACGATTCGACGAGCTTTTTCAGGTCCTCGTCCCTCTCTTCGCCGCGGGACCGCTCCTTCCGGCAGACCCATCCGGAAAGCCGGTCCAGTTCCTCCTCGCCGCGGTACAGGAGGATCCGGTCGCGGTAACGGCCTTTTCTCAATACCGATGTCATATCCTTGTAAATATCGCGGGAATCCATGTATCCAAACCTGCCGTGCGGCTGCGTCAAATCTTGTCGATATTGATATTGTACTGCTTGATCTTCCGGTGCAGGTTGGTCCGCTCGATGCCGAGCTCCTTGGCCGCGCCGGTGACGTTCCTGTCGTTCTTCTTGAGCACCTTGACGATGAAGTCCTTTTCAAATTCCTCCCGGGCCTTCTTGAGCGAAGACAGGTCCTTGGTGACGAAATCGTCATAATCATAGGCCTCGAGGTGTTTCTGTATGTCCTCCTTGCCTATCACCTCCTCCGGCACCATGATGCTGAGGCGCTCGATCACGTTCTTCAGCTCCCTCACGTTGCCGGGCCAGCTGTGCCTGGTAAGCTCCTTCATGCCGGCTTCGTCGAGCTGCTTCAGCCCGATGCCGTGCTCCTCCGAAAAGCGCTGGAGGAAATACTCCACCAGGAGCGGAAAATCCTCCATCCGCTCAGCCAGGGTGGGCACATGGATGGGGATCACGTTCAGCCGGTAAAACAGGTCCTCCCGGAACGATCCCTCCTCCACCGCCTTTTTCACGTCGACGTTCGTCGCCGCGATGACCCGCACGTCCACGGTGATGGTCTCGTTGCCGCCGACCCGCTCGAACTGGTTCTCCTGCAGCACCCGGAGCACCTTGGCCTGCGCCGAGGCGCTCATGTCGCAGACCTCGTCCAGGAACATGGTCCCCTTGTTGGCGACCTCGAACTTGCCCATGCGCCGGTTAATGGCGCCGGTAAAGGCGCCCTTCTCGTGGCCGAAGAGCTCGCTCTCGATCAGCTCGTTGGGGATGGCCGCGCAGTTCACCTTCACGAAGGGCTTGTCGGACCTCTTGGAGCGGTGGTAGATGGCGCGCGCCACCAGCTCCTTGCCGGTGCCGCTGTCGCCGGTGATGAAGACGCGGGCGTTGGTCTTGGCCGCGGTCTCGACGATCTCCCGTATCTCCTCGATCTTCGGGGAGCTGCCGATCATCTCTTCGTCGATGTGGTACTCCTTGCGGAGCTTGATATTCTCCTTCCTGAGGCGCATGTGCTCCAGGGCGTTGTTCACCGATGTCAGGACCCGCTCCATCGCCAGGGGCTTCTGGATGAAGTCGTAGGCGCCCAGCTTGGTCGACTTGACCGCTATGTCGATGGAGCCGTGGCCGGATATCATGATCACGGCCATTTCCTGGTTGACCGCCTTGATCCGCTCCAGCAGGTCGATGCCGTCGACATCGGGGAGCCACACGTCCAGGATGGCGAGGTCGACGTCGTTGATCCGCAGAAATTCCGTCGCCTCTTCCCCGGTCTTGGCGGAATACACCACGTGGTCCTCGTCCTGTAAAATCGAGCTCAGGGTCTTGATTATGTTAATCTCGTCGTCGACAACCAGTATCTTAGCCATGATTGATATTCCTCAATTTATGATGGGCAGCTCGATCACGAACTCAGTGCCCTTGCCGTATTCAGAATTGCATGAGATCTCGCCCCGGTGCTCCATGATTATCTTCTCGACGATGGCGAGGCCCAGGCCGGTCCCGGACGACTTGGTCGAGAATCCCGGATTGAATATCTTCTCCTTGTCGCGCTCCATGATGCCGATGCCGTCGTCGCGTATGGATATCCGCGCCATGTCCACGCCCTCGCCGGCGACCAGCTGGGACTTGATATAGATGTTCCCGGATTTGTCGACGGCATCGATGGCGTTCTGTATCAGATTGTTCAGTGTCTGTTTTATCAGATTCTTGTCAATATAGATTTCCGGAATTCTTCTGTCTATTTCCGCGTGAAAGGCGACCTGCTCATGGCCCGCGTGGAGGTTGACGCAGCTTTCTATCAGCGCGTTGATGTCGGTTTTTACCGGCTTCATCTCGGGTAGCCTGGCGAACTCGGTGAACTCGCTCAGTATGTTCTTCAGCACGCCCACTTCCTCGACGATGGTCTCGGTCCCGGCCATGATGATATTTTTAATGTCCGGATGATTTTCGATATAGCGCTTCCGTATCCGCTCGGCGGAAAGCTGGATCGGCGTCAGGGGGTTCTTGATCTCATGGACCACCTGGCGGGCCATTTCACGCCACGCCTCCAGGCGCTGCTTCTGGTATATGATCCTCCGGTTCCGGTTGAGCTCATAGACCATGCGGTTGAACGACTTGAAAAGGACCCCGAGCTCGTCTTCCGAGTCCCGGTAGAGCGATATGTCGAAATTTCCCCCGGAAACGTCCCGCACCGCCTCGGACAGCTCAAGTACCGGCCTGACGATATTCTTCGAGAGATAGAGGCTCATGAGCACCGATACGATGATGATGAACAGCGTGATGCCGAAGAGATAGAGGCCGCTGTCGCTCTTCAGGTCGTTTATGATGTTGGCCAGGCGCCGGTGATCGTTCAGGGATTGCGAAAAGAGAACCGTCCTTTTCGCCATGTCCTCGGGGATGCTCTTGCAGAGGACCAGGAGATAATTATTGTACCTGAGGGCCCCGGCCAGGTAATCCCTCTTCTGTATTGACAGCTTGTCGATACGGGAATTCTCCTTCAGATCGGACACGGAATAAAAATCCCCCACGGCCTTCTGGACGTCGTCGGGCATGTCGTCCAGGAGCCAGAGGCTGTTGGTCCCTTCTCCCAGGTAGAGGTTGAAGCTGTAGGCGGATATGCCCTTCATGGCGTACATGTTCCGCACGTAAAACCTCCCGTCCTGCGTGGCCACCGAAAGGGTGCCGTTGTCCATCTGGTACCTGACGGCCTGGAGCTCGCCGCGCATGTCCTCCATCATCTGCACCACCGGATCGTTGGACATGGTGACCGCCTCGTTCAGCGCTGTGGAGGTCTTGTCCAGGACAATGCTCGATAGGATCTGGTTCAGCAGGTAATTGGATGTGAAGACCAGAGGCAGAGAGGGAAGCACCGCCACGAACACGAAGGCCATCGCCATCTTGCTCTGGATGCTCGACCGTGTGCCCGGCATGCCGGTATACAGGTTCCGGCGCAGCGACATGATGATGAAGTAGAGGGCGGCGACCATGGGCACCGTCATGGCCGCGAAAATGAAGAACTCCTGGCTCCTGCCGATCTTGACGTTCTTGCCCGGGAACAGGCCGATGATAAGGATAGAGATAAAGACAAAGATACCCACCAGGAACAGGACGTCCTGCACGCGGGTATCCTCCGGAAAAAAATTAATTTTTTTGAGAAGGTTCTTCATGGGACCTGAAATTGTTCTCTATCATCGCGACAATCGTTTCAACGACTTTCACTTCCCCTTCGCCGCTGGCCCGCACGATAAGCCTGGACCCGGATATTATTGCCAGTCCCAGAACGGACATGATAGATTTGCAATCGGCCTCCACGTCATCCTTGATGAGCTTCACATCGCAAGGATATTTCATCGCCTCTTTGACGATCATCATTGCCGGCCGCGCGTGCACGCCGGCGTCGCTCTTCACGACCACTTCGCGCTCGGTCATCGCCTGTTCTTCTCCCTCATCAGGTTCTCCTGGATGTTCCGGTCCAGATCGCGGGCCGTGAATATGCCCAGCTTCTTGAGGCGCTGGTTCAGCGCCGCGGTCTCCACGATGATGGGGATGTTCCTTCCCGGCCTGACCGGCACCATGATGCTCGACACGTCGATGTCGAGGACCGGGTAGGTCTGCTCCTCGAGGCCGAGGCGGTCATACTCCTTGTTCTGGACCCATTCCTCGAGGATGACGACGAGCTCGACGCGCTTGCGGTCCCGCACCGAGCGGATGCCGAATATGTCCTTCACGTTGATGATGCCCAACCCCCTGATCTCCATGTGGTGCTTGAGGATCGGCGATCCGCTCCCCATCAGGATGGATTCGTCCACCCGCTTGACCATGACCACGTCGTCGGCGATGAACCGGTGGCCCCGCTCGACGAGCTCCAGGGCGCATTCGCTCTTGCCCACGCCGCTCTTGCCGATCAGGAGCACCCCGATGCCGTACACGTCAACGAAGGTGCCGTGCATCGATATGGCCGGGGCGAAGGCCTCGTTCAGGAGATAGATAAGCGAACTGGTGAACCTGGTCGTGTCCTTGCGGGTCACGAAGACCGGCACGCCTTTCCGGTCCGCGACCTCGAGGAACTGTCCGTCCGGCTCCTCGTCGTGGGTAAAAACGCAGCAGAGCACGTCGTATGAAAAAAACTTCGATATGACGTCCCGCTTGTCATCGGCCGAGAGCTGGCGCAGGTACGCGCTCTCTCCCAGGCCGAATATCTGTATGCGATCATGGGCGAAAAATTCGTAGAACCCGGCAAGGGTCAGGCCGGGCCTGTTGATGTCGCCGATCCTGATCTCCTTTTCGAGACCGGACGCGCCCGCCACCAGGCGTATCTGCAGATCTATCACCCCGGTGTTCTCAAGAAAATTTTTAACCAGTATCTTGTTTTCCATTTATTGTGTTATATGGCGCCGCGAAACGTTAATTTCTGCAAACAGACGGCATACGCCCCCGGCGCGCCGCGCAACGACGCGCGGTCCGCCGGGCCGCGCCGGCTTTAGAAAGCCGGGACCATCACTTCATACTTGTTGCCGTTCTTGCTTATGATGTTGATGAACTCGGACTCGATGTTGAAAAACGGCAGGAAATGCTGCCTGGATTTTTCAATCTCGAGTATCGCCTCGTGGAGCGTGAGCTTCAACATATCGCATGAACTGAGCTTTTTGAATTCCACCCGCGGATTGGCCGGGGTGTCATCGAAAATATCAAGGGCATAGGTGACAAAATGACCGGCATGGGAGCCGCTTTCCGTCTTGTCGGCCGGAACCTCGACCATCTTCAGGCCGTTCGTCCCCCGGAAAATGACCGCGTAATTCTTGTTCGACGACGACACGTCGGTCTCTATCTTGCTGTCGCCCTTCTTGAACAGGATATAGTCTTTCTTATCGACCCTCATCTGCAGCAGCGCCTCGATGTTGTCGACAGGCTTGTTGCTTACCTGCCGGAGGACCACCTCTTTTCCCCCGTTGCTGGTGACATCTATGGAAGCGACCTCGCCCCGTTCGGGGCCCTTGTGCATCTGGTGCTTCTCTTTGTAACGGCGGACCTGTTTCTCCATTTTCTCGAACAGGAGGTCAATAGCGGAGAAGAGATCGGCCGCTTTTTCCTTGCCGTGGAACTGCACACCGTCGCCGTTCAGCACGACCTCGGAAATATGGTCCAGCTTTTCAACCGACAGTATGATGTGCGCGTCTATCAGCTGATTGAAATGCCGGTCCAGCTTTTTTATCTTTTTTTCCGCATAGTCACGCAGGCTATCCGAGACATTCAGATGCCTTCCGGTTACTGTGATGTTCATGTACGCTCCTCTGTTTTAATTTTATTGATCTTCTTTCGTCTACCGGACGTCGGGATGTTCAGAATCCCCCGGTATTTCGCGACGGTTCGGCGGGCCACATGCATGCCCGCCTTGCCGAGTATCCTCACGATCTCCTCGTCGCTGTAGGGCCGCTCCGCGTTCTCGCGCTCGATGACGTCACGAATAAGGTTCATGGCCTCGTCGGACGACACCTCCGCGCTGTTCTGGCCGGCCTTGAGCCGCGACACGAAAAAATATTTCAGATCAAAGACCCCCCACCCGGTCTGCACATACTTGTTGCTGGTGGCGCGGCTCACGGTCGACTCGTGGAGGCCCAGCTCGCGCGCCACCTCGCTGTGCGTCAGCGGATGCAGATGGCCCGGCCCCTTTTCCAGGAATTCGCGCTGGCGCTTCATGATGGATTCGACAACCCTGAGTATCGTGGCGCGCCTGTTCGCTATATTTTTCACGAGGTAACGGGCCGACTGCATTTTATCCTGAATATAGTCCCTTAATTTTTTTTCAATGTTTTTTTTCTTCAGCAGCGAAATATAGTATGAATTGATGCGCAGCCCCGGGACCCAATCGTCATTGAGGCCCACGATGATCTCCCCGTCCACCAGGCGGACGTCGATGTCGGGGACAATATAGCGGATGGTTCTGTTCGAATACTGGCGGCCCGGATACGGATCAAGGTTCTGTATCATCTTCGTCTTCTCCAGCACGTCCGCCATGGCCATGCCGAGGGTGCCGGCGATTTTCTTGTAATCCAGCTTCTCGAAATGCTCGAAGCAGTCGGCCACGATCCTCCTGAGCACGTCGTCGGCGGGATAAAAATGGCCGCACTGGACCAGCAGGCTTTCCCGGACGCCCCGGACGGCGCACCCGACGGGGTCAAAAAGGCTGACGGCTCCGGCGAACCGCTCAGCGTCGGCGGGAGTGCAGATGTCCTTGAGGAGCTCGGCCGGGTCCTCGTCCAGGAACCCGTTCTCATTGATGGACGTTATGATCGCCTGGTAGATGTTCAGCTCGCGCTCATCACGGGCCGTCATCCGCGCCTGCCAGAGCAGGTGCTCGGAGAGGGATTCCTCCTGGGCCGTTATGTTCTCGAAATAATTTCTCTTTCTATCTTCCTCGTCGGAATAGCCGGTATCGCTGGCGTCCTCGTACATCGCCCGCTGTTCCTCGCCCCTGGTTATCAGCGACTCGTCGCCGCTCAGGTTCCTGGCGACGCCGGCTTCAACGTCCGTTCCCGGCGTCGTCTGCGAGGACATGACGACGCCGTCCTCTTCCAGGACCGGGTTTTCAACAAGTTCATCTGATATTCTGTCGTAGAGTTCTACCGTGGAAAGCTGTAACAGCTCAATAGCCTGTTGCAGGGACCGGGTCATTACCAGCTTTTGTGATTGCTTCAATCCTGTCTGGAGAGAAATGGTCATGTTATCAATCACCGCTGAGCGTACTCGCGCCAATAATCCATATCATAATAGTATACATAAACAACGATAAAATCAATAAGGATATAAAAATAATGAAGGAGTCTACATGAAATTATCGTTCCTGGCCGATGGCATATCCGCATTATAAAGCCCCTCCGGGACTTTTTAGAAACCAATTACTTTTGAGTATGCTATAATAAAATGTTACAAAAAATGTATTATTGTTCTTTTAAAGGAAATCTATGAAATATAATACTTGCTGTATAACTTATTAAAATCTATACGCTTCGCCCACGCCACCTTCGGCTGCGGGGGCGGATTCAGCTAATCAATAAGTTGTACACAATGTCTGATATTCGTAATATTTTCAATGAATATATTTGCAAGCATTAATTAGAAACCCTCTTAAAAATGGCAGATAATGATAAAATACCCCGCAGCAAGATACGGGGTATTTTGTCGCATAATGTTTTGCGCGTTCTCATCCCCGGAGCAGAGCTCCGGGGTTTGCGCGCGCTGCGATCAAATCTGTCATTGCGAGGAGTCCCGATTACATCGGAGCGATGCATCAATCTTGATCTTGATTTTGATTCAGAATGTAGACATGGGAAACCTTTTCATCATTATCCTATATGTAATGATACTCATGATCGCTTCGCTTTGCTCGCAATGACAAAAAAAGCAAGAACAATTGCATTTTTTAATATATCTATTAATCGTATCAATAACCCACGGCCAATCCCGCAGCCTTTTAAAAAGGGAGCTCCGGAAATTCCCGCTATTTAACGACGCACACGGAGCAATGGGCGTGGTGCACCACCCGGTCGGATATGGAGCCGACCAGGAACCGCGCTACGGCGGAGCGGCCCTTGCTGCCCATGACGATCATGTCATACCCGCCCTGTTCCGCGATCTCGCAGATCTTGTCCGCCGGGTATCCCTCCACCACGATCCGGTCCCACTCGATGTTCTCATGGTCCAGCATGGGATGGACTTCCTCGAAGCGCTGCTCCGAGAGCCACTTCACGCGGTCGACCCCCTCCGGCGCGGCGCCGTAAAATCCGGGCAACGGGCCGAATTCCTCCACGACCTCCAGGACCGTCAATTTCGCGTGGGACTCCTTGGCTATGACGATGGCCATTTCCAGCGCCTTCTTCGAGGATTCCGATCCGTCCACCGGGGCCAGCACCTTCTGGATATACCGTCTCATCTGTTCTTCTCCATGAACCGTATTTGGTTGAACTATAAATAATAGTTACCCATTATCAACAGGGGAGTCAAGAAATTTATTGAAGGTGTGATTGCGAATCCAGAGGAGCCAGATAGCTGCCGGATTGCCATTGTCTTTGAACATCGCTCGGATCAAATCATGGGAAAGCCATGTATGCAAAACGCGCAAAAAGAACACCCGTCCTGCAACGGGCGGGTGTTCTGCCGTTTAATACCGTACTTACGCCTTTATTAATCGGCCTGGAATCCAAGGTTCTTGATAATCACATTGATATCAACCCTCGGATCGTTCATGTCCGCCATGGCCTCCAGCATCAGCACCAGGTCGTCCCAGAGGGGCGAATTGGGATCGCTGACAATGCTCCAGCCCAGGAAACGGTCCAGGTCCTCAATGATATACTGCATAGAGTAAGGCGTCGTCATGGTCGTCACCGCGTAATTCAGGATGCTGTCGTTGTTCTTGAGGAGAATATCGACATTCTTCAGCATCCGTTCGTATTTCTCTCCGGTGCCGCCGGACGTTTTCATCACGTCATGCACCTGGGGAAGGTAGGCCACCATGTCAATCAGCTGGTCATAAGCGTCCGTATTCCCCGTGCCATGGTCGTACCCGTGGTAGTGCCAGCCGGCGCTGTCGTGCTTCGCGAAGATCTTGCCCGCCGTGTACAGGAGCCCGTGGACCTGCTCTTCGGTCAGGGATTGGGCCAGGACGGCATTGACGATATTCACCAGGTTCGGCGTGATGTCGCGGGAGCCGCCGACGAACTGCTTCAGTTTGCTCATGGAATCTGTAAATGTGGTCCACTGGGCATCATGGGCTTCATTCCCGGCGCCTGTCCTGAACGGCCCTTCATACCCGAGGAAGTCCTCGAGGGAAATGTCCTCGTTTCTCTGCGAGAATACCCACTGGTAATTGGTGTAATTAAGGGTCTTATGATAGCCGTTGGTTATGGCTTCGCTCTTGTTGATCTTCATAGCCGTCATCAGCTGTTCAAGACCAAGCGCAACATTCTGGCGCTGGGCGCTGTTGGGTGTTTCGCCCAGTTTCTGCAGCAACGCCATGAGGCGGGTCACCAGCCGCGTATTGTCGGTGACCATGGGCAGAAGCCCGTTGGTATCCGTCATCCCGCTGCCGGTCATTACGCTGAGTACCGTCCTGAGAGGCGTTGTGCCGTTTGTAGCGACCTCTCGCGGGAGGTACGGGGTCGTGTCATGGGCCGTATTCGGGTTGAAATACTGGTAATCAAACCCTGATTCGGTTTTCACCCTGGGCACCCACCGGTTATCGGCCGTGTAGTAGCGCATCAGCGGCTTCGAAAGCGGTATAAAGATTCCTTCGAGAAGGTCCGCAAGGGGATACTTGTGCTGCGACACGGTATAGTTGTAATTATGACCGGAAGTCGTCTTGGTATAGCTGGTCCCTTCCCACAGCGTTCCGGTTATGGCCAGGAGAAGCGGGAAGAACTTATTCCGGTTGTCCCAGAGGGTAGTGCCGTCAACGCCGATGTCTGCATTGGATGATTGAATGTAGCCCTCGTTCTGATCGGTCCCGTCAACATCGGCATTCAAGAATCCCATACGCACAACGGGATCTATATTCCTCCCCACAGCATCGGGAAGAACATAGCCGTTCCCCAGGATGGTCCCGAAGAGATAATCATTAGAAATGGTTATCAGCGCCAGGTTGAGGTATCTTACAAATACGAGTATACGGCCGTCCCCGGGCCTGCTGGAATCCCTGTAATCCGGGACATTGGCCGTTGCCACATCGCCAAGATGGATTTTTGACGAATAATAATGATCGGATGCCCAATGGCCGTTCTCATCACCCTTGCGGGCATTGGCCAGGCCAACCGCACCGTTGGCTTCAATTATTACAAAGGCGCCGCTATGACCGAGGGTTATGCCTGCCAGGGCAGCCTTCATGTACATCGGAATGGTGAATACAAATTTTTTCTCAAGCAGGAACCACTGGAGGTTCCGATACATCGCTTCCTCCTGCGAGCGGCATTCGCGGATGGCGCTCTGCTCAGGAATCTTTTCGAAGAACCTGAAATTACCGCTTGTCCTGCTGCCATTTGAACTCTGGTTGAGATGGAACATGTCATTTCCGCTGGTTCCATCCACCCAGCTGTCACCACCAGCATTCATGGGCGGCGCAAGATATTTCCGACCGCCATCATCATAGGTTATGACGAAATAATCCGATTCAAGCACCGGCCGGTACCGGTTCGCCCGCTGGGAATTCACATCTGAATCATTGTCCGGATTGTCTGAAACATCATTGGCATTTTCAGCCGTGTGACCCTTGTGGGGATACCAATACTCCCATGTGGACACAGTGGAGCTGGGCTTGTACACGTAGGCATATACTTCACCGTTCGGCTTGTAATAGCGGCACACGGTGCGGTTGCCCTTGCCCGGCCAGTTGAAGGTCATGGTGTCGGCGTCCTTGTTGTCTTTCTCCGGGCTGTAATAGTAGGGTCCGCCGCCGTCCCAGCATGAGCGGGCCAGCCAGCTCATGAGGAACTGTGCGGTATTCAAAATGCCCTTTCCGTCAGCAACCTTCGGGAAATAGGTCCGGTAATCATTTTCACTGCCCGTTGTGGAAAGGGTCTGTTTGCTAGTGACCGAGACTGCAGTCTCACCGCCGTTGGGTATGCCGGCATCGCCGGCGCATCCCGCCGGGAGCAGTCCGAGGGTCGGGAAATCATAGCCGAGATAAAACTTGTGTGAGCCGTAGGAGTTAACAGAGTACGGAAATGAGCTCCGGGCAACATGGTCGCCCTGGTCCAGCCGCTCGTCAAGGGCCAGCGAATAGGAGTGCATCCCCAGGGAGCAGCCGGCAACCGTAACCTGTCCGGAGGTCAGGGCATACATCGAGTCGTTTATGGTGATGATGCCGTTCGTTGATGCACCGTGCGTGCGGTTCCAGTTGCTCGCCGGTTCCTCGCCGTCGCTACTCAGCTGGGTCAGGAAACCGAAATTATAACTTCCCGCTATCGTAAAAACAAGATGATCCAGGTACGACAGACTCGACCAGCTTCCGTCGGCGGAACGCAAACGTCCGCGGCCATTGTACTCAAGCATTCTCTTGATGGAAGGCTCAAGGGTCACCGTATTGTAATCGATCCCGGCGTTCTTCAGCTTGGCCAGCGAAACGGTGAGTTCCTCCACCGGCGAGCGGCCGCTGCTGTTGCTGAAGATCTTCATTGTATCGTCCAGTGTCGAGCTGTCGTCGTCCCGAATAAAAAGCTTGGCCACGTTTGGAACCATGTCGCGGACAGTTTCCTTAAGAGAGGCGTTGACATAGGGATTCGTGTTGTGGTAGTCCGCCACCGTGTCGTAGGCATTGTCCCCGAACTCATGGGTGCCGAAGTACTCGGACAGGTTGATAATGGCGCTCTTCATCTTGGCCGTGCCGTCCGGTGCGTTAAGAAGCGCCGCCACGTCTTCGGCAAGGATGCTGTCAATGATGTCCCGCGCTTCGGAATCATTGGCAATCACATTATTGAGACCATAGAGCAGCTTGACTAGTCCCTTCGTGGCGTTGCCCAGATCCGTATTCCTGGTATAGTCGCCGGTAAGGACCAGATCCCTGCTCGCCGGGGGCGTGTAACTGCCGTTGACCCACATCGGGTAATCGCAGCTCATGGTCATCTTCCCCAGCAGCTTGGCCAGCTTGGTGACGTCATATTCGATCCTGACGCGCGTCGCCCGGTCGTTCCAGTTATTCACGGTCGCACCGACGAGATTATCGGTGAGACAGCGGTCGTTGGAAGTCAATTCCACGGAATTGCCGGAACCATCGTAGAGCGTTACCTTCATGCCGATCGGAATTTCCAGTGATGAGATATCCCCTGAGGATATGCCGTTTGAAGGAAGGGTGTAATCGCCCGCCGGCAGGTCCACGGCATACCCGGAGGCGTCATACATGCAGTGCTGGAAAAACCTCACCTTCATCATGCGCCCCATGTCCGACTCGATCTCGACCGGGTCCTTTTCGTTGACCATGTAATCCACCACCTGTCCGGCCATGGCCAGAATATCACTGCTCAGATTGGTATTGTCAGCGACCTGGTCAAGGGCGCTGTAAAACTGCGCCAGCCGGTCAACACTGGTGTTGTCATAATAACCCTTATCAGCCTGGCCTGAATCCTTGTAGTGATAATCGGCTGGATCCATCATGATCTTCAGCAGCCCGTGGAGCTCCCCTACCATGGGAACCAGGAAGGGCGCCTGGACCAGGTCGACAGCGTCCCTTAGAAACAGAGGAATCTCAAATCCATTGAGGAGCATATCCCCCAGAGTGTCGTTGAGCCTCTGGGAGTCCAATGAATCAATGGCGCTGTGCAGGGCCGGAAAGCCGTCAAAAAGCTTGAGGAGATTGTATTGCGGCTCCTGGTCATTTTGTTGAAATGAAGCAAGCTGTTTCTTGGAACAGCCGGAACCGATCACCAATACCAGCATGATGCTGATTACTATAGATATGAATTTATTCATAACCTCATGACCTCCTCAAGTTAAGCTTCCCTTCTATAACTTACTAATCAAATCCGATAACAATCTTAATTAAATAACCGTCCAGCCGGTTTTTTTATAAATCTTTCTTTTAAAATAATCATTAATAATGCTAAAAAAAATAATCCTATCTTTATGAATTATTATGCCACCTGTTCAATAAAAACAATATACAATAAAAAATCCGCTTAGGCTATAATATTGATAAAAATAATCAGCCCGTGTCGGCTTTTTATAATAAATAAATTAATTTTCCTTACAAAAACCTATCAATGATAATATAATCAGTGATCATCAAATACTGATATGAGAATAATAAATACTAAAATTGTATAATTGTCTGGCCAATTTCAGGTATCATCAGAAAATGACATTATCATACACGGCATTGATGATTAGATAATCCCACTCTGAGTCCGGCAAGAAGGTCTTTTATTTGCCGGAGCGTCTTTCCACCGAGGCCCTGATAAAATCCCTGAAAAGAGGGTGCGGTTTCGTGGGTTTTGATTTAAACTCCGGATGAAACTGGGTTGCTATGAACCAGGGATGACCGGGAAGCTCGATGGTCTCAACCAGGTTAATAGGCACATGGATCCCGCCGAAGGCCATGCCGCATTTCTCGTAAGTTTCGCGGTAACGGTTGGTGAATTCATACCGGTGACGGTGCCTCTCCATGACCGATTCTTTGCCGTATATCTCCCTTACCCTGCTTCCTTCATTAAGATGGCACTGGTACGCGCCCAGGCGCATGGTGCCGCCCATGTCAAGGACGATCTCCTGGTCCTCAAGGAGGGATATGACAGGGTGAGGCGTGGAGGGATCGAATTCCTTCGAATTGGCCCCTGCCAGGCCGCAGACGCTGCGGCCGAATTCGATGACTGCGCACTGCAGGCCGAGGCAGATGCCGAAGAAAGGGATATTGTTGGTGCGCGCATGGTTAATGGCCAGCACCTTCCCCTCGATTCCCCTGTCGCCAAAGCCGCCCGGCACCAGGACGCCGTCAATGCCGTCGAGAAGGCTCGTGATGCTATCCGGGGACTTCTCGATATCCTCGGAATCGATGCGGACTATGTCCAGGCGGGCCTTGTTGGCAGCCGCCCCGTGAAGGATCGCCTCGTATATGGATCGATAGGCGTCCTGGAGCGAAATATACTTGCCCACCACGGCGATGCGGACATTCTTTTCCGGGTTCTTCAGGGACTTGATGAAGCCGTCCCAGGCGGGGATCTTGAGGGGCTTCGCGTCCATCTTGAAGTTTTCCAGCACGATGTTGTCGTATTCCTGCTCATGGAACATGTAGGGGATCTCGTAGATGGACCCGGGGACGTCGATGGCGGATATGACATTGCGCTCCGATACGTTGCAGAACAGGGCTATCTTGCTTTTCAGGTCCGTGGTCAGCGGGTTGGCCGAACGGCAGAGGAGGATGTCGGGAATGATCCCTATTTCCATCAGCTCCTTGACCGAATGCTGCGTCGGCTTCGTCTTCTGCTCCCCCGCGGCGGACAGGGTGGGCACCAGGGTAAGATGGACATTGAGGACCCGGTTCGAGCCGAGCTCCTGGCGGATCTGGCGGATGGCCTCCAGGAAGGGGATCGATTCTATGTCACCCACAGTGCCGCCGATCTCGACCATGACGAAGTCCAGGTCGTAGTTGGCCGCGACGCTGTAGATGCGGCTCTTTATCTCGTCGGTGATATGGGGAATGACCTGGACGGTGCGGCCCAGGTAATCGCCCCGCCGCTCACGCTGGATGACGGTGTTGTAGATCTGGCCCGTGGAAATCGAGTTCTTCCTGGTATACTCTGCGCCGGTGAAGCGCTCGTAGTAGCCCAGGTCCAGGTCTGTCTCGGCGCCGTCCTCCGTCACGTACACCTCGCCGTGCTGGAAGGGGCTCATGGTGCCCGGGTCTATGTTTATGTAGGGATCCATTTTGATGATCGAAACCCTGTAGCCGTGGCCTTCCAGGAGCATGCCCAGCGAGGCTATGGAGATGCCCTTCCCCAGTGAGGAGCATACTCCCCCGGTCACGAAAATGAATTTTGTATTAATGTTCATATGCCACCAGAATTAAAAAGCGTTAGGGCTTTCATGCCATGTTTCCGGATCCGGCAAAGACCCGGGAAATGCACATAAGAGCGCGCCCCATGTTTTGGGATGCGCTCTTAACAGGCATCGGCCCTTTGGCAGATATTATCGAATATCATTCCAACTGAATAATATGACATAATAATTGGACATTGTAAATCCAAAAAATGGGCTTTATATTACATGGATGTTAATTTTTTAATGCAATTTGTCTAGCTCCGCCCCCCCCCTTGGTTTTAAACATATATCAAATAATTAATATAAAAATTTAATGACTGTGCCAATGAAATACCCCACGGTCCGGACATGACGTTACGGGGGCATTCTGCCATATATTGTTTTAACCGGTTTCAACTACGGAGCGGAGCTCCGGGCTTTTCGCGCGCAGCGATAAAACATGGCTTGACATAATACTCGCGATCGGTTTAATTTTATACGGACACGGTCGGATTATCCCGTTGGCCATGAAGCCCGGCCGGCCCGGACAAATGTGACGTCGTATCATGCAAAATATATTCACCAGAGGACCGAAATGGTAGAAAAGCGCAGATTTCCCCGCCATCAGTGCAAGCTTAAAACGGTATTCAATTATTATGAAGGGAACCCCGATGATATTGACAACGAGATAACGGTCCCGAGCAAGGGAAAGGGCGTCATCTGCGACATCAGCCAGGGCGGCGCGCTCCTGGTCACCTCGGCCCGCGTTTCTCCCGGCGTGCCGGCCCTTCTCAATTTCAAGATAAAAAAGCAGAAGATGGCGATACATGGCCGCATCGTCAGGACAGGATTGTTAAAGAACAACCCGACCGAGGTGGCCCAGAAGATGGCCCGTTTTTCCTCCTTCGGCGACGCATACATAGCGATAGAATTCAAGGAGCCCATCTCATTTTCATCTGAAGATCTGTGATACGACATGAAAAACGTTATCATCCGCATCAACGACATAGCCGATATCGATACATCCAAGATATCGGTCTATGACCTCAATAACCGCTATGTGGACTCCCACGGGACGATGTACGGCCTCAGGTACAACAAGGCACAGAGAAAGATCGAGGTCATTAAGATCGTGAGGACCCATGAAAAGAACGCCGCCACGTACCAGCAGAAGATCATCCAGAAAAAGAGGGGCGCCGGGGATATGGCCGCCAACGGCTTTGACGCGATGAGCGGCCATTATGAAGAGCCGGAAGACGAATCGGAGGAATATTACAATCCCGAAGGCTTTATCGAAAAAACGATGGAGCTCACCAAGACCCACCGGGAGCGGCTCAAGGCGATCATAATGATGATACGCAACTCCAACATCATTCCCAAGGAAAACAAGACCGACAACACCCATCTGGAGGATTTATTCAGGAACATGGATATCGACGGAATGCAGCCCCTTGAAAACCTGGCCAACTACCAGAAGGAGCTGATAAACTATCCCCGGTCCCTTACCTACTACCAGGCAAAAATGGACGACAAGAGCCGCGGAATAATCGACACCCTGGCGACCAGCAACAGGAAAGTCATGCGCTTCATATACCTCGCGGAGATGCTCGAGAACACCCGCATGCTCTATCGTAACATCGACAAGCTGGTAAAAAACCTGAAAAAATTCCTCGAAGAAAAAAACCCCGACGACGTAAAGTGGGTCACGGCCCATGAAAGACAATCCTTCAAGGACGGGATGGTGTCGATCAACACCACCATCCAGGAGATAGAAGACCTCCTTGACGATCTCACAAAGCTCGAGGAATACACCTTCAACCTGGAACATTATTCATAGGCGAGGATGCGCATCCTCGCCTACGCAGGCAATGCCGCCCCCGCGCATGGATCATCACGCAAAAAAATTCCTTGCATTATAACACCATTGGAAAAAATGTACCTCTGACAGAGGCCGGTATATAAATCCCGGATGGAAAGACATGACCCTCAAACCCTTATGCGACATATTCAGGCGGTCCGACGAGTTCGGCGAGCTGCGGAGGGCCCTCGGGGAGAAGGACCGCGGCGGAAGCGACGGCCCCCTCCTGGTCGAAGGGATATCTCCCGCTTCGTTCCCGCTGATCGCCGCGTCGGTCTTCCATGAATCGCCGCGGCAGGTGATCGTGGTTGCCGAGAATTACCAGAAGATGCACGAGACGCACCTGGACCTGAGCGCGATGGTCGACGAGGCCTCGCTCTTCCTCTTCCCCCCCTGGGAGACCCTCCCCTACGAGTTCGTGTCGCCGCCGGAAACGACGGAGCGGGAGCGGATCACCGCCCTCTACCGGCTCATCAAGGGCGGGCCGGCCCTGGTGGTGACGGCCGTGGAATCGGTCATGAGGAAGATCCCGAACCGCGGTTTCTTCGAGAAAAAAGGGGTCGTCCTCGAGGCCGGCGCTGACTATCCCTTCGACGACATCGTGGCGATGCTGGCCGCGTACGGCTACTCCCGGGAAAAGCGGGTCGAGTCCTTCGGGCATTTCGCCATCAAGGGAGGCATCATCGACATCTTCCCCCCGTCCCACGATACGCCCCTGCGACTTGATTTTTTCGGCGACACCCTTGAATCGATACGGGAATTCGACCTGGCCAGCCAGATCTCGAGCGCCGAACACCGGTCCGTCACCGTATACCCGCGGAAAGAGCTGGTCCTGTTCGGGACCGAGCGTGAGAAGCTGCAGGGCCTCCTTTCCGAAGCGCGGTCCGGCGGCCTGGACCTGCCGGAGAACATCCTCTCCCGGCTGAAGGAAGGATCGCTGGATGATGTGAGCGGCATCGAAGACCTGTTTCCGCACATAATACCGGGCGACACCCTCTTTTCATATCTCCGGGAGGATGCCATCATCATATACCTGGAACCGGCGGAGCTCTCGGTTAAGCGCAATCACATCGAAAAGACGTTCCACGAGCTGTATGACCGGAAGCGCGCCGCGACCCTCTGCCTTCCGCCGGAGAGCCTCATCGATCCGGAGGCCTATGACCGGGGGCGCGCGAAGGCCCTCTGCCTCCAGGCTTTCACCGCCTCCCCGCACTCCATGAAATGGCAGCTCCGGAGCATCCCCAATTTTCACGGCAGGATAAAGCAGGTCCGCGAGGAGATCGCCGCGCGGTTCGAGCAGGGGTGGCGCGTGGCCGTCACGACCGGCTTCGAGGGCCAGGCGCGGCGCCTCTACGACCTCCTCGCCGAGTTCAAGCCGGACGGCAAGTTCGAGGAATTCACCGACGCTGACCTGAACATCCTTCTATCCCCCCTCAAGGAGGGGATCGAGATCGCGTCCGCCAGGCTCCTCGTCATAACGGACCACGAGATCTTCGGCAAGAGCTACCGCAAAAAGCGGGAATTCAAGAAGAAGACCTCCCGGCCCATCGACTCGTTCCTCGACCTGAAGCCGGGCGACTACGTCGTCCACATCAACCACGGCATCGGCACGTTCCGGAAAATCGAGCGGATGTCCGCCGGCGGGGTCGAGCGTGACTTCCTCCTGATCGAGTACGCCGAGGGGGACCGGCTCTACGTCTCCCTGGACCAGATCACCATGGTGCAGAAGTATATCGGGCTCGAGGGACGAAAGCCCCGCATCGACAGCCTGGGAAAAAAATCGGCGTGGAACCGCATCAAGGAGAAGGTCCAGAAATCCGTCGAGGAAACGGCGGCGGAGCTCATCAAGATATACTCCGCCCGGCGCGCCCTGAAGGGTTTCCAGTTCCCGCCGGACACCACCTGGCAGGAGGAGTTCGAGTCCCAGTTCGATTACGAGGAGACGCCGGACCAGATCACGGCCATCGAGGACGTGAAGGACGACATGGAAAACCCGCGCCCCATGGACCGCCTCATCTGCGGCGACGTGGGCTTCGGGAAGACAGAGGTGGCCATCCGGGCCGCCTTCAAGGCCGTCATGGCGGGGCGGCAGGTGGCGATACTCGTCCCCACCACGGTGCTGGCGATGCAGCACTTCACCACCTTCACGAAACGCTTTTCCGGCTACCCCATCGAGATCGACATGATATCGCGCTTCCGCACCTCCGCCGAGATAGGCCGCATCAAGGCCAGGCTGAAAGAGGGGAAGATCGACATCATCATCGGCACCCACGCGATGCTGGCCAGGGACATGATCATCAAGAACCTGGGCCTCCTCGTCATCGACGAGGAGCAGCGCTTCGGCGTGCGCCACAAGGAGCAGCTGAAGAAATTCCGCACCCTGGTGGACGTCATGACCCTCTCCGCCACGCCGATCCCCCGCACCCTCCACATGGCCATGGCGGGCATCCGGGACCTGACGATCATCCTCACGCCGCCGGAGAACCGCCAGTCCATCGAGACCTACGTTATGGAGGACAACCCGGACATCCTCCGCATGGCCGTCATGAACGAGATCGAGCGGGGCGGCCAGGTCTTCTACGTGCACAACCGCGTCCAGACCATCGAGGCCCACGCGGTCATGATGCGGGAGCTTGTGCCCGAGGCGACCTGCGCCGTCGCCCACGGCCAGATGCACGAGCACGAGCTCGAGGACGTCATGATCGACTTCCTCAACCACAAGTTCGACATCCTGGTCAGCACCTCCATCATCGAGTCGGGCCTGGACATGCCCAACGTCAACACCATCGTCATCAACCGCGCCGACGCCTTCGGCCTGTCGCAGCTCTACCAGCTCAAGGGGCGCGTGGGCCGCTCGAACCGCAAGGCCTACGCATACCTCTTTTACCCGAAGCACCGCCCCCTCACGGAGGAGGCGATGAAGCGCCTTCGCGTCATCGCCGAGTACTCCGAGCTCGGCAGCGGCTTCAAGATCGCCATGAAGGACATGGAGATACGGGGGGCCGGCAACATCCTGGGCGTGGAGCAGTCGGGCAACATCTTCGAAGTGGGTTTCGAGCTGTATCTGAACATGCTCGAGGACGCGGTACAGCAGCTCAAGGGCGAGCCGGTCTCGTCGCAGTTCCGGACCCCACTTTTCCTGAAGACGGACTTCTTCATCCCCGACGCCTACATCGGCGACGAGAAGCAGAAGATAGAGTTCTACAAGCGCTTCGAGTCATGCGATTCCGTCGAGGAGGTCGAGCAGGTCGAGAAGGAGATGGTGGACCGCTTCGGCCCCTACCCGGAGGAGGTGAGAACGCTGATCCAGATCGAGCAGATCCGGGCCATGGCCTCGCTCCTGGCCATCGACGAGATAATGGAGGATTCCCGCTCCATCAGGATCACAATTTCGGGGAGCGCCCGGGTCGACGTGAAGAAGGTGGTGGGGCTGATGGCCGCGGACCGGCGCCTGTCCATCGACCAGGCCGACCGGGAGACCCTTATCTTCGTGCCGGAATCGATGAAAGCCGAAAAAAAGGTGCCGGAGCTGAAAAAATTGTTGCAACAATTGATGTGATGGGTAACTTCTGCAACCTGTAGTGTTTCAAAAAATCATGGCTCCCCTGTTCCATGGCGAGCCTCATACCCAATATTATATCACGCATAAGGAAAAGATAATGAAAAAGTGTACAATGGCCCTGGCGATCACCCTCTTTATCGCCGCAACGCTGGTATCCGGCTGCAAGAAGGAAGGCAACGAGGTAGTGGTCAAAATCGACGACGAAAAAATCACCCTCGACGAGTTTAACAACTATTACTACATGTTCGCCAAGATGATGCTGAACATGGACAAGAAGGAAGTGGACAAGATGGCCGCCAACCCCGAGATAGAGAACCATCCCACACTCAACCTGCTTAACAAAACAAAGTTTCTTGATTTCCTTGTCAGCAGGAAGCTCCTCTACAACAAGGCTTTTAACGACGATTCGATGAACAAAGACGACCTGAAAACAATCAAAGAGCTTTCCGATCTCCAGTTCGTTTCATCATACTACCTGAGCCAGAAGCTCAAGGACGAGATCAAGGTCAGCGACGAGGAAAAAAACAATTTCTACAACAGGAACAAGGAGCGGCTCAAAGGCATGCCGGTGAACGAGGAAATGGACAACTGGATCAAGCAGCAGGTGTTCATGGAAAAGCTTGAGATCAAATCCAACCAGTTCATCCTCGAGCTCCTCGGCGAGGCCAAGGTCAACAAGGAAGGTTTCAAGAAACACCTGGCCAAGGCGCAAAAAACCGACGAGAAAAAAGACGAAACGAAGGACGAGCCCAAGGAAAAGAAAGCCGACAAGAAATAACCGCTCGGCAATCGATGAGCAGTGTAAACGGAATTTCCTGCATCGCCCCGCGCCAGCGGGGCGATGTCATATGGTGATAACCGGGGTGGATGCGGGTTTTGGATCGCGCTCCTATTGATTGTTGACAAAATAATCGCCTCCCCTGTAATATGTTTCAGGCACAGAGGGAGCGGCCCGGTAAAAAAATGAAACAAAATCTCTTTTCTTTTCCTAATACTATGTGCAACCAGGAATAACCATGAAATTGATCAACCTAATAACGCTTATCCTGATCATGGGCGCTGCCGCCGCAACGGTCGGATGCAAAAAAGACAGCGACAGCTCGATCATCCCCGGGTACTGGTCCCCCGGCGATTTCCGCCCGAGGGGCCTCGCGCGGGAAAAGGCGTACAAGCTCCAATTTTTAGATAATTCATCCGCTCCAACTGCCACCAATTATTGTTCCTCTGGCACCACCATCACCGATCCCAATACGACCGATCCGACAAACACCGCGTCAACGGGCCGGTGCGGCGCCGTCTACGGCATCTGGCTCACCGGTACATCGTACCAGAACAGCCTGGGATCGGAGGGGATCGCCGTCAAGAACACCCATCTGCCCTCCGCCACCATGATGATAAAAATAGTCCGATTCATGGGCCAGCCATGGGACATCATCCTGAACCTGAACGGCATAGTCTATACGGCCCAGAGTTCGGCCCTGGAGCTGATGTCATGCGAAAGCGTGGATTGGACGACCCCGGACTACACTGCTCCGGACGGCACAATATATGCCAACTCCGGCGTGAGGCTCAAATTGATGTATGTGCGATTTCTCCAGGATATAACCCTCACTTCCTCGGCCGGAACCATAACGATAGTGCAGACAGGCACTCTGCCTGATCCGACCCATCCGCCCACCTGGTATGATTCGTCGAATGTGCAGCACTTCAATCTTCCGGCCACGGGAGATTTCATCCTGGCCCAGGCGTTATAAATGCCGCTCCCGAAATGCGGGAAGCTTTCGAGGAAGATTTCGATAAACCGGCAGGACGCGTCTAGTCGTTGAAGGATTTAATATAATCTATCATGCCCTTGATGTTCCGTTCCATGGCCGCGGCGCCCAGCTTTTGCGCCTCGTTGGGCATGCCGTAGACCACGCAGGACGCCTCATCCTGGGCGATGGTAACGGCGCCGGCCTGCCTCATTTCGAGAAGCCCCGCGGCCCCGTCGGCGCCCATGCCGGTGCAGATGATGCCGAGGGCGGACTTCCCCGCCACCAGGCTCACCGACCGGAAGAGGACGTCCACCGACGGCTTGTGGCGGTTCACCGGCGGGCCGTCGTTGATCTCGGTCCAGTAGCCGTTCCCGTCGGCCCTGAGGATCATGTGCTTCCCGCCGGGTGCGATCAGCGCCATTCCCTTGTAAAGGCGGTCCTTGTCCTTCGCCTCGCGCACCATGATGGCGCACTTGTCGTTAACCCGGTTGGCGAACGCCTCGGTGAACTTCTCGGGCATATGCTGAGTGATGACGATGCCCGGGAGGTTGTCGGGGAGGTTCACCAGGATCTCGTCTATCACCTCGGTGCCGCCGGTGGAGGCGCCGATTGCTATGACCTTTTCGCTGCGCGCCCTGATCTCGCGCGGGTCCTTTTTCTGAAGGATGACGTCGGCGGAATACTTCTTGTCGACGATCATCGGCATCGGCTTTTCTTCGGGAAGTATCCTCGTTGACGCGCTCCGCTTCACCTTGGAATTGCTGGCCATTATTATCTTCTCTATCAGCGATTCGGCGAACTCCTTCATGCTGGCGCCGTCCTGTATCGAGGGCTTCAGTATGAAATCAACGGCCCCGCTCTCCAGCGCCTGAAGGGTGACCTTCGCGCCGCTGTCGGTGAAGGAGCTGACCATGATGACCGGCATGGGCGACGCTATCATCAGCTTTTTCAGGAAGGTCAGGCCGTCCATCCGCGGCATCTCTATATCCAGGGTGAGGACATCGGGACGCGCCTTGTTGATCTTGTCGGCGGCGATATACGGGTCCAGGGCGGTCCCCACGACCTCGATCCGCGACGATTGGGACAGGGCCTCGGTGAGAAACTTCCGCATAACCGCTGAATCATCGACAATCATGACCTTGATTTTATTCATTCGGGAAGCTCCTCCGGGCGTATTCTTTCTCCTCTTTGCCTATCTCATCGATGACATCCTTCCGCGTCGATTTCTTAAGATAAACCTTTCCGGTCTTCACGTCAAGAAGAAGTTTTCTGGTGTAATTGCTCCCCGTGTCGCTTTCGGTGATGGGGATATCCTCGATTTCCATCATCAGGTTCGCCAGCCGCACGTTGTCGTCCGATATCGAAGAAGAGCTCTGGATGCTTTCCAGCACATGGCCCCCGCCGAACACCTTCGCAACGATATTTTCCCTCTTGCAGCCCATGGCGAGCATGTCGGACAACAGCCTGTTGATCGCCGTAATGCCGTACTTGGCCTGCTTATCGGAAAATATATCCCGCGTGGTTATCCTCCCGGGCAGCATGAAGTGATTCATGCCGGCCACCCCCTTCTCGAGGTCGACAAGGCACACCGCCACGCATGAGCCGAGGAGCGTGCCGATGATTTCGTTTTCACCCGAAACGTAGTATTCTCCCGGATGAATGATCTTGATGTCCTTGCCGAATTTCGTGTTGTTACGGATATACATTGCGCATCGGGTCCTTGACTGTTTATATCAGATCACGCCTCACAACTGCATGATGGATTTCCGGTAAATCGTATGGCCCAGCAGCGTGAACCTGTTGGTAATGCTGGTCAGGTTCTCCGAATGGCCTATGAACAGATACCCGTCATCGTCAAGGTACCTGCCGAACCTTTCAAACAGTACCTTCTGCGTCGGCCTGTCAAAATATATGATCACGTTTCTGCAGAATATTATATCCATTTTCCCCTTCATCGGGTAGGCGTCCTCGAGGAGATTCAGTCGCCTGATGGTCACCATCTTGCGGATCTCATCCTTGACCTTGAAGAGGCCCTCGTTCCCGCCGGTGCCCCGCATGAAATATTTCTTAAGCACGGAAACATCGATATCCTTCACCTGCTCAAGGGTATACATTCCCGCGTACGCCTTTTCGAGAACATTGGTGTCGATATCGGTGGCGAGTATCTTGATCTCCGGCGTCTTCGCGCTGCCGAAAAACTCCTTCACGGTGATAGCGATCGAATACGGCTCTTCCCCCGTTGAGCACCCTGCGCTCCAGATCTTTATCGTCTTCTTGCCCCGCTCGATGAAATCGGGAAAGCAATTGTCCCGCATGTAATCAAAGTGCTTGAATTCCCGGAAAAACTCGGTTTTGTTGGTCGTGATGGCGTTTATGAACTCGATCTTTTCTTCATTGTAATTGTCGATGAGATAGTTGTAGTAATCGCGGTACGACGACAGGCCGAGAAACCGCAGGCGCTTGGAGAGACGCGCCTGTATGAGGGCCTTCTTCAGGTCGGTGAGCTTGATCCCCGCTTCCTGGTAGATCAGCTCTTTAAATTTAATAAATACATCGTCATCAAATTCGATAAAATTCATAACTGCCTGTCTGCTCTTATTCGAAAAGGACGACACGGCCCGCCTGTCTCTTGTTCCTGAATTCACTGTCAATGTACTCCTTTTCCATCTTCATGAATTCCGAAGAATCTTCATTGTTCTTCAGGATCTGCCGGTACACCGTGCCTTCCCGCGGCTCAAAATAGATTTTTCTCCTGAAATCGCCGCCCATATCGCTCCGCTCCACGTGAATCTTTTCAAGGGTGAAATATTCGTGGATGAAGCGTATGTTGGATTCGGCAAGGGCGCTGCTGTTGGTTATCCCGGTATTGGAATAACCGGCGCCGAATATCTTGGCGCGGATGAAATGCCGGTCGCCGCCTATCTTGACAAGCTCCCCCATCAGGTATTCCATGCTGAGTATGCCGCGCCGCGCGATCTCATCGGTAATGATTCCCTCGGTGCCCATGGTCCCGGGAACCACGAACAGCACCATCCCCCCGATTCTCCTCGGCGGGTCATAAATGCAAACCGCGACGCTGCTCCCCACCACGGTCCCCATCATGCAATCTTCTTTTGTGGCGAAATAGTCTCCCGGGTACAGGATATAGAGGTCTTTTTTGAATTTATTACTTTCACTTTTTATCATAATTTCCATGTTTTATCAATACAATCTATTCCTCGTCGTGATCTTCATTTATTATCTCGAATTCAGCCGACGTCAGTATCTTGTCGACATCGAGAATTATCACCAGGGTGTCGTCCCTCTGGCCGATTCCCTGCATGTATTCGGTATTGATCTTCGCGCTGAAGGACGGCGTTTCCTGGATGCTTTTCACCGGGATGCTCAGCACGTCGGAGACGGAATCGACGATCATGCCCACCAGGCGGTCCTTGACCTCCACGATGATGATGACGGTAAAATTGTTATACTCGGCCTGCTCCATGTCGAACTTCAGCCGAAGGTCAATAACCGGAACGACGGCCCCGCGAAGGTCGATGACACCCTTCATGAACGGCAGGGTGTTGGGCATGGAGGTTATCCTCGTCATGCCGATGATCTCCTGCACCTTCATGACAGGGACACCGTATATTTCATTCTTTATGAAAAAGGTCACATACTGCTCGTCATCGCCGGCATGTCCCAGATCTCGCACTTCAACTTGTTCTGTTGTATTCATTTCCGTCTCCTACCTGATAAATCTCTGGACAACCCCCAGCAGTTCGGCCGGCTGGAACGGCTTTACGATCCACCCGGAAGCGCCCGCGTCCTTACCTTCCTGTATTTTATGCTCCTCCGACTCCGTCGTGAGGACGATCAGGGGAGTGAACTTGTCATCCTTCCTGAAATTCTTGATGAAGGTTATGCCGTCCATCTGCGGCATGTTGACGTCGACAATTCCCATGGCGATGGTCTCTCCCTTGTCCGTCATTGCCTTGATTTTCTTGAGAGCGTCCATGCCGTTTTCCGCCTGCTCCACGGGCAGACCGACCGCCTTCAGCGCGAACTCGACGCTCACGCGGATGGTGGGTGAATCATCAATAACCATAATATACTTGCCCATCGAATCCTCCAGTAAATAGTATCTATACTTTTATCCCGCAGATCTGCATCTGGTGTTTGACAAAACGCGGAACCGATTTCAGCTTTATCGTCTTTCCCGCGTTTTTCGCGGCGCGTCCCACTGCCATGATGAGCTGGACCACCGAAAGGTCGACCCGCTCCACTTGGGAGAAATCTATCACGACCTCTTCGCTTGTCTTGAACTCATCAAGAACGGCCGCGTGCAATTCCTTGATTTTCTTAATTCCCACATCAGGCTCAAGCTTGATCATATGACGCTCCTATTTCTCCGTATTGATGTCTTCTATGTCCTCCACGAGACCGTGGATATCGACGATCAGGGCCACCTTGCCGTCTCCCAGGATCGCGGCGCCGGATATGGAACGGCTCCGGGTGATGTAATTATCGAGGCTCTTGATGACTATCTGCTGCTGCCCCAGGAGGTCGTCCACCAGGAGACCGATGCGGGTATTCCCGGACTCGACGACGATGACCAGGCCTTCCCACGGGTTCTTGTGGTGCGCGTCAATCCCGAACAGGTCATAGAGGCGCGCCAGCGACACGAACTCGCCGCGGAACGATATCATCTCGCCCTTCCCCTCGACCGTCTTGACGTCTTCCTTTTTCGGCTGCATCGATTCGACGATGGAAAGCAGCGGGATGATGTAGATGTTCCGCCCGATGCTGACCAGCATGCCGTCTATGATCGCCAGGGTGAGGGGCAGCTTGATGCGGATGGTCGTCCCCTTTCCCTCCTCGGATTTCATCTCGACGGTGCCGCGCAGCTCCTCTATGTTGGTCTTGACGACGTCCATGCCGACGCCCCGTCCCGACAGGTCGTCCACGCGCTCCGCGGTGGAAAATCCCGGATGGAACAGGTAGGAGAGGAGCTTTTCCTTGGCGGCCTCCTCATCTTCCTTCAATAATCCCTTTTCAACCGCCTTGCTCCGGACCCTGGCGAGGTTCACGCCCCTTCCGTCATCGACGATCTCGATGAAGACGTTTCCCTCCTGGTGGTAAGCCCTGAGGGTCACCATGCCGGCGGCCCCCTTGCCCGTCGCGGTGCGCTCATCCGGCAGCTCGATGCCGTGATCGATGGCGTTGCGTATCATATGCTTCAGTGGATCGCTCATCTTTTCTATGACGGTCTTGTCCAGCTCGGTGTCGCCGCCCTCGATGACCAGCTTGATGTCCTTGCCGCGGTCATGGGCGCTGTCGCGCACGAAGCGGCGGAACTGTTCAAAGGAGGGGCCTATGGGAATCATGCGGATCGACATGATCTGCTCCTGGAACTCCCGCGTGATCCGGTCGAGGCCGTAGAGGGCGTTTTTGAGCTGGAACCCGGTGTCCTTATCGTCGTCTATCTCGTCGGCGATCCTGTTGAGGGCCGACTGTCCGATGACGATCTCGCCGAGAAGGTTGAGGATATTATCGAGCCTGTTCGTGTCGACCCGCACAGTGTTCAGCTCGATCTTCTTCTTGAGCTTCTCCTGCTCTTCAAGGGCGTCCTTCACGTCCTTTTCCGAGGCGAGGCCTTTCTTCACTATGATATCGCCCACTTTCGTCTTGTGCGAGTCATGATACCGGAGCACCTCGTCAAGCTCAGCCTCGTTGATGATCCCCTTCTCCAGCAGTATCTCGCCGATACGTTTCTCCTGGGGAAGCTCGCCTCCCCTCTTGGAGAAGTTGTATGTCACGTCCTCGACGACAATGGCATTGCGGTCCTTCACGAACATGAACACGTCATTGATCTTCTCGACCGGCTCGAGGGTCTTGATGATAAGGTCCCATGACAGGTAGCATCGCTCCGGATTCATGGCATCAAGGTCCGGCAGCACCTCACGGTTCACGTTCTTGGTGAGAAGGGTTCCCACGGTGAGCAGGTCCTCGATGATCATGAGGGGATCGATACCGGTCTCGAACACGTCTTCCTGGAACTGCGCCTTGATCCTGAAATAGTTATAGACACCGGTCTTTTTCTTAGCAGCCTCGGCCGCCTCCTCGTCGCCGCCTTCCTCGGCCTGCACCTCTCCCGCGAACTCGGCTATGCGCTTTTGAAGCTCGCCCATGGCGACCTTCGACTCTTCGGTTTCCGCCTTTTCGGTGAACAGCTCGTCCCGAATCCAGTCGATGCTGTCAAGGATGAGATCGATCAGGTTGTTATCGACGGCCACCTCGCCCGAACGGACCTTGTCGAGGAGGTTTTCCAGCTTGTGGGAAAAGTTATAGATCGAAGTCAGGCCGACTATTCCCGAGCTCCCCTTCAGTGTATGGAAGGAGCGGAAAATCCGGTTTATGATCTCCTGGTCGCCGTCATTTTCCTCCAGCTGGACGAGATCCGATTCGAGCTTTTCGATGATCTCCTTCGCCTCGCTGATGAACACTTCTTTGATTGCTGATTCGGTCATTATCGTGCTCCAGATGTTATTTTACTGGTCAAATCTCCGGATATAGTTTATTACCTTATGAATGTACCCATGGGGCCCTGTATTGTCAATTGGCGAACACCCAAATATCCTGTAGGAAAAAATCCTATATTTTTGTAGGAATCGCGTTCACCAGGCTTCCGGACCGATCCAGGCACCCTCATCCCCCCGGCCCCCTCTTTCAGACCTCACCCGTGCTCCGCACACTCTCTCCTTGCCAAGGAGAGGGTGTCTGTATTAAAGCATGCATCCAAGCTTCACTCTGCATTTCATGGCGAGGGGCCGAGGGGAGCATGTACAGGAGAACCCGGTGGGGTGATTAAGGTATTTAATGATAGACAAATATCCCTTATTCGACTAATTGTTCATCAATATGCGCGTAACAGACATTCGCCGGAAGACCCTTACAGACTATGATCATAACTCCTCGAAAGATTGTTCCATATATTCTCATACTTACCCTGATGCCTGCCATGTTTCCCTGCGGCGCCGGGGCAAGGATTTACAAACGGATCAATCAAGACGGATCGATCGATTTCTATAACAGGAATGAACGGAACGGCGGTACATCGCATAAGGTGAACCGCAGCATATCGAGCAAGTTCGACGGTCTCATCGAGAACCTTTCAGAAAGGCACGGCGTGGACCCGCGGCTGATCAAGTGCATCATACGGGTGGAATCGGACTTCAACCCGGACGCAGTGTCCTCCGCCGGGGCCATGGGCCTCATGCAGCTCATGCAGGAGACGGCCGAGTACTATGCCCTGAGGAACCCCTTCGATCCGGAAAAGAACGTGGACGCCGGCATACGGCATTTCAAGTCGCTGATGGGCTATTTCAGGAACGACATTCCCCTGGCCCTGGGGGCCTATCACGCCGGCATCGGAAGGGTGCGGAAGCGGATGGCCCTCCCCCCCATCCAGGCCACCATCGATTACGTCAACGCCATCATGTCGCTCTACACCGGAGAGAATAAGAATTATTCGGAGCACGCGGTCCGGAGGCTCTACAAGAGGGTCGAAAGCGACGGAACCATCGTCATCTACAGCAAGTAGGCCGCGGGGCGGCCGCGCCGACAGGGGCGGGGCAGCAATCATTGATTTTTATGTTTACATTTATTTGACATACTTTTGATTTATGCCTATTATATAAGCACCATTGTGTTTGGGCATACAGGCAGGTATCAATCGGGTTGATGAACTAAAAACAGTTATATAGTGTGCAATATGCCATATAACATCAGCTACAACGAAGAACATAAAATCATTGAAAGCGTATTCACCGGAAAGGTCAACATTGAAGACCTGATAGATCTGATGAAGTCCGAAACAAATCTATCGCTGCAATACGATTGTTTTCTATCGTTGATAGATTTCACGAGAGCCAAGATCGACATCGATACGATGACGATATACAACATACCCAACTTGATCGAGCAGATCGCGCGTCCCCTCGGTGAAAACAAGCACAAAACCAAATGGGCCATGCTGGCCAATAAAACCGACGTCAACCTGGCATTCATCGAAATAGTGACCCAGCATAGGGGCCTGAAGCTGCAATTATTCGATTCCACCGAAATAGCAAAGCTCTGGCTCTTCGGGAAGACAAACCGCACTGCTCCGGGAGAAATCACTTAACGAAGGTATTGCCACCGCGGAGATTGATCATGCCGTTGTCGTCCAGCGACCGCATGACCGATTCGATCTTCTTGCGGCAGTCCTCCACCTCGGCGAGCCTGACAACGCCCATGATGTTCATGTCGTTGAGTATGTCGGTGGCGCGGTTCTGACTCATGTTGCGTATAAACTTGAACCGTATCTCGTCGCCGGCCCCCTTGAGGGACTTTGCTATGAGGGCGTCGTCGTTGATGGCGTCGATGAGAATGCGGATCTCCTGGTTGGTGAGGTTCACCACGTTCTCAAAGGTGAAGATCTTCTCGGTGATCTGCTGGGAGACGTTGGGCATCGCGATCTCAAGGTCTTCCATGATCTTCCGCTCCTCCTCGCCCGGCATGTGCTGGAGTATCTCGATGAGGGTATCCAGCCCCCCCGCCGAGAGGCCCTGGTTCTTTTTCTGGTATTCCTGGTATTTCTTCTTGATGGTCTTCACGATGCCGGCCACCGCCTCCGGCATGACCTTGTCCATGCGGGCCATGCGCAGGGCCACCTCCTTGGCCTTGGAGCGGTCGATGGCGGTCATGATGGCGGCCGACTTCTCCGGCGCCAGGAACGACATGGCCACCGCGATCGTCTGGGGGTGTTCGTCCTTGAGGAAGGTGATCAGCGCCTGGTCGTCTATCTCGTTCAGGTTCGCGAACTCCTTGTCAACGTCGATGTTGGTGAACTTCGTGAGGATCTGGTCGGCCTTGGCGTCGCCGAAGGTCTTGGTGAGGATCTCCCGCGCCGTGCCCTCGCCGCCCCGGAGGCGCCGCTTTTCCCTGCGGAGGTCTATAAGGAACTGGCCGATCAGCTCTTCGCGCTCCTGGGGGCCCAGCCGGTCGATCTTCGCCACTTCCGTGGTGATCTTCTCGATGCTGGCCTCGTCGAGATGCTTCATGATCTCCGCCGCCACCCTGGGGCCCAGGGCGACCATGAGGGCGGCGGCGCGCTCAACGCCGTTCATATCAAACACTTCTTTCATTACGACGCCTCAACCTTGCTCTTTTCACCAAATTTCTTTACGCCTTTTCCCGATGATTCAAGGCGCTTCTTTGACTTCTCGAGAGGATGAATGACCGGCACCGGGCATACGTACACGCAACGGTAGCACTGGATGCAGAGGTCATAGTCGATGCGCGCCAGGAAATTGTCCACCCTGATGGCCGGCACGACGGCCGCGGGGTCAAGGCCGGGGTTCTTCTCCGCGATGGCCTCCCGGCACGCCTTTTCGCAGAGCTTGCAGGCGATGCAGCCGACGTCGCAGCCCTTCTTCATGACCGGGGTCCGCTCCTCGTTCATGCACATCACGCGGATGTCGTTCCCCTTCGGCGCAAGGCTGATGATATGGCGGGGACAGGCCTTCACGCAGAGGCCGCAGCCGGTGCACCGGTCTGACCTGACCACGGGAAGGCCGTTATCGTCCATGTACATGGCGTCGAAGCGGCAGGAGCGCACGCAGTCGCCGAAGCCGAGGCAGCCGTAGGAGCATATCTTGAACCCGCCCATGACGCCGTTTGCGGCGGTGCAGTCCCTGGGACCGCCGTAGGTGAACCGCGGCCGTGTCTCCGCGATGCCGCCGCGGCAGTGGACACGCGCCGTCACCGCGGTCCTGGCGCCCCCGTACCGGACGCCCATGATCTCGGCTATCCTGGCCGCCGTTTCATCTCCCCCGACCGGGCAGAGATCGATGGCGAACTTCTCCTCCACGATGCGGGTGGCGTAGGCCGAGCACCCCGGCATGCCGCAGGCAGCGCAGTTGGCGCCCGGCAGGGCATCCGTGACCTTCTCAATGCGAGGGTCCCTGGAGACCCGGAGCTTCACCATGGCGATGGACAGGAAGAGGCCGAACGCCGCGGCGAGGGCCGTAACGACGGCGATGGATTGGGGGGATGGTACTATGGTATCAATCATTGTTTTTTCTGGAAACGGGCCGAAACTATCTGGATAAGAGTAATTTATGCTTGAAAAAAATCAATTCTTTATTTTCTCATGAATTAGCGTCCGGCGCGGCAGAGCCCGGCCGCCGTAAAACCTTCAAGCTTATGCCGCTCTTCTCCGATTTATAAGAGTGTAGCCTTAACTGAACGGGGTTCCCGGGGAATGCTGAGAACTAACATCGATACCACCTACCAGACCGAGATCATTACGGCCCTCAAGAACCGGAGCGACCTGGTCTTCGTGTCGTATTCGGGGCTGGAGGACACCGAGGACAAGATCAAGTTCGCCCTGGCCAAGATCCTCGAGCGCTTCCGCAAGGAAGAGCTGTTCACGCCGATCATATCGTGCCTGAAGGAGCTTATCGCGAACGCCACCAAGGCCAACGCGAAAACTATTCTCAGCAACGAGGGAAAGATCAAGCGGGACGACGACCCGGCCAACGTGGTCAAGCAGATCCGGGGAATCCTTAACGACGAGGCCCTCCTGGAGTACGGGCTCAAGGCCAAGAAGTACAAGCTCTCGACGCGGACCTACCTGAAGGTCCACGGCAACAACCTCATCGTCGAGGTCATCAACAATGTGCCTCTTTCGGAAAAGGAACAGAAAAAGATAGGTGAGCGGATAGAGGTTTCGTCGAAATACGACAACATCGCGGAATTCTACATGGAAAACCCGGACCCCGAAGCCGAGGGGATGGGCCTGGGCCTTTCGATGGTCGTTATCCTGTTGAAGAACATCAACATATCTCACAAGAACTTCATCGTCACCACTGACGGCACCAGCAAGACCTACGCGACAATTCTCATCCCCTTAGCGTGACACTTCTTTAGTATGATTACTAATTACCAACTATTGCAGAGCATTATTGGCGAGATATGACAGTTTAGTGCGTTGTGGTATTATCGAACAAACTAACAATCACCTCAAAATCGAGCAAAACAGGATGTTTTGCGTGAAGCGAGGATGGTTCACGATGAACCTTCCGCAGCAAAACAACAGATACTATTTGCTCACAATCAAACAGAGCAATAAACAGTCATATCTCGCCTATGACTCAACTATTTACTGATTTATCCGGGAACAACTCTAAACAATCCTGTAAAACTCACCCCGCTCAAGCATATCGGAAGTAATCATCTCCTTCTCCTTCATGGACGCCAGCACCTTCAGGAGCACCTCCCGGTCCGACCCCAGGGCGACCATGAGATCGTCAAGGGTCGAGGGCCGTCTTCGCAAAATTGATATGATCGATTTCATCAGGTCGGTGACATGCTTGTCCTCGTAGACACGCTCGGCCGGCCTGCCGATAATATCCACCGCCAGGGGAGCGAAGAAATTCCGCAGCGACTCAAGGGCATCCCTCCCGGCGGGAGCCACCCATGACTCCGTTCCGGGCCGGTCCAGGCTGTTGATCTGGACAGCGTCGGGCCTGATCTTCAGGGCCGCGTCCCTGAGCTTGGCGAGCTCCTCCGGCCCGTCGTTGACGCCGGGAATGATGAATATCTCCAGGTAGAGCCGGCCGCGGAACATCGCCCGGAACTCCACGAGGCCGCCGATGACCCTCTCCGGCGTGATACCGCCGGCGGGCCTTCCGATCCGGGCGAAGGCTTCGGGGCTCGCCGCGTCCAGGGAGGGTACCACGATGTCCGCCGGGGCGATGGACTCCCGCACGGCCGGGTCCCAGAGGAGAGTCCCGTTGGTGAGCACGGCGATCTTATAGCGGGGATAGCGCTCCCTGATGTGGCCGATGATCCTGCCGATGCCGGAATGGAGCGTGGGCTCCCCGGAGCCGGAGAAGGTGATCACGTCGAGGCGGGGTGCGCCGGCGAGGTATCCGTCCAGTTCGGCGATCACTTCGTCCGTCGGTACATACTCGGCCCGCGTTGACGTGACCGCAGTCGTGGCCCCGCACTCGCAGTAAACGCAGTCAAGGGAGCAGGTCTTGTAGGGCATCAGGTCGACGCCCAGTGATATCCCGAGGCGCCGCGAATTGACCGGGCCAAAGAGGTACTTCATGACTTCGGCCCCGGCGTCACTGGCGCTTCATGAGCCTGGTTTTCACATTGAGGGATATGAAACCATCAACTTTTTCCCCCGTGACATAGAGGTCTGTCATTTTGTTGATGACGGCGCTGAGGCCTTTGGCCCGGTAGGTGAAGAGCGTCAGCAGTGTGCCGAAATAACTTTCCTTTTTTATATGGGCGAGAAAAAAGACATTGGCTCCGAGCCTGCTGATAACATCGTCCTTCACGCTCCTGTCGCCAATCTCCTTGCCCGCCAGGACCGTGGCCATGAGCTCCCGGTCGTTGCCGAGGTAAAGGCCCCGCCTGTCGCAGGCAACGTAATTCCTGTTGTTCTTCGCGTCAACATACCAGAAGGACTTAACGCCCCCTATCGGGGCAGTGCCGTAGCGCTCGGTGTTCTTAAACTTACCGGCGAGGTAGGCCGACGACTTTTCCCACGCCTTTTTACCCTGGGCGGGATCGTCGATGGGGAAGTAGAACACGTATCCGCCTCCGGCGCCCCTGGGCTGGCCGGCGAAGATATTGAGGACGCCGCTGTAGGAGGGAACGATATCCCTGTCAAAATCTATCCCCATCTCCTCCCTGATCTGCTCCTTGATGCTGCTGTAATAGGCGCATCCGGCCGTGGCGTTCTTGCACAGCTCCTCGATCTTGTTGAAATCCAGGGATATGAAGGCGAAAGTCGTGGCATTCTTCACGTAAAGGGACTTGCCCGAAGAGCCGGTCTTCATTATATCCAGGAACGTGTTCACCGGGGCGCTGGCGTTGTTGAAGCGCGCGGCCAGATCGATATCGATCTCCGTCGGCTTTACCGATCCGCCGATAAAAGCGTAATCGACGGCGTTGAAGGGCGACGGCCCGACGGAAAGCTTCTCCAGCTCCGACCTGACCGACGGCTGGTTCTGGGCCACATCCGCCACGTAGCGGACGTTTGTCATCACAGCGTCATTGAAGGCGCTGTCAGCGGGACCTTTCTTTTCATCCTTGCTGGGAGGAGGTTCGGTATTCTTCTTCTCTTCCTTCTTCATGATATCCTTGAGAAAATCCCTGGTCGCAAAAGCCCGGAGGTCATAGTTCTTTTTCGTCTTTGCAATGTAATCGGCATACATCGGGTCCAGGGCGAGATAGCCGGCATTGTTCACCTTCGTGTCGATCACGCTCCGGAGGAGATCCCCGGCGGAGGCGATGATGAAGACGCCGTCGAAGGCGGCGGTGAAAACGTCGCGGCGGATCTGGTACATGGTATGACCGTTATACTCGGTTATGGCCGGATATATGTCGGCGTTGTTATTGGCCGAAATCCTTTTAAGGACTTCGACGAACTTCAGGGGAAAGGTCCTGTCATCCATGACGGGGATGAAGAGAAGGATGCGCTCCTCGCCGCGGCTGCCCTTCGGGTAGATGGCCAGGCTCGCGGTACGGTTGACGTCTATGCCGGCGTTCTTCAGGGACTCGATATCCATCGGGTCGAAGCCCAGGCGGTTCTTTATATCATTCTTTTTCTTGTTGAATTTTTCGGCATGCTCCGGGGAGAGCAGGTTGTCCACGACGAACTTCAGGGAAACCACGGCGTTCTTGACGCGGGACGTTTTAACGAAGAGCATCACCCTGGAAGGAGTGAACGATTCAACGGCATCGACGCGGTCCTGGGGATACAGGTCGGATATAACGGCAAGAAAGAGCACGAGAATAAGCGGCAATAACTTTTTCATAACAATCTCCGGATCAATATGACTATTGGCGAAGGCGGGGCGCCAAAGCCGGGCCTTTCGTGTCTGTGACTATATAGCCGATTATTGGGCCGGTGGCAAGTAAAAAAGGAATGTTTGCGAGGGGGAAGGCCTCCCCGGCCTCCCCCCTTCGCGCTCCCCTCTCCGGGTCGCTCAATCGCCTATCAGTATCCGCCCTTCGGGCGGATATTTTGAGGGCCTGGTTGTTGCAAGTATAAGTAAATTCTCAGGCCGAGTAATCCATGACGCGAGTGTTTTTGGTCAAGAGGAAACATCTACATATTATTATTGACAGTTCATTCGCTTCTTACTATTTATATAAAAATCCCAGCACAAACAAGGAGCGTTTTATGAAAATGGTTCGTCATGGCATCACCCTATCTTTTCTTTTCTTATAGTTTCATGCGATAAGCCTAAAGAAAAAACCGTACTCCCCCCAATTACAAATACTATTCAAAACACCAATGTTTCCGTTAAAGTAACTAAAAGCGCAGTTCAGTCTATCACATCTGGCGTTTATACCGCCCTTACCTTTGACACAGAAACCTTTGACACGGACAATATGCACGACAACACCAATCCATCAAGGCTAACAGTAAATACGGCCGGTTTATACATTATATAGGGAACGGTTGCCTTTACAGACAACTCTGGTTATGTGGAATGTTTTGTGCGGTTTAATGGAAGTACTGCTATAGTGTCTAATTCTGTTAATGAGCTCAGCAGTGCCGGTGCTACATTTATAGAAATTTCTACACTATACAACTTCAACCAGAGTGACTATATTGAGTTGCTGGTTGGTCAAGCATCCGGTAGTTCAAAATTTGTATATCAGACAGAGACGATATTTTCCATGGCACGATTAAGTGGTACTAATTGATCGAACCTATCCCCCCTTTTCCCTGAGAGGCAGGGGGGGATTGTGGTATTTGCGGGGTTTTTCATTCAATTCCCGATAGTTATCGGCTCACCTACCGATAACAATCGGGCCATCTACCGATAACTATCGCCCATCCACCGATAACTATCGCCCATCCACCGATAACTATCGGGCCATCTACCGATAACTATCGCCCATCTACCGATAACTATCGCCCATCCACCGATAACTATCGGCCAAAACAATCCTAAAAAGAATTACTCTGACCCCATACTCTTATCCCGGAAAAAAACAGTTGAACAAATATGGCCAAATATATATGTAGCCAGACAGACACCCATAAATCGGAGCGCACCATGAGCGGCGTAGAAATCAAAAAAAGCTATGAAGAGATAAACAAGAAAATAAAAGAAGGCAAGGCCGTTGTCGTCACGGCCGACGAAATGCCCGATATCGTGGCTAAAGAGGGCGTTGACGGCGCCTTCAAAAAGGTCGACGTGGTCACCACCGGGACCTTCGGCGCCATGTGCTCCTCAGGCGCGTTCCTGAATTTCGGCCACACGAAGCCGCGCATGAAAATGTCGAAGGTATGGCTCAACAACGTCGAGGCCTATGGCGGAATCGCCGCCGTGGACTGCTTCATCGGCGCAACCCAGGTGCAGGAGAACGATCCCCTCAACATGGTCCACCCCGGCAGGTTCACCTACGGCGGCGGCCATGTCATCGAGGACCTGATCGCCCATAAGCGCATCAAGCTCAAGGCGGCAGGGTACGGCACCGACTGCTATCCCCTGAGAGAGCACGAAGCGACGATAACCATCGACGACCTCAGGGACGCCATCATGTTCAACCCGCGCAACGCCTATCAGAACTACAACTGCGCGGTGAACCTTTCGCAGAAAACCATCTATACATACATGGGCATACTGAAGCCCGACATGGCCAACGCGAGCTACTCCAGCGCCGGCCAGCTCTCCCCTCTGCTGAACGACCCCTACTACTGGACCATCGGCACCGGCACGAGGATATTCCTCTGCGGCGCGGCCGGCTCCGTGGTGTGGCATGGCACACAGCACGCGCCGGATTGCAAGCGGGGCGACAACGGCATCCCCTGCGAGGGAAGCGGCACCCTGGCCGTAATGGGGAACATGAAGGAGATGGACCCGCGCTTCGTCCGGGGCGCCTCCTTCACCGGGTACGGATGCTCCATCATGATCGGCATCGGCATCCCCATCCCCATCATCAACAGGGACATGGCCTACTTCACCGGCCAGTCCGACAGGGACCTCCGCTGCCAGGTTGTCGACTACGGCAACGACTACTCAGCCGGCATCGGCCGCTCCCTGGGAGAGGTCACCTACGCCGAGCTCAAAACGGGCCGCATAGATTTCATGGGCAAGACCATCGACGCCTCGCCGCTGTCAAGCTACCCCATGGCGCGGAAGATAGCCCTGGAGCTGAAAGATTGGATCATGAAGGGATTCACCATCGGCGTGCCCCAGACGCCCCTCCTCACCGTGCCGTGCAAAAAGGACAGGGACGATGAAGCGCGCTGAACGGACATACCGCAATTTCACCGACACGGCCAGGTGGAAAAGCTGCCGAGTGAAGGTAGAAACATCGGACCTCTATATCAGGGCGGCCATTGACCTCTCTGCCCGCGCCGAAGAGGCGGTCCGCCGCGCTAGGTGCGAGATCATGGCCCATATCGACCGCCAAAACGAGTTCCTCACATCATTCACGCCTCTAGAGCGTCTCAAGGGCTGTCCTCCCATCGTTTCGCTGATGTACGACGCCTCGGAGCGCGCCGACGTGGGACCGATGGCGGCCGTGGCAGGTGCCGTGGCGGAAATCGTCGGCAGGGCACTTATGGACTATTCCGAAGAAATTATCATAGAGAACGGCGGGGATATCTGGATGCGCCTCGCGGAGCCCGCCGCGGTAAGCATCTATCCGGGAGGGCACTACTTTGACGCGGTTGCGCTGAAGATACACCCGCATCGGACGCCCTGCGGTATCTGCACCTCCTCCGCGCGGATAGGCCTTTCCTTCAGCTTCGGCAAGGCCGACGCTGCCACGGTGATCGCCGGCGACACCGCCCTGGCCGACGCCATAGCCACTGAGGTGTGCAACAGGGTGCAAAGCGAGGATACGATGGAAGACGCGGCGGATTATGCCATGAGCCGCGGCGCCGACGGCGTTGTCATTATTTATCGCGACCGTCTTGCTGCCAGGGGCGACGTTGAATTGACCGATCCAAAGGGAGAATAACAATGAATTCAAAAAACGTGCTTCTCATATTCAATAAAAAAATCATGTACAAGCCGCTGATATACAGGCTTGCGAAGGATTTCGACGTGGTCTTCAACGTGCTGGAAGCGAAAATATTACCCAAGCTTGAGGGCCGCCTTATCCTGGAGCTCCGCGGCACCGAGGAATCGATCAACGGCAGCATCGAGTACCTCTCCCGGGAGGGGGTGGCGGTGGAGACCCTCGTCAAAAGGATCGTGCGTGACGACGACCGCTGCATCAACTGCGGGGCCTGCACCTCCGTGTGCAGAGTCGACGCCCTCTCGATAGACCGGACGACCATGGAGGTGGTCTTCGATCCAGACAAGTGCGTCGCCTGCGGGCTCTGCAAGATAGCCTGCCCCGTGGGGGCCATGTCGGGGGCGAGCATAGACCTGGATTAACCCGGGGTTTAAACCCCGGGTTACCGTGAGAGCGGATCATATCTTCTTATTATAAAACCGGTAGGTCTTGTAAATCCTCGCGCCCATGTGGTCCAGGGCGTTGCGCATGGCGTGGTTGTTTTCCACTATGAGGGACATGTCGGCCATGGTGTATCCCATCTTTTTCGCCCGCTCGAAGGTCTCCACGTAGAAATAGGCATCGAGGCCTCTCATGCGGAACTTCGGCCGCACGCCCATGACGATCGTTTTCAGCCTGTATATCTTCTTCATGGCGAGGAGGATCTTTATAAGCCCGAAGGGGAAGAGCCTTCCATTGGCCTTCTGCAGGGCGGGATTGGCGTCCGGTATCGACAGGATGAAGCCGGCAATCTCGCCGTGGTACTCCGCCATGAGGACAAGCTCCTGCTTCACGATCGTCTTCAGCTCCTGGGCGAACTTGTCCCACTGCTTCTCCGTGAGGGGATAATGGCCCCAGTTCTCGCTCCAGGCCTCGTTGAACACGGTGAGGATCTTCATCTTCTCCTCGTCGAACCTCTTCAGATTGACATCCCGTATGACCAGGCCGTCCTTTCCCTCCGCGTTGTCGCGTTTCACCTTCTCCCACATCTTGTAAAAGAGCTTCGGGAACCGCTCTTCGACGGTCTGCCTGTAGGCGTACCAGTCGACCTTTTTCTCGAACCCGTAATCCATAAAAAGGTCAGGGTAATAGGGAGGATTGTAGGCCAGCTCCACCGGCGGGATATTTTCATAATCGTCCATCAAGATACCCGGCGCGTCATAGAGCGTGAAGTTGTAAGGGCCCTGCATGTCCGTCATCCCTTTCTCTTTGAGCCACATCCCGGCTGCTTCGAAAAGGCCCCGCGAAACGCCGGTATCGTTGATCGACTCAAAGAAGCCGATGCATCCCCGCTTCTCCTTAAAATACTCGTTATGGCGATGATCAATATGGGCAATGACGCGGCCTACAATCGCACCATCGCGGTACGCCAGGAACGGCTGAATCTCGCCGACCTCATGGTATGAGCCTGCTTGAATGAACTTCACCTGCTCCCCGATGAGGGGCGGCACCCAGTATGGATTGCCACGGTAAAAATTCCAGGCGCAGGTGACGAAATTTTTAATGTAGGCCTTGTTATTTTCGATAGGCACAACCTGGATATTGCTCATTTAAATAATCCCCAGCTTCTTCCCAACCTTCTTGAATACCTCGAAGCTCCGGTCAAGGTCCTCCCTGGTATGAGTGGCCATAACGCCGAGGCGTATGCGCGATTCAGCAGGCGGCACCGCCGGGTGCACAATGGGCGAAGCGTACACGCCCTCGTCGAAGATCATCTTGTTGAAGGTCATGGTCTTTTCCACGTTGCGGATGAGGAGCGGCACCACCGCCGTCCGGGAGGGACCGGTGTCGAAGCCGAGATCTTTCAGCCCCTTGAGAAAGTACGAGATATTGTCACACAGGCGCTGGCGCCACTGGGGCTCTTCATCCAGGAGCTCAAAGGCCCGGTATACCCCCGCCGCGGTCATCGGCGGCAGGGAGGCGGAGAATATGTACGCCGAGGAATTATGGCGCAGGTGATCAATGAAATCGGACGGTCCCGCGACAAAGCCGCCTACCGCGCCGGCGAACTTGGAGAAGGTCCCGGCGATCACGTCCGGCGCCTGGGGCAGGCCGAACTGGTCCGGGAGACCGTAGCCCCTCTTCCCCAGCACCCCGAGGCTGTGGGCCTCGTCGATGAGAAGAAGCGCGCCGTGCTCGTTTTTCAGGCGCTCCAGCTCCTTCAGGTCGGCCCAGTCGCCGTCCATGCTGTAGACCGAATCGACGATGATGAGCATTCGCTGGTACTTGGTTTTGACACGCTCAAGCAGCGAGGCAAGGTCTTCCGTGTCGTTGTGGAGCCACATCCGCTTATCGCTCCCGGAGAGCGTCACCCCGTCGACGATGCTCCGGTGCACCAGGCTGTCCAGGAGGGCAACGTCTCCCTTGCCGATGGTGGCCTGAATGGACGCCAGCAGCGCCTGGTACCCGCTGGGCAGGAGCACGCAGGCTTCACGCTCGTAGAGCCGCGCGACCTTCTCCTGGAGCCGGTAATGGATATCCGTGGTACCGCAGGCCAGGGGAGACCCGCCGATGCCGAGGCCGTACTTTTCCGCGGCCCTGATGACCGCCTTCAGCACCTCGGGATGCGTGGAAAACCCGAGGTAGTTGTTGGAGATGAAGTTGATCCGCTCCTTGCCGCTTACCGTGATGCGGTTGGCGCAGGCCGATGTCACCTCGAGGCTGTAGGTGTATATGTTCTCCTTGCGCAGCATCGACAGGAGCGCCGCCTGCTGCTTCATGGCATCACTGACTAACTGACTCATCGATTGATCCTCATTCAAATAAATTATTAAACCAGCTTGTTCTCGAGATATTTTATTACTTCAAGGACTGTCTGGAGCTCCATTACCTCGTCCAGGTCCGGATCGAAATCATACATCTCCGTGATCCTCGAAATGGCCTCCATGCTTTTCAGGCTGTCGAACCCCAGGTCCTCCCTGAAGCGGTCGCCGTCCTTGATCTCGTCGGGCTTCTTTCCCGACAGCTTGGCGATAATTGCAAGAAAATCCTTCCGGATCTGTTCGGCTGAAATCGTTCCCATTCCTTTCTCCTTTATTATGAGGAAAATACGCGCGCACTCCCGCCACGGCTCCATGCACGACGGCACAGTGTGATATATGTCGCAATATTTTCAATGACTATTTTACATCGCGAGGCCGATGACCCTATTGCGTGAGGCGCCGCCTGAACAGGTGGAAGTGGCTCATCAGGAAGGTCTTCGCCAGGACCAGGAGATTCTTGCTTTTATTCGGGATCAGCTCTCCTTCCAGGTATATCTTCTTGCACAGAAAGCGCTGCGTCTTGCCGCTGGTGGTCTTCGGGATGCTCTCCCTGGGAACCAGCCTGATGTCGTCCGGCGCGATGCCCAGCTTGGCGAGGATCTCGCTATGAACTTCCTGCCTGAGCCGCTCCAGCTCTTTTTTATCCTTTACCGTGGTTTCGCACACCAGCACCAGGTCCTCGGTGCCCTGCTCCTCGTTATGGACATCAAAGGCGGCGCAGCATCCCTTGCGAATCCCCTTGACCGTGGAGGCAATCCTCTCGATATCGTAGGGATAGATATTCTTGCCGCGCTTGATGATCATTTCCTTTTTGCGGCCCGATATGAAGAGCATGCCGTCGAGGACAAATCCCATATCGCCGGAATGAAGCCATCCGTCCCTGACGGCCTCCTTCGTGGCCTTCGGATTCTTGTAAAAGCCGCTCATGAGGCTGGGGCTTTTCACGCAGATCTCACCCACCTCGCGCTCGTGCAGAATCTTGCCATGGTCGTCGACGATCCTGATCTCCTGCCCCACCAGGGGATACCCGACCGACACCAGGTCGATATACTCCTGGGAATTCTGGCTGTTGGAATCAACGGCGCGGTCATCCTCCTCGAGCTTGCTTCTCATGAAGCGGCGCGCCACGGTGGTTCTGTCCAGAGACGGAAAGGTCGCCGCGAGGCTGTCTTCCGCCATGCCATACACTGGTAGAAAGATATCCTCCCGGAGGCCGCAGGGCTTGAATTTTTCCAGGAACTTGTTCAGGGTGACCCGGTCCACCGGCTCGGCGCCGTTCAGGGCAAGGCGCCACGAACCGAGATCCAGCTTATGCACGTCCTTGTCTTCTATTCGCGTTACGCAGTAGTGGTATCCGAAATTGGGCGCCACGCCCATGGTGACGCGATACTTCGAGATATTCTCAAGCCACCATATGGGCCTGAAGATGAAGGCTTCGGGCGCCATCAGCACCAGGGGAATGTTCCAGTACATGGTCGATAAAAAGCCCCCGATGAGACCCATGTCATGGTACATGGGGAGCCAGCTGATGCCCACGTCGTTGTCGGTCATGGCGCTGGCCACGCCGATGCCGTGGATGTTATGGAGCAGGTTCCGGTGGGACAGCATCACCCCCTTGGGCTTTCCCGTCGTCCCCGATGTATACTGGATCAGGGCCAGGTCGTTCGGTTTCACAACGGGGAATTTTTTGTACTCTTCCTTCGAGACCGGGTTGGCGAAAATCTCATCATCGAAGAGAAACCCGTTCACCAGGTTCGATATGTTCATGAGACTGCCGGCTATGAGCTTGATCTTGTCATAGGTGATGAAGTACCGCGCCTCGCAGTCGTGGATGATATGGGTCAGGTTGTCGAGATACTTGCCGATATTGCTGGTGCCCGCCGGCTGGCTGACCGGAACCGGCACGCCGCCGGCTATGATAATGCCGAAATACACGTAGGCGAAATTGCGGCCCGTGGGAAGCATGATGACGACTTTGTCGTTCTGCTTAAGCCCCCTGGCCATGAGATACTGCGCGACGGATCCCGCTTTTTCAAGGACCTCCGAAGCTGAGACCCTGGTCTCCTTGTTCTTCAAATCCATGAAGATGAGGAATTCAGGATTCAATCCCGCCCTCCTCTCAAGGGCCTCAACAAGGGTCTGATATTTCAGTGAATACGTGGAATCGTTTTTCAAGTGTGCGATTTTTGCTGCTCCCGCTATTGCGTTCATTTTTATATCCTTAATAGTATTTTTTTATTTACCGCATAAATCTTCAGCCTGACCTATACAAAGGCCATTAATAAGCCCGATCATTAGTATTATTGTTACGTGGCGCTGCCGCTGGAACGGCACTTGTGAAATTTTTATCTAAATAATGTAGTGATAAAATTTTTTCATGATATATGTTTTGGTAATACTCTTGTTATTGTTCATATTTTCTTTTTGTTTTTTAAGAAAGATACTATCCACCACGTTTCAAAAAAAATCATTCTTAAAGCATTGAATATAATAATAAGCAAGATACGTGCCAAATTAATTTTTTATTTACCTCGTTTTTCAGCAAATTATGCATGATTTAATGGCATTAAATATATTTTTGATTAATTTCCGATGATCAGGACCAAATAAATCCACACTCCGTATCATATATGCAACCAAACATCCCCAGAGGGCTTTTTATTCAATTTGCCCCTTTACCCTTTCACTTGTATGGATTTTTCAAGTCTTAACAAAGAAATTGAATATTCATTGACATGCACAGAGACGCCGTAGCATCTCTAATCTCCGAGCAAGAAGGCCCTTATGAATCATGGAGATTGACAACATGGCTGATGCAAAAAGATTTTTTTCAGGCAAAACGGCAATTATCACCGGCGGCTCCAAGGGAATCGGGAAAGCGGCTGCCATGGAATTCGTTTCCGGCGGCGGGAGCGTATGCATTGTCGCGCGGAACAAAAAAGATCTGCAAAGCGCCGCTGACGAAATAAGCAAAGCCCGCGCAAGTGATACCCAAACGGTCGCAACGATCGCCTGCGACACCACTGACATGAAAAAGCTCAAGCCCCTCATCGAGGGATACATCAAAAAAAACGGCATTCCCGATTACCTCATGAATTTCGTGGGATACGCGCAGCCCGGTTACGTCCAGGACTACACATTGGAAGACTTTAAAGGGAACATGGAAACCAATTACTACGGCCAGCTCGTTCCGATCCTTATCGTCCTTCCTCACTTTATGAAAAGAGGGTCCGGTTATATTGTCACCTGTTCATCGCTCCTCGGATACCTCGGCATGATCGGATACGCAACCTATTCGCCGTCAAAATTCGCCATCTGCGGCCTCACCGAATCCCTGCGCAGCGAGCTATCGCACCGTGGCATACGGTTCTCCATCCTGTATCCACCCGATACCGACACGCCGGGATTCGAAAACGAGAACAAGTTCAAGCCGGCGGAAGTGATGATCATGTCGGAAACGGGCGGTCTTCTCACCGCCACGCAGGTGGCGCAAAAGCTCATGCGGGGAATAATGAAGAACCAATTTTACATCCACCCGGGACAATCCAGGCTGCTCTGGTCGATCGCCCGTCATTTCCCGAACCTCGCACACTGGATCATGGACGGGGAGTTTAAAAAGGCGATGAAGAAGCTGAACAACAAAAAATGAGGGAAAATAAAAAACCCGGCTGCCGGCCGGGTTTTTCTCTGACAAACGCTGCTTATTACTTATAATCGTTAATTCGCTCGCTTTTCTTTTCGTCCTGTTCAACAAGCTCCTGCATATGCTTGTAGTGGGGGGATTCAATGCCGTATTTAAGCTCGACTGCCTGTAACATGCTCCTGTTCTTCTTGCTCTTGTATGTATTGATCTCATCCTCGGAGGCATGCCTGTATTTCTGGAGGACCTTCTCCATGTATCCGTAGCAGCTGGACATGTACTTGTACGCCCATATGTCCTTTGCGTTCTTGTCGGACAACGTTATATAGCGCTCCAAAAGGGCTATGCAGGGAAGAAAATTCTGAAGGTCATACTGTGTTGAGACATATACCTGAAACAACCTGGTCTGGAAATTGAGGAACCGCGGCTCCTGCCTGATTTCCTGGTGCTGCACCTGGTCGAGATAATTGATGGCCTTGGTCAGATACGTAACGGATTTCATCTTGGCCTCCGTCTTCTTTGACCAGATGAGGCGCTGCTCGGCGTTCTTCCTGTCGATCTCCTGCCAGTACCACCGCTCATTGAGATTCTTCTTCTCCTTATTGGTGGTCCGGATTTTTATCACCTCGTTTTCCATGTCTTCGAGAATATCGAGCCCCGTCGAGTACTCGTCGATTGCAAGCTTTAAAAGATTGTCGGAATATTCCTTGTTCAGCTTTTCAAGCTCCTGGATCGCCTTGATGTAAGGTTTAAAGTCCCTGATCCTCCACCCGGTCACTTCCACTTCGCTGAACTCATTGAGGGCGGATGAATCCTTTTTCTCTTCTTTTTTCTTTTCATCCGCCTGCTGAGCGGATATCCGGGACGATAACCCCACGGTGAATACAAGGGCCCCTATCAGTACAGCAATAATAATCTTTGACATATTTCCTGGTTTCATATATTAACCCCTTACAGCAAGATAAATCAGACCGTGAATGCACGCTGAATCGCCCGGTGCAATACCACACTACACTATCGGCTATATAATATGGAAAATTCATTCTTTTTTCAATAATAAATGCCTCCTTTGCCGTAAATCGGCCGGTATATGTCGCATAATTATTGTTGACATAATGGAATCCCTGATAAAACGTACATTTTCAAGCTTATCATCATGAAGACCGAGACCAAGACCATATCAGCCTCACAGTACTGCGATTTTTGCGATAAAACGGGCATAATCCACAATCCTCATTTTGAGTCGCTCGGAGAAAACGCCCTTGTCCCCTGCCCCAAATGCGTTATAAAAAAATGCCGGTGCCTGGGGGAGGACCCCTACTATATCTTCAACAACGGGAAGATCGAGGAATGTTTCTGCCGTGAAACCAGGATGAAAATCATGAAAATCAACATGATTTACAACCGCTCGGGTATTAACAAGAAGTATCAATGGAAACAGCTCAACCATTTCAAATCCGTCAACAAGCAGGCCGATGAGGCGAAAAACGCCGCCTATGACATCGTAAGACAGTTCCCCAACGTGCATAAGGGCCTGTACCTGTGGGGCAATGCCGGCACCGGCAAGACCATGCTGGCTTCGATCATCCTCACCGAGATCATCATCCGCCACGCAGTGGAGGGAAGGTTCATCAGCATATCCCGAAACTTCTTCAAGACCCTCCAGGAATCGTTCCACGAGGGATCGGAAACGTACGGGGAATCGGGCAGGATCGAGAAGGAGCTTGCCGACGTGGACATCCTGGTGATCGACGATTTCGGTATCCAGAAAGACACTGAATGGAAGCAGGAGACCCTCTACGACCTGGTGGACGCCAGGTATGAGGCTGAAAAGTTTACCATCTTCACGTCAAACACCAATCCGCACAAGGCCCTCAAGGACCTGTCCCAGGGGAGGATCCTCTCCCGCATTAAGGAGATGTGCCGCATCCTGGAAATCAGCGGCGAGGATTACAGGGAAAAGCTGTAAATGGCGATCGTCTACATCGGCCTCGGCTCAAACCTGGGCGACCGTGAAAAAAACCTGAAAGACGCAATCAACGCCCTTGTCTCACGTCCATCCATGAAACTCCTGAAACAGAGCTCTATCCTCCAAACGGAGCCCGTCGATTACCTGGACCAGCCTCTATTCCTTAACATGATCATTGTTGTAGAAACAGACCTTACTCCCCATGAACTTTTGAAAACAACCGGAACGATTGAGCTGGAAATGGGCCGTCAGAAGACGATCCCCAAGGGCCCCCGCACGATCGATCTGGACATTCTTCTCTACGACGATATCATTTTAAAAACCGCAGAACTCACCATCCCCCATCCGGAGATCAAGAACCGGCAATTCATCATGCGACACCTGGTCGAACTAGATCCGGTACTGGCGGACCCGGCAACGAAACAGCGCTATCGCGACATTGTGCGTGCGTGATCGCCTCGCCCCTACGCTCGCACCACCGGTAGCTCGTCCCAGTGGGTGGTGTAGCGCGGCGACAGGAACTCCCGCCGCATCTGCCACGGCTTGATGATCCCCTCAGCCGCGAAACGGAGGGTGTGGCGGCCCATGGCCCGGTTGATGCCGTCCACAACGCCCATGAGGCTTCTCGTGCGGTCCGTGTCGTGGAAACGGCTGAACAGGTCCAGCTGTGCGTCACCCTCCTGCATGATCTCGTAGAGCATGACCCCCGCCTTCTTGTACCGATACCCCCGCCGGTATATCCCCTCCAGGAGGCGTCCCGCCACCTGGATCAGGCGCGGCGTGTACGATGACGGCACCGGCAGCCGGCAGGAGATGCCGCTGGAATACTGGGGATCGTTCTCCTTGAACCTGTTGGTGGAGAGAAACACCGTCACCGAACCGGCGACGCTCCTCTGGGCCCGGAGCTTTTCCGCGGCGCGGCTCACGTAGGCGGCAACGGCCTCCCGGAGCTCCTCAAGGGACTCCACCGGCCTGCCGAAGGAACGGGAGCTCACGATCCCTTTCTTCGGAGCGGGGAGCTCTTCGAAGGGGATGCAGGGCACGCCCCGCAGCTCCCAGGCGGTGCGGAGGCCCACGACGGTCATGTTCCGGCGGACCCATTTGTCCGGCGCGTCGCGAAGCTGGCGGGCGGTGCGGATACCGTTGCGATAGAGGAGCTGGCGGTACTGGTGTCCCACGCCCCATACATCCCCCACGTCCGTGGCCTCCAGCACCGCGTCACGACGCGCGTGGTCGATGAGGGCGCAGACGCCCCGACAGCCCGGGTCCCTCTTGCCTATCCTGCTGGCGAGCTTCGCCAATGTCTTCGTGGGGGCAATGCCGATGCTTACCGGAATTCCGGTCCACTGCTTCACGGTGTCCCGCATCATCCTCCCGTATTCCACGGGATCGCCGCCCGCGCCAGGCACGGACAGAAAAGCCTCGTCGATAGAATAGACTTCCATATCAGGGGAAAACCGCGCCAGGCACTCCATGACCCGCCGCGACATGTCGCCGTAAAGCGTATAGTTCGAGGAAAAGACGGCCACCCGGCCTCCCCTGATCAGATCCCTCACCTTGAAGAAGGGGGCGCCGAAAGGGAGGCCCATTTCCTTCACCTCGTTGGACAGGGCGACCACGTTGCCGTCATTGTTGGAAAGCACCACCACGGGCCTCTTCCAGAGGCCGGGCCTGAAGACGCGCTCGCAGGAAACATAGAAGTTGTTGCAATCGACCAGACAGCAGAGGTCCTTCATGGGTTCCGCCTATTGCTGATGGCGTTTCGGGGGAGGAGTTTGCCGATGTTGTAGGGATAGCCCCATATTAATTTCCAGCATACTGCGTCATTGAGTATTTCTTTGATGAGGACGTAATCTTTGTACTGATAGTTATCGGTATCTTTATTTTCCATTATCTCCTTCAAATATTTTCTTACCGCATATGCGAGGATTAATGAAACCGACATCTTCAGAAGCCTCCTGAGATCCAGCAAATACTCATAATCATCCATTCGCAGTTGCACGTGAACGGTGCGCCACGCAGCGGGACTGCTCCTCTCCTGGTAACGGACCATCCTGCCGAACCGCACCGAATTGGAAGCATCATCCATAATTCTTTTGATAAGCACCACGATCATGGCGGAGCGTGAAATGCGGCGCGACCGCGCGGCCCAGTTGATTTTTTCCAGAATGTCAGAATGAATATTGAGTGTAGTTTCCATGTATAACCCCCCGCCCTTTACCGGATATCATAAAAAGATATACGAACGGAGATCATTATAATGAAAAATTTTCCAACCGGCACAGGCTTTGGGCCAGCCCATGTCATCGGAAGCTGCGTATCACATGCACGACGACGCCCCATACCTCGAAATCCATCTCGCCCGTCACCTCCAGGGATGGATAATTCTGATTCTCCGAAAGAAGCCAGACGCGGCCGTCCTCGCGGACGAACCGTTTCACCGTCAGTTCGCCGTTCAGCGCCGCGATGACGATATTCCGGTCCCGGACCGATTCAGCCCGGTCCACCACCAGGACATCGCCTGAATTGATCCCCGCACCGGTCATGGAATCGCCGGAAACGCGCACGAAAAAGGTGGCGGCCGGATGCCGTACCAGGAACTCATTCAGGTCCAGTCCCTTGTCCACGTAGTCATCTGCCGGGGAAGGAAAACCTGCCGGGATCCTGGCAACGAACAGGGGAAACCGGGCCGGGACGCATCCCCCGGCACGCCGGATGGATTCGATAGAGCCGTCCCAGGCCAGCCGGATCTCTTTAAGGGCCTCCATGGACGCCTCCGTTACCGCCGGATGGTCTGGATACGGCGGGTGGCCATTTCACGGGCAAAGGCCTCGTAGCCTTTTTCCCTGATCAATGCAATGCAGGCGGCCCGGTCAGAGCGGAACACAAATCCGAATATCCGCGCCATGAAATTATTGAACCTGCCACACTCACGTACATCCTGAAACTCATCACAATCTGCGCAGGATTTGTAGCCCCGCTCCAAGCAACAGGTCCGCACCCCGCACCAGCCTGCCTTTTTATTCTCCCGGCATCCGGGACATTTCTCCCCCAGGTACCGTGAACAGGCAGCGCAATAGAGACCGCACAGGGCTATGAGATCCTTATCCACGGTTATTTCGCGCATACATCCCTCCTTTTTTGATAGCGTGGGGTCAGAGCAACTCCCATCTTCCAGAAACAATATAGGAAGCCGCCCATAATATGTCAACATTTGTTTAGTATTTTATTTTTATCATTACTGTTTCCAGAAAAAGCTTGCAATTTTATTTGACTAGTCAATATTTGACTTATCAAATAAAATAGGATATTGAGATGGATGACAGACTTCTTTTCCTCATGTCAAAAGCCCAGCATACCATGAAAAATTATGTTAGGAGAGAATTCACCAATGGCGGCGTTGAATTTACTCCAGCACAAATGGGGATACTTTTTGCCCTTAAGCTGAAGAACGGTCTTTCGATGAACATATTGAGCGAAATCGTATCGATCGATAACGCGGCCGTGACGCGCCACGTGGATACCCTTGAGCGCAACGGATTGATAACACGGACACAGGACCCCGAAGATAGAAGAAAATATATGGTCTCCATTACGGAAAAGGGGATTTCCGAAGCTGACAAATCAAAAGAGATAGTCCGCAAAATCAACTCAATGCTCAAAGAAGGATTCAGCGAAGAAGAGGTGGAAGTATATAAAAGAATGTTAAATAGTTTCTTTGTTAAATTTAAATAACTACGGAGATACGGGAGGTCCTATGAGCAAAGTTTTATCAGCGTACAACAAATTGCACGGGCTGCCTCTGGGCAACTATCTTTTTTCAAAAGTAGTATGCCAGATGGCTCCCTACTTTAAAACCATCAAGCCCCGCTTTGTCGAACTGAAACCGGGATATTGTGAGATCAATATGAAAAACCGGAGGGCCATTCGGAATCATCTCAACAGCGTCCATGCCATCGCCATGTGCAATCTCTGCGAGCTTGCCGGCGGCACGGCCATTGATGTTTCCCTGCCCGCCCACCTGCGGTGGATTCCCCGTGGTATGGATGTCAAGTATATCAAAATTGCAAAAAGCAACCTGAAAGGGACCTGCTCGATACCGGGTGATGACATAAAAGGAAAGGGGTCTGTTCCGGTGACCGTCAGCGTGACCGATGCCAACAATACAGAAGTAATGAAGGCCGTAATCGATATGTATATTACAGAGCGGGATAAAAAATAGAAACAATCACAGGGGCGTGACACAGTCAGGCGACTCATTTCTCGGCGAGTTGACCATGGGCGATACCGGATATGCCTCCATTTCATCGGACCTGTACGGAGCCACCAGGGCAAGGAGGTCCTCCGGCAGGGCAGCCGGATCAAGCCAGCGCTCATGACACTCGCCGGGGATGATCACCGGCATTCTGTCATGGATCGGCGCCATGACGGAGTTGGCCGCCGTGGTGATGATAGTGCAGGTGCGAAGTTCCTCACCTGATGAGGATTTCCATGTTTCATGGAGCCCCGCAAAGGTGAACAAATCGCCGGTCTTAAGCTTCACAAAATAGGGGCTCTTGACCTTCCCTTCTTTTTTCCATTCATAAAAACCGCTGGCCGGGATAAGGCACCGCCTCTGTTTAAAGGCATTCCTGAAGCTGGGCTTCTGATGTACCGTTTCACCGCGGGCATTGATGAGATTATTCCCTATGGAAGGATCCTTGGCCCAGTGTGGAACAAGTCCCCACTGATAATCCACCAGAAGGCGCCGCCCATTATTCATGATAACCGATAATATACTGCTCCCCGGGGCGATATTGTAGCGAGGAGTGATATCCGTGATAACTTCATCAATGAAAAATATTTTAATGATATTACTTATCGGTTCAATCTGGGCAAAACGGCCGCACATGGTACTTTTCCCTCATTAGACCATATCTTAACTCTGACGCCTGCTCATATTCAAAAATCCACTATTAGTATAGCTATGAATACGGAGAAAACACAAAAATAAAACTGTCCTCTACGGGCAAATTTATATTAATAAATATTTTTTTCAACGGCAATATGATGAAAAACCCATTTTTAGAGTTTTACACTCACCCGGAGTATCATAGTTTACTCCGACCACCGATAACTATCAGCTAATATAAACCCGGTGCCAGAGCTACAGTGCCAGTTATAAAAAATCACAAAATTGATAAAAATATATGAATTTTTTCCCGTCGATGTCGATAATTGAAGTGGATTAATCTATCAATAATGAACAACGCATGTTAAAGAGGATTATATGAACGTTAACACCAATGAAAACCAGATAATTATCGAGACAATCCAGAAAGGCAATGACCTGTTAAAGATGATCACTGCCGCCAAGCTTGGCGTGGATGAGAAAATGATGAAGGCCGAAGTTGTCGCCAATGTTGAAGCCGGTGTCGGGGAAAACCTCGATCTAGAAGCATGATAAACAAGAAAGGCGAGACACAGCCCGCCTTTTTAATCATCATTCCTTGTTTAAGCATCACCGCTTAATGCACATTGATGGCTATCTTACGCGGTTTTACTGATTCATGTTTCTGAAGGACCAGCGTCAGCACCCCGTCTTCAAATACAGCGGAAACCTTATCCCTGTCGATATCATTGCCAACGGTGAATCTCCTGAAGTAATCATACTGTGAGAACTCAGAATACATCAGCTCCTTGTTCTCCGGCTTATACGGTGCAACCGATCCCCTGATCTCGAGTTCATCATTCTCCATGGTTATCTCCAGCTTTTCCCTGGTTACACCGGGCATTTCAAGCTTCAGGGTGTACTGATCCGCCGTTTCGTAAATGTCGGAAAGGGGAACCAGAACCCGTTCTTCCCTGGTATTATTGTCATTTTTGGTGATTTCCTTCATCATGGCTGCACCTCCTATTTGATCTCAATTTTCTTCGGCTTGGCATCTTCGCTCTTATGGAGCTTGACATGGAGAATACCATTGGTCAATTCCGCGCTGATGGTACCGGGATCAACCCTGTACGGAAGTTTGACTGACTTTTTAAAGGCGCCAAACTGCCGCTCCCTGCGGATATAGGGATTGTCAGCGTAATCGTTCTTCTTTTCACCTTCGATAACCAGATTGTTATCAACCAGGTTGATATTCAGATTATCGGCTTTTACCCCCGGAACCAGGGCCCTCACTTCAAGCTCGTCTTTTCCTTCATAGATTTCCATGTTTGGAAATTCACGGCTTTTCCACCTTCCGGTATAATCATTGAAATATGAATTTACCGTGTCTTTCAGATTGAAGATGTCATCAAAAATATCATAGGTGTACATAGCATGCCTCCTTACTTGACATTGATTTTAATTTTCTTTGGCTCTTCTACTTTATCTTTGGGAATATCGATGCTCAATACTCCATTTTTAAACTCAGCCTTGACTTTTTCGGCTTTAATCCCCTCCGGCAGCCTTATTGTCCTCTGGAAGGAGCCAAACCTTCTCTCTGTAATCAGTGAATTCTTGTCATCACCTTCCCGTCTTTCTTCTGTCTTCTCTCCCTTGATGGTCAGGTAGCTGTTTTCGATGTTCACATCTATATTCTTTTCATCCATGCCAGGTATCTCCGCCTTGACATAGATCCCCTTCGGGTCCTCATGAACATCGATTGAAGGCATCCAATCAGTTTCGAACATGCTTGCCGGCTTGATTGAGAAGAAGTCATCAAATAAATTCGAGATGCTTCTTCTAAATGCATCGATCTCAGAGCCATAGGAATTATCTCTTTTCTTAATTCCAAATTGCATGGCGCACCTCCTTTACTTGATTATTGTTAGCACTCAATATCATTGAGTGCTAACAATAAAATACAAAAGATTTAATAAAACGTCAAGAGGCTGATAAATAAATTTAATAAAAAAATTTGGTGCAAAAATTATGGAGGGGGTCAGAGCAATAAATAATTAATTTATTATATATTAATATTTTTATATTTAATAATTCATTTATATACTGGTGAAATTTCGTAATGATAATTCTTCCCATCAAATATAATACTTATCTTAACAATTCTGTTCATTGGCATGTAAATCTGTTCTTTTTTAGGCTGACGGATATTATTCTCCCTTTCATATCTTCCCTTTACCGCATTGAGCGTCCATCGTTCCAGCTTTAAAAAATGATATTTGTTCTCTTCAACCTTTACGTGGAATTCCCTTGATAAACCGGCTGGGCCTGAATCCGTTCTCCCTGATTCAGTGCCATCAATAAAAGCCTTATAAAACACCATTTCGCGATCATCTTGCTCTGCCCCCTGAATATCCTTAACATCCACCACCAGGTTATATTCCGCAGGCATCAGAAGCTCTCTTTTATTAGAATACAGGTACAGCGCCCTTCCGGAAATCATATCAATAATTTCCGTTTCTTCGCCATTGGAGATGAAAACCATTCTGCCATTCACCACTTCCTCGATCCTGAGAAGATCCTGGCCCGCCAGAGATATCGGAACAACAATACCATTATGGGTCAATGACAGGCCGGCCCCTCTTTTTACCAGCAGTATCAGATCCTGCTTATCGACATGGTAATCCAGGACATCAGGCAGCTGGGATAATTCCATTGAATTCAGGTTAAACCTGTTCAGTACCCGGCCAGCCCCGGATGAAGACCGGGGCTCGGCAAGGATATAGGCAATCCCTCCGGAAACCATGAGCTTACCCACCGCGAATTTATCATTCTCAAAAGGCAGCTTTTTTTCATAGCTTACGGTGCCGGAACGTACATCCAGACAGCCGATATAAGGTTCACCGGCGCCGGAATCAGGCTTTATAGCCACATAATAAATCCCATCATCCCCATGATAATGCAGGGAAATAACGCCGGTGACGGGAACCGCTTTTGCCGATTCCCCTGAATACAGGATAATTTTTCCGTCCTCAACGGAATAGATACATGACAGCCTGTCCTCGGCCAGGATTGCGGAATCGGGCAGGGACGCAATGGATGACAGGGCCAGTATCAATGCGATGCTAAATTTTTTCAAGGCGGCTTTCGAACTGCGCTTTATAGATTTTTTTACCCAGGGTATTCTGGAGCTCGATGATCTCCTTCAGTATCTCCGGCGTGGTAAGTGGGTTGATGGTGATGGCCCTGAGCACGACGATGTCCTGGTAGAAATAATTGGGGGAATCGAACATGGTCCTTGATACAAAGGTATTGTCATCTTCCCGCAGCTCCTTGTGGAGCTCGATATTGAGCTCATTGAGGAGGCTGTTTATGTTGTGGAGGCGGCGGAGCCATGTATTCTGTATCTGGTGGTGCGGCTGGCCAGACCTGACGCCGCTTATATTCAGCATAAGCTTTTCTATCTTTTTCTGGACCTCTTTGGGAACAAACCGGTAGTTGAATATGAACAGCTCCGGTTGGTTCATCGGCTCGAAATTGCAATGCATCTCCACCAGGCCCCTCAAAACCGAAGTCAGCTCAAAGGCATGCTCGAACAAAAGCCTGAACCCGTCGGTGCCCAGGATCTTGAACGTGGCCCAGGGCTTCAGGGCGGCAAAGGGCCTGGACCCTTCCACGGTAAACCTTCCAAGGTCGACCGAATCCTGGCGGATAATATAATTTGAAAAATGCTTCAGGTGGTTGAGATCGGTCTCGTTCTTAAATAAGGCCATGCCCATGGATGCCGGCGAATAAAGCAGCTTGTGGGCATCGACCGTGACGGAGTCGGCATCCTGTATGCCGTTGAAAAAATACCTGAGCTGGTCAATAATCAGCACAGATCCGCCCCAGGCGGCATCGACATGGAAGTGAGCGCCGCATTCGTCGGCGATCGTCCTGATAGCCTGGAGGTTGTCAATGTTCCCGGTTTCAGTGGTGCCGGCAATTCCGACAATGGCCATTATCTTGATGCGATCCTGGCCCTTTTCGTTGTGCTCGCGTATTTGGTTGCAGATCCTGCCCAGCTCGATGATATCTATCTTGTTCTTTGAATTCACCGGGATCTTGATGACATTGTCGTTGCCGATGCCGATGATGCGGGCCACCTTGTCTATCGAATAATGGCCGCGCTTTGAAACAAGGATCACCGCCCTACGGTACCCGTAATGCAGAAAAGCCTCATGGAGGCCCGCCACCCGGATTCCCGGGAAATCACCGTCCGGACGGAAGGCCTTGTTCCTGGCAACAAGAAGAGCCGTCAGGTTTGCCATTGTACCGTCAGTGGTGACGTTTCCCAGGGCCACATCCCAGTTCTGGATATGAGACTTGTAAAAGCCGGCGCTCTTGTTGTAAACCAGCCGATGCATCCATCCGATGAGTTCCTTCTCGACGAAAGATGAAGCCTTGGCCGTTTCAATCTTCACCTGGTTCTGGTTGAGAGCGGCGATTATCATTTCGATGAGGATCATGAAATAAGGGATCGCGCTGGTCATGTGGCCGATATAATAGGGATTTCCAACTTTCACCGAGTGGGCTATGATTTTATTTTTGATCTCGAGGAGGACATCTTTAAGAAGCTGGGGACGTTTTGGTATGTTCACGTTGGAAAACAATTTTTCCAGTTCTTGCAGGGGTATTTCGCTGTGGATACCCCCTCTTTCCTTGAAAAAATGATGGATCAGGTCGAGAAGCTCGGTACCGAACTCAAGGAACTTATCAGGGGAATCCGGCATGATAAAGAGCTTCTTCAACTGGCTCATATCAGGCTTGATCATCTGCCCCTGGGTATCTTTCTTTTTTAGAAAACTATACATTGCAAATATACGTTACGATTATATCCGCTACAAGCGCAAGGAGAGAAAACGATACCACTCTCATTGCGAATAACCTTTTTTCAAGCATTTTAATAACATTACATCCAGTTTTATAAAAACATCAGATCAAAGAATATCCATATTTTGAATAAAACCATACCATTCATTACCGTTAAATCATGAACATTAATATATTTTTGTCATATTTCAAACCCTTATTTTGTAACAAATATACTTAATATTTATCTTTATTACTAATCATTTTTGCTCATGGGATTTTGAAATTATGTCGAAATTATCTACATGGAGATAATATTCCATTAAACACGGATGGAGAGTATATCATGGAAGATAAGAAAACATGGATTTTCCCAAAAAACATCAGCATTGAACAGGTTTCTTCCTATGTTGAGCAATTGAGATATATCAATCCGGGAGAAACAGTGACTTTTGATTTAAGTAAAACCATAAATATTCACTCCTCATTCATCGGTTTCTTGCTGCACGCAAAGCAAAACATTGGCAGAAGCGAAGGGAAACTGGTGATGGTCCTTTCTTTGACCCTGGAGAAAATACTGATAATGCTCAATATAATCAATTATTTCTCTCCGGAAATTGTGACTGTTATCAATAAAAAAACAGCGTAAAAAACGACCCGCTAAACCCGCCCGGCTTCATTATAGAAGCCCGGCGCCCCATTTATGCATTGTCCCATAAAAAACAAATTGACAATCAGCAGGTACATGAGAGTATAGTAAAATACTAAAATTCTGCTGACAGGCAAACCTATGAAATTTAACGAACAACAAGTTGACCTTGTTACCGAATTACTGAAATCAATCGCCCATCCGATCAGGATGAAAATACTGTGCTTCCTGATGGAAGGAGAAAAAAACGTCGGTGAAATCGAGCAGCAATTTGGATCCACCATCTCTAATATATCCCAGCACCTGACCGTGCTCAGGAAGGCGAACATCATCGACCGTAGAAAAGAAGCCAATTTCATGTTCTATTCGATTAAGGACAACAACATACTTAAATTGATGGAGACGTTGAAGAACAACTTCTGCTAAATGCCACTACGTGCCGTCATAACAGTCTTTATCATTCTTTGTATTCCCAACGCTACATTCTCGAAACAGCGCACCCTTGAAATTTCCGGGCTCAAGGTATATTCCGAGGAGAAGCTTTTCTCCCACCTCGACCTGGAACGCTTTGAACAGGGAACGATGTCCGGAAAAGACGTCATCAACGCCGTCATATCATTCTACAGCTCCAGGGGCTATACCCTGGTCAAGGTCTATGTCATCGAAGATTCCGAATCTGTCTTGAAAATCTATGTCGACGAGGGCGCCCTCGGCAAGATCATTTTTCTCAGCATGGACGATTTCACCACCCTCTACCTCAAGCTCGTATTCAAGCTCAGGAACAAGGTCTTCAACTACCGTGCCGTCGAAGAGAACATCGCGAAGCTGAAAAAAGGAAAGCGCTGGAAATATATAACCTGGCAGCTGAAACCGGTGAGAGATTACGACTCGTCGCTGCTTCAAATCGACCGGGTCCTGAACCTGGAGATAATGAGGAAAATGAGGCTCGCTTTTTTCGACAGGTTCGGCCCCCGCTATGACCTGATCATTATTTTCAACAGGGCCAATCTCCCTGAAGTCGACGAGCGCTCCCTGGGGAGGGACAAGAAAAGCGATTCAACAAGCCCGGCCGAGGAGAAGAAAAAGGCCCCCGATAAAAAAAAGAAGAAAATAACCCTGAATAAATTCGATTACGGCCTGAGGATCAATTATTACAAGGGCTTCATCCCATACCTGAAATACTATCACCTGGGACTGTTTGCCCCCGGAGATTTTTTCATGGGCGAAACATCGGCCGGCTTCATGTACGGCCTTGACCGCAAGTTCACCCGGCCGCCCCGGGAAACATACGCCCATCTCAACCTGAATTATTTTTTCACCCCCACATTCAAGGATTTTTTCACGCCCCTCCTGAGGTTTGACATGTACCAGAGCAAGGCCGCCCGTCCGGACCTGGGCCTCTGGCAATACAGCTTCCTGCTGCTCAACGCCATGTTCGCGCCGGGCATAACGGTCCTGACAAAATTCAACATGTATATAGGCATGGGCGTCGAGGCCGCCTTTATTTTTCAGAGCAAGTTCAACAAGTACCTGATATACCAGTACGACCCGTTCCAGCTTGTATTCGGCGATAACACCCTGCAGAAGATCAAGATCGCCACGGACCTTGCCGAGTTTCACCGCAAGGTGAACAATCATATTGATACGTACGCCTATGTCGAGGCCGGAATGATCTACGATTTCAGCAAAAAAGGGACCAGGATATACGAACTGAGAAAGAACAGGCTTAAAAAGGAGATAGCCCTGGCCTATGACTTTTATATCCTGAGAAAAAACTTTCACACCATTCGGCTCATCGGCAACTTCGATCACGAGTTCAAGAATCACAGCATTTATTCAGGTGGGATAGTATATCAATTCGCCTATGGCGATACGCCGTTTTACAAGGAGGCCTCGGTAAGCAACATCAGTTTCATGGGACTCCAGAGGATGGCCTATTTCTCGAAAAACGCGCTCTCCCAATCCAATGAATACCGCTTATCGATATACCAGGATTTCTTCTATGTCGGCGTATTTTTTGATATGACGTTTTTCGAGGGGTCCGGGAGGGATCTCAAGGGGCCCTAGTTCGGTTTCGTCGGCGGTCCCACGGTGCGGCTTCTGATACTGGATCACTTCGAGCTTTATCTTCAGTACGGCTGGGACTACCTGATATCGACGGGAAGCAACCAGGGCTTTTTATACTTCAATGTCTATAACAAATGGTAAGGGACGGCGCATCCGCATATCCTCGCGGAAGCCGGCTGGTCCCGTCAGCGGATGCCACTTATCCTGTCCATCCTGAAAAACCGCTTGTCGTTCCTCATGTAGCAATGGGCCAGCACATAGGCATCGCCGCCGGCGGTGATGAATTCCATGGGCAGGATGGTTCGGCTGGTAACGGTTCCTGAATGATCCGTGTAGGTGATATCTGCCTTCTCTCCCAGCTTCAGGCCCATCAAGCTCCTCCCCTTCCCGGTTATCCTCTTTCCTTTCACCTTGATGAAGCGGATGAGCCTCCCATGATATCTGACCAGGTCATTGATCGTCCACAGACCGGAAGGGTCCTCCTTCCTGACGATATTCCTGAATACCTCCATGCAGGCGGTTGCGTCGGGGATGGCGCGGTGCGGAGTGATATTCAGCCGCAGGTGGCCGCAGATGGTCTCAAGCCTGTAATTGGCAAGGCCAGGCCACGCGCGCCGCGCCAGGCGCACCGTATCGACCGCATTCATCTCCGGCGCGGGCAGCCCCCCCTTGAGAAAGGCCCAGCCAAGGAAGGAAAGATCAAAGCCGGGATTGTGAATCACGAGCACTGCATCTCCAGTAACGCGCGTAATATCACCGAGGATCTCATAGATGGGCGGAGCGTCACGCACCATGTCATTTGTGATGCCGTGAATGGCCGTCACATCATCGGGTATATTCACCCCGGGATTCACCAGGGTCTGGAAAGATTCGATTATACTATCGGCGGTGAAGCGTATGATACCGACCTCGACGATCATGTGGAGGGCCGCGTTGGTCCCCGTCGTTTCAAGATCAAGGGCGCAGAATATGGTTTCGGAAAGCTTTTTTCTGGTATCGATCATGTATATTAAAACATACCGATCATTTTGACTTCCGGCTCGAGATCGATCCGGAACTTATCATAGACGGTCTCCCGGACAAGGTTAATGAGGTCGCGTATGTCCAGGGACGTCGCGTTATTCTTGTTTATGATGAAGTTCGTGTGCAGATCGGAGACACAGGCCCCGCCGACCGATTTTCCCTTCAGGCCGGCGTCATTGATCAGCTTCCAGGATGAATGGCCTTTCGGGTTCTTGAACACGGAGCCGGCGGAAGGATAATCCAGCGGGTGTTTCATCTTCCGGTCCGCCAGGATATCATCGACCTTCTTCCGCACGGCGGCCCTGTCTTCAGCGGCGGGAAGCCGGAAGCGTGCGCCGGTGACGTAGACGTCTTCGCCGATATTCATGTGCCGGTATGCGGCCATCGACCTGTCAATGGCGATGACGCGCCTGTTGCCCTTTCCATCGACGACATCGACATCCTTCACGACATCGGCGAAGTTGCCCATGAAGGTGCCCGCATTCATGATGATGCCGCCGCCGATGCAGCCGGGGATGCCCGCCATGAATTCAATGCCGGAAAATCCCGAATCAACGGCGAAATCGATGAAGCGCTCCTTTGAGGCCGCGGCGTCCGTATAGATGGTTCCGTCACCGAGAACGGACATAGCGGCGCGGCGGGAATCATCCTCGCACAGACGCAGCACGATCCCCTCGATGCCGCGGTCGCCGACAAGGAGATTGGAGCCTCCGCCGATCACGGTAAGGGGGAGCTTTTCATCCCGGACCATACCGATGATGTGCGACACCGCCTCGATATCGCGCGGCAGCACCAGGAGATCCGCCGGTCCCCCGGTCCTGTACGTGGTATAGTGTTTTAACTGTTCATGTTCTTTTACCGCTCCCCATTCGGAGAGAGCCTTGATAACCGGGGGTGATATTTTCATAGTAGCGATATTTGCTTTTCCACTAAAAATAATTTTTTCATTTTTTAATTGACCGGACAGGGGCCATACCCCCATGAAAAGTCATATAAAAAAGCTATGTTTCAATGGTTGATGAATCTTCTATAATGTCAATAATATTACCGGAAGGGATTTTTAATCCAAAGCGGCTGATATTACCAGTAATAAATGCCTTCGATAATGCCGATAGTATGAGGTAGAGAGAACCGGGACATCATTATTATGAAAAAATCCTCGAAAAAAAGCGTTTTGCCGGATATCACCGAATTCACCGATGCGGACGGCAAGAAGTGGGTCCAGACATCCACCGAGGACCTCTTCTCCATAAAGGAGCTGAACGATATCCTCGAATCGATCGAGAAAAGCAGCGAGTCCGACGAAATCATCCTTGCCCGTATCGATTTCCAGAAGGTCAACAAGGAATACTACGAAACCGCCATCCAGCTGCAGAAGAAGCTCCACCAGCAGGGAGAGCTGCTGAAAAAAGTCATCACCGACGCCCGGGCCAAAATCGACCGCAAAAATAAAAAGCTCAAAGAGCTTATCGATTATATCAAGAAGCTTCACCTCCTCCTCGCCCACCTGTCGGCCAATGAGGAGGACCTCAAGAAATTGAAACTGTCCCCTGAGATGCTCATGCAGACCATGAGCGCCACCATAACCGAAAAGACCGAGCGCGAGCTTGAATTCGAGGAAGTCGAAGAGACGGAGCTTCCGCTGGACGCAAACATCAAAAAGCTGAAATAGCCGCGGGCCGCCCCTCCCCCGGGTCTCCAAAAAATGTTTGACAACACCCGACGGCAAATGACGACATACCAGTAACGGAACATGTATTTTCAGGGCGGCGCCGCTATTTCGCACCCTCTACGTGACACCGGTCATTATTATCCGAGGAACCTGGCATGGCCCTTTCAATCCACAATACCCTCACCGGCACCGTCGACGAAGTGATTCCCGGCGGCATCCGGAAGGAAAACATCGGCGACTATCCCCCGATAACCATATACTCCTGCGGACCCACGGTGTACAGCTATTCGCACATCGGGAACTTCCGCACCTTCATCTTCAACGACCTGCTGCGGCGGTACCTGAAATTCAGCGGCTTCCGGATAAACCACGCCATGAACATAACCGACGTCGAAGACAAGATCATCGCCGGGGCGAACAGCGAGGGGATCACCCTTGCGGAATATACTGGCCGCTACACCGCCATATTCCTGGAGGACCTTAAGTCGCTCAACATCGAACCGGTGGAGCACATGCCGAGGGCCACCGAATCGATCGATGCCATGATCGACATCATCGAGAACCTCAGGAAAAAGGGATTCGTGTACGAAAAGGACGGCTCCCTCTATTTCAGCATCGCGAAGTTCCATAAGTACGGGAGGCTCTCCCGCCTCGACACCCGCGAGATACGGACGGGCCTCCGCTACGATACGGACGAATACACCAAGGACGATGTGCGCGACTTCGCCCTCTGGAAGGCCCCGAAGGAAAATGAGATTTCCTGGGAAACGCCCTTCGGCAAGGGCCGGCCCGGCTGGCACATCGAATGCTCGGCCATGATTCGGAAGATATTCGGCTCCACCATAGATATCCACACCGGCGGCGTCGACCTCGTGTTCCCGCACCATGAAAACGAGATCGCCCAGAGCGAGGCCGCCTACGACGAGAAGTTCGTGCGGCACTGGATCCACGCGGAGCACCTCCTCGTGAACGGCACCAAGATGTCGAAATCGCTGGGGAACTACTTCACCCTGCGGGACCTTTTGGGAAAGGGCTATTCTCCGCGGTCGATCCGCTATCTCCTGGTGTCGGCCCATTACCGCAAGCAGTTCAACTTTACCATCGAGGGGATCGGCCAGGCGGACCAGGCCCTGGAGCGGATCGACAACATGGTCGTCCGCCTGAAGGACATACGCGGGGAGGGAGAGAAAAATCCCGATACGGAAAAACTCGCCGGTGGGATGATCGCGAAATTCACCGAGGCCATGGACGACGACCTGAACATTTCCCGCGGCCTCGGAATTTTCTTCGAATTCATTCACTCCGTCAATACCATGATCAACGATGAGCGCCTTACGAAAGCCGATGTCGATATCATCATGGAAACGCTGAAAAGAATCGACTCAGTCCTGGGCGTCATCTTTTTCAGCGGCCAGGCCCAGGCTGACATCAACGAACCATGGATCGAATCGATGATAACCGAGCGCATCCAGGCCAAAAAGGACAAGAACTTCAAGCGCGCCGACGAGATCCGCGCCATCCTCACCGACAAGGGGATCGTCCTCGAAGACACCAAGGAAGGCACACGGTGGAAGATAAAGGGCTGATTTTCGGCCGAAATCCCGTCCTTGAATATCTCCGCGCCATGGGCCCGGAGACCCGCGCCGAGCTCTACGTGGCCCAAACAGCCCACGGCAAGATCATAGACGAGATCGTGGCGACCGCCCAGGCGAGAAAAATAAGGGTCAGCAGGATGGAAAAGGATTTTTTCGGGAGCCTGGGGCCTTCGTCCCGCCACCAGGGCGTGGCCCTCAAGCTTCCGACCCCGGTGGCTGAAGCTGACAGGGCGGGCATTGACGGCCTTTTTACCCGTACGGCCGTTAAGAAAGGGGTCCTGGTGCTCCTCGACCAGATCACCGATCCTCACAATACCGGCTCGATCATCCGCACGGCCGAGGCTCTTGGCTGCGATGGCATCATCATGCCGAAGTCGCACTCCTCCGGGATCACGCCCGCGGTCGTCAAGTCTTCAGCCGGAGCCACGGCGCATATCGAGATAGTACAGATCAGCAATGTCGCCTCCTTTCTCGAAGAAGCCAAGAGTCACGGATTCTGGATTATCGGCACGGCAGACGCGGGAAACCGCGACCTGACGGAGCTCGGCACGGTCCGGCCCGCTGTGGTGATAATCGGCAGCGAGGACTCCGGCATGCGCCGCCTCACCGAGGAAAAATGCGACTACATCGTCCGCATCCCCCTGGCCGGACGCATATCCTCCCTCAACGCGTCGGTCGCCGCCGGCATCATACTGTTCCAGATAATGCATTAATGATATCCCTGCGGGGCTTTTTTAAGGGGCTTCGCCCCTTAACCCCTGTTGAATATACTGGACACGATTTCTGCATTAAAGGTTAACTACAACTTCGGTACCATCAGGCCTCAGAAAAAAGAGCCGAAAGGCCGAGGACTGTCTGAGTCTTCCAAACCTATGTCCGAGTTCCGCAGGCCTGGAGGCTTTTTTCTGAGGCCTGATACAATTTGATTTTGCTTGACATACACACAATCCTAAAAAAAATACTTGCCAATAATGAACATCTAAAACTATCTGCACATAAACATTAATGCGACCAAACGACCCATGGACTTAAACCAGATCAGAAACTTTTCCATAATCGCCCACATAGACCACGGCAAATCGACGCTGGCCGACCGCATCATCGAGAAGTGCCGGCTCATCGATCCGCGTAACCATCGCGACCAGATCCTCGACACCATGGACCTGGAGCGGGAGCGCGGCATCACTATCAAGTCGAATGCCATCACCCTGAACTACACGGCCCGCGATGGAAAGAGCTACATCTTCAATCTCATCGACACCCCGGGCCACGTGGATTTCACCTACGAAGTGTCGCGGGCCCTGGCCGCCTGCGACGGCGTGCTCCTTGTCGTGGACGCCTCCCAGGGAGTCGAAGCGCAGACCATAGCGAATCTTTATCTCGCTCTCGACAATGATCTCGAGATACTGCCGGTCATAAACAAGATCGACATGCCCAGCGCCGATATCTCCCGCACCAAGGAGAGCATTGAAAAGAGCCTTGGCCTTGACGCCGAAACGGCGGTGCCCGTTTCGGCCAAGGACGGCACCGGCATAGACGATCTCCTTGAAAAGATCGTGGAGTTCATCCCGCCGCCCAAGGGAGATCCAGACGCTCCCCTGCGCGCCCTGATCTTCGATTCGTTCTTCGACAACTACCAGGGCGCCATCATGAAGGTCCGCATCATCGACGGAACGGTCCGCCGCGGCGATCCGATCATGTTCTTTTCAACGGGTAAAAAATACGAGGTAACCGAAGTGGGGATTTTCCGGCTCACCCTCGAGAAGAGGGAAAGTCTCGAACCGGGTGACGTCGGATACATCGTAGCCGGCATCAAATCAGTCATCGACACGAAAATCGGAGACACCGTGACCCGGTCCGACAGGCCGGCTGCGGCGCCGCTCAAGGGTTTCCGGGACGCCAAGCCGATGGTCTTCTCCGGCCTTTACCCGATGTACAGCGACGATTACGAGAACCTGAAAGACGCCCTGTACAAGCTGCGCCTCAATGACGCTTCCCTGATATTCGAGCCGGACAACTCCTACGCCCTGGGCTTCGGGTTCCGCTGCGGCTACCTGGGCCTGCTTCACATGGAGATCGTGCAGGAGCGACTTGAACGCGAATTCGACCTGGCCCTGGTCACGACCGCGCCGAGCGTCGAGTACAAGATATACATGGCCAGCGGCGACCAGCTGACCATCGATAACCCGGTCAAGATGCCGGACCCGTCGCTCATCGAACGCATCGAGGAGCCCTTCGTGAACGCCACCATCATCACGCCGACCGATTACATCGGCAACATCATGGCCCTGGTTACCGATTGCCGCGGCATCCACAAGGACATGCAGTACATCGACAAGCAGCGGGTCCAGCTCCACTACGACTTGCCCCTGTCGGAAATAGTCTTCAATTTTTACGACAAGCTCAAATCCATATCCCGCGGCTACGCTTCCTTCGATTACGAGCTGAAGGATTTCCGTGAATCGAACATGGTAAAGGTCGACATCCTGGTCAACGCCGAGCCGGTGGACGCCCTCTCCTTCATCGTGCACGAGGTCAAGGCCCGTATCCGCGGCAAGGACATCATCACCAAGCTGAAGGACATCATTCCCCGGCAGCAGTTCAAGATACCGCTCCAGGCGGCCATCGGATCCTCCATCATCGCGCGGGAGAACATCTCCGCCGTGCGGAAGGACGTCACAGCCAAATGCTATGGCGGGGACATCACCCGGAAACGGAAGCTCCTTGAAAAGCAGAAAGAAGGCAAAAAGAGGATGAAGCAGATTGGATCGGTTGAAGTGCCCCAGGAGGCCTTCATGACGATTCTCAAGATTGATTAGGACCGATAACTATCGGATCTTCGTCATGAAGTATCCGGTATTGACCGATAACTATCGGTCTATCTGTTCAAATTCAGCTGCTCTGGCACCTGTATTGACCGTCAACCAATCCCTGTACACGTGTTTACCGATAACTATCGGTCAAATATAGCCAATGAACCAACAGGAACTGCAAATAATCGAAGCCGCCACCGCATACGCGCAGAAACGGATGAGCCGACTCCACTCCAGCCACGGCTGGGACCACGTGGAGCGCGTGGTTCGCCTGGCTGAAAAGATTGCGGCAGCGGAGCAAGCCGCCGACATCTTCATTGTGAAGACCGCCGCGATCCTCCACGATATAGCGCGCCTGGACGAGGTGGACAGCACGGGAAAGAGCTGCCACGCCGAGCATGGCAGCAGGATGGCCCACGAATTTCTTCTTTCCCTCGGCCTTGATCCGGCCCGGGCCGATCTCATCCGACAGTGCATCCTGTGCCATCGCTACCGCAATGACCATGTCCCCTCCAGCATCGAGGCCAAAATACTCTATGACGCCGACAAGCTCGATTCTATCGGCGCTGTAGGCATCGGCCGGGCCTTTCTCTTTTCGGGCGAAGTGGGGGCGCGGCTCCATAACCCCGATATCGACATTAATCTCACCGAGGCCTACGGCAAGGAGGACACCGCCTTTCGCGAATACATGGTGAAGCTCAGGTTCATCCATGAGCGTATGCTTACGGCCGAGGGTAAACGAATGGCTGAAGAACGTCATCAATTCATGGTAGCCTTTTTCGAACGACTCCAGAGCGAAGTAAAGAATCTGAACTGAACCGAGCCGGAACGATATAAAATACCCCGTCCCGATACATCGGGGCGGGGTATTTTTTTCGCATAATGTTTTGCGCGATCAGGCCCAGGTGACCTTCAATTCAGGATAGAATTTCCTCGCGCTTTCAGGGTGATGGGGCATCACCCGCACGGTGAAGCCGAATTGGCCGGACTGAAGGCAGAGCATCTGTCCCTGGAAAACGCATGACCCCTTTTCCGTCCTGCCGTTTTCCCTCATGGGAAGCGCTACACCTTCAACGATCTCGCCATTCCTGTCAAGGGCGCCGAAATACAACTCCACCGTCACGTGTTCCGGCTTGATGTCACCCAGCTTAATCTCGGCGCGCACCGTTATCTGCGTGTTCACCTTGATCTCCTTTTCGTCGGAAATATCAACATGGGCAACGCTGACCGCGTCCCACTTCTTCATAATGTCGGCCTTCCACGAGGAAAACTCGCGCGCAAGCTTATAGCTATCGCCATGGAAATTGACAAAATGCTGGTGTGCCGTTTTGTAGAATTTTTCAGTGTAATCCTTCACCATGCGGTTTGTATTGAAGATTGCGGTATTGCTTTTCATCGATTCCTTCATGCGCACGACCCATTCTCGCGGGAGCCCGTCAAGGCCCCGGTTGTAAAAGGCCGGCTTCACTTCCTTGTCGATGATATTGTACAGGAACAGGCTTTCGACATCGTCCTGGTAGGAAAGGTCGTCATATTCCTCGCCGTTGCCGATGGCCCATCCGTTGGAGGTGTTGTAGGCCTCGTCCCACCATCCGTCAAGAACACTGATATTTATGCCGCCGTTTGGGACGACCTTCATGCCGCTGGTTCCGGACGCCTCCTTGGGCCTGATCGGGGTATTGAGCCACACGTCCACCCCCTGCACCAGGTACCTGGCGATATTCATGTCGTAATCCTCGATGAACACCATTTTCCGCCTGAACCGCTCATCGCTGCAGTAATGGATGATCTGCTTGATGAGCTCCTTGCCCATGTGGTCGCGGGGATGGGCCTTGCCGGCGAATATGATCTGCATCGGACGCTCCCGGTCATGGAGGAGCTGCGACAGCTTTTCAATGCTCCTGAGTATCAGGGTGCCCCGCTTGTATGTGGCGAACCGCCGGGCGAACCCTATGGTCAGGGTGTCCGGATCAAGGACCGAGTTGGCGATGTCAGCCTCCTTCGGCGATACCCCCCTGGCCAGGAGCTGGTCGCGAAGCTTCCGCCGCGCGAAGGAGACGAGGCGCTCGCGGAGCCTCTCCCTGCAGCGCCAGAGCTCCGAATCCGGAATGTGATCGACGTTCTGCCAGATGGTGTTGTCCGCGGGGTTATCGATCCACCGGGGTCCCAGGTACCTGTTCAGGAGCCGCATCATTTCATCGGACGTCCATGAAAGTGTCTGCACGCCGTTTGTGATATGATCGATGGGAACCTCGTGCACCGGCAGGGACGGCCATATCCGTTTCCACATGTTCCGGGAGACCTTTCCATGAAGCCTGGACACGCCGTTGCATCCCGATGCCGTCTTCAGGGCCAGCACGGTCATACAGAATGACTCTTTCTTGTCCTCCGGCACCTCGCGGCCCAGGGCGAGAAACTGTTCACGCGAGAGCCCCATCGATTTGTAGAAATCCTCGAAATACGCCTCTATCATCTCGGGCGGGAACCGGTCGTTGCCGGCCGGGACCGGCGTATGGGTCGTGAACACGTTGCTTGCCGTCACGAACTCATGGGCCTCGTTATAGGAGAGGCGGTCCTCCTCCATGGCCGCCCTGATCCGCTCCAGCGCAAGAAAGGCCGCGTGCCCTTCGTTCATGTGATACACGGTAACGCGCTTCTTCATTGCCTTGAGGGCGCGCACGCCGCCTATGCCGAGGAGGATCTCCTGCTTGATCCTCTTCTCGTTGTCGCCGCCATACAGCTCGTCGGTGATGGAGCGGTCCTCAATTTCATTCCAGTCGATATTGGTGTCCAGGAGATAGATCATTATCTTTCCAACGGTCACGGCCCAGATCTGGGCGAACACGGCGCGGCCCTGCAGGTCGACCGAGATCATTAGCGGTTTCCCGCCGTCGTCCATTACCAGCCGCGCCGGCATGTTGTAGAAGTCAACCTCGGGAAAGCTCTCCTGCTGCCACCCGTCAAGATTCAGGTACTGGTGAAAGTAGCCAAGACGGTAAAACAGGCCCACGCCGAAGAGGGGCAGGCCCAGCTCGCTGGCCGACTTCAGGTGGTCACCGGCCAGGATGCCGAGGCCGCCCGAATACATCGGCAGGCTTTCATGGATGCCGAATTCCGCGGAGAAATAGGCAATGCCGGCTTCTTCGAAACCCTTCTGGTGCTCATCGTACCACGTCTTCCGCGTCATGTGCCATTCCAGCTCCTGCTGGACTTTCTCCATGTGTGCCAAAAAGCTTTCCGATGACGCGGCCTCGTCAAGAAGGTTCTGGGATATCGATCCGAGCATCTTTACTGGATTGTGCGAAACGGCGCGCCACAGGTCCACGTCAAGGCGCCGGAAAAGCTCGATCGCCTCGAAATTCCATACCCACCACATATTATTGGCAATGGCGAGCAGCGGCTCCAGCTTAGGGGGTAGATTCGGAACGACTTTGAATTTTTTTACTATTGCCATCATTACCTCGCGGTTCTTTCTGTCATGTGTTGTATGCTACCATGCCTGTGGAGCGGCGGCGCGCCGTCGTTTCATATTCACCATGCGATCCGACTGCGGCTCGACCCCATTCAATGTGCCACGGGCAGATAGACAAAGAAGGTCGACCCCTTACCTTCGGCCGACTCCACGTCGATGTAGCCGTGATGACGCTTGATAATGGCGTAACTGGTGGCCAGTCCCAGGCCGCTCGCCATTTCCTTGGTCGTGTAGTAAGGGTCAAAAATATTGTGAAGCGACTCAGCCGGGATGCCCGGGCCCTCGTCGCTGACCGAGATCCGAACATAGTTACCCGGCTGCAGTGATATCTCGTGGTGGGACGCTTCCTTCTCGACCCTGGCGTTATCCGCATTGATCCGTATCATACCCGGTCGGGGCATCGACTCGATGGCGTTGTTGAGAATATAGGTAATGACCTGGCCGATCTGGAACTCATCCACCTCGACGCGCCACAGGCTTTCCTGTATTGCGAGCGTATGAGGGCCGCCATAATTGCGTAATACGGAATCAACGACCGTCGCGAGAGACTCGCTGTAATCGATTACCTGCCGTTCGGGCTTTCCACCGCGGGCGAAGGTGCTGAGCCGGCGGGTAAGATCAACGGCCTTCATTGAAGCGATCTCGGCGTCGTTCAGGACCTCGATCAGGCTCCTGTTCTCCGGTTTCACTTCCATTTTGGCGAGGGAGATGTTACCCAGTATCGCGGTGAGCACATTGTTATAATCATGGGCTATGCCGCCGGCGAGTATGCCGATGGCCTCCATCTTCCGCGCGCGCAGAAGCTCCATTTCAATCTTGTTCTTCTCGGTGATGTCCCTGATGATGCCCCGGAACCCCGATATCCTACCTTCGCCATTCTTGATAATCGCTATGGATCCTTCTATCTTCCTCTTCCTGCCGCTTTTCGTAATCGCCGTGAAATTTATGATACGTGTCGGCTTTCCGGTTTTAAACACTTCATTATAGCGCTTGAAAACTTCCTCCGCATCTTCGCGGATAAAGCATTTGCTGTAATTCATGCCTATCATCTCGCCATAATCATATTCCGTTATGCGGCACATGGCGTTATTGACCGCCAGAAAATTCCCTTCAACATCGCATTCGTAGTAACCGTCTTCGAGGGAGTCAATGATGGTATGCCACTTGTCGTCGTTATTTCCCATCATGAAATCCGTTACATCATTGGCGACGATGACCACTCGATTGTCGCCGTTATTCCCCTGTATGCCGGCGATACACGACAGATGTCTCTCCGCTGATGATTTTGTTTGTATGGTCACGGTCTTCCTGATAATGGCATTGGCATTCTTTGCCGCGGCAATAATTTCCATGAACGTATCGGCCAGATCGGCTGCCTTTGAGGGAACAATGCCGTCCGTTTCATTTTTATCGACCATCCGGAGGAATCCGCGATTAACAAACGCCACGGCCCCATCCAATCCGCATACGCAAACGCCTATGCCGGCCTGCTCCAGGGCCATCTCAACCAACGACGCAAATCCGCCCCACTGTCCATCAGCACCCATCATTTGTACCTTCCGTCAGTTTTTTATTTCAAAACCGATAAGGACCATGTCATCCTGCAAGGGGACAGGGCCGCGGAACCGTTCGATTTCACGCATTATATGATCAAGCGACCCTTCCAGGGTCATCGATCCGCTCTGGATGATACTGTCCCTCAGCCCTTCCACCTCTATCATGCCGCCCTGCTCATTCCTCGTCTCGATGATGCCGTCGGTATATAGATATATCCTGTCACCCGGCTGAATGTCAACGGTGATCTCCTGAAACTGCGCTGCCCCAGAAAGACCCACCGGCATGCCTTCCGATGCCAGCATCCGGGCAGACCCGTCCGTGGAACGGTATAGAATCGGCGGGGTGTGGCCTCCCTTGGCGAATCGAAACGTCGCCCCGCTCATTGAAAAATCAAAATAGCCATACAACGCGGTTATAAAAAACAGTACCCCGCCTCCGGCAAGATCGCCGTTCAAGTCCTTTATATAGCGGGACGGTTCAGCTCCCCTCCCGGCATTGAGCCTGTCCGTTATTGACCTGAGCAGCGTTAGAAAGAGCGCTGCTGAAACGCCATGTCCGGCCACATCGCCTATGAAAACACCAAGACCATGCTCATGTAAAGTATTAAATGAAAAAAAATCTCCCCCTATGGCCTCAAGCGGCTTGAACCGAAAATCGACCAGCACGCGTTCATACCGCGGCGGCGCCTCGGGGAGAAGCAGGCGCGTTACCGCCTGGGCGTTCATCAACTGCCACTCCAATTCGCTGTTCTTTTCCTTCAGCTTCTCGCCGGTTATCCGCAATTCCTCTTCCGCCCTTTTGCGCTCGGTAATATCCTCCTTGACCGCGACATAATGCGTTATATCGCCTTCATCGTTCTTGATCGGGGATATCGATGCCGACTCCCAGTATAATTCACCGTTCTTTTTGGAATTATGAAAATCGCCCCGCCATTCCTTTCCCGATGATATGGTCGTCCAGAGATCTTTATAAAACTCGGGCCTCTGGTCCCCTGATTTTAAGATCCTTGGATTATTGCCCATCGCCTCATTGAAGCTATACCCCGTGAGGCTCGTAAATTTCGGATTTACGTACTCTATGGAGCCGTTCCTGTCGGTTATGACAACGGTCGCCGGGCTCTGCTCAACGGCCATGGTAAAGGTCTTGAGTATGGATTCCACTTTAGGATCATGGGGCTGTTTGGCTTTGATGACTCCAACCGAGTAATCGTTATTCCCATCGGCGCTGACCATATTGATTATAATGCAATTGCACTCTGAGGAATCTTTCCTGACGAGACGAATCTCCTGCTTGACGCAAACTCCGTATTCGCCTTTAAAAAGCCCATCGATGGTTTCTTTGTTATCAGGAACAACAATTGATTGTATCGGCATTCCCCTGAGTTCATCCTGGCCGTGGCCGGTCAGCTTTTCAATTATCGGGCTGATCTGGATAAAGCGTCGTTCACGATCGAGCATGTAAACCGCCATATCATTCAGGCTGAAAAGCGATTCACAGATGCCGTTGATCGTAAAGTTTTCGGGATCAATCGATGTCATGGAGTAATATTATCAAAACAGGCGGGGGATGACAATAAAAAAATCTTTACCAGGGGGCGACACAGGCAATACGGAATCCATAATAGGGGCTCCTGGCCGTCGGGCACTTTCGCAACCTGAATTCCCGCGTCCTCTGCACCGGGAGGCTCATATGCGAACCGCCCCGTAAGACCTTGTATACGGTCCCATAGTCCCTTAGTTCTTTCCCGCCGGGATAGGCTTTATACCAATCCTCAGTCCACTCCCATATGAGGCCGGCAGGATCGCCGTCTACCGGTTTCTCGCCGCGTTTTATGTATTCAGAAACATACACCTGCCCGTCAACACGCACCAGGCCATCTGCCCACTCCTCCATGCCGGGAACACCGCCCATCCGCGCGAAGACCTCCCATTCGGCTTCATGGGGCAATCGCACGGTAAAACCGGCTTTTGCGGTGAGCCATGAACAGTACGCTGCGTCGTCATTCCAGCTCACCTGCATGACAGGCCCGTCGTCATGGCGATATTGCTCATCATCTATTGTTCCGAAAGGGCAAAGCCATGTTACTTTCGATTCTTTCTGCCACCGCTCTTCGCGCCATACCCAGCCCCACCCTTCCCGTTCTCCCTCGGTCAGGTAACCGGTATCTTTTATGAACAGGGCAAATTCGCCGCATGATGTGAGAAATTTTCTGATATAGACTGTTTCGAGGCTTGTGCCGTATTGTGGAAACGAGCCGGCGATATACTCTTTTTTAACTGCAGGATCTTTCAGGGCATGAAACGCTTTTTCCATGGTATCGGCCGAGATGCCGATCATGTAATGACCGCCGGGGATCCTGATGAATTCAGACTGGCGCAAGACCATGGATACTATTAATTAACGGCGTCCATCAGGCTGTATGCGTCCTTGCCGTCCAACGGATATTCCGCGGTAAGGAACGTGACGAGAAGCTGCACATCCCTGGTGCTGAAAGACTGGACCAGCTCATTGCTGATCGCGTTGGCCAGCGGCACCGCGTATTTCTTGTCCTTGCCGGGCAGGACAATGAGAATCTTGTTGCGGTCGAACCGGACTGAAAAATCCCTGTCACCGAGGCGGGTTCGGGTGAATTTTTCAAAATGACCGAACAGGTTCTTCACTTTTTCATTGCCGAACAGCCCCTGATACCTCTTGTAATTTTTGATGGACAGCAGAATCAGCGTGATCGGAATGGAAAGATCCCTCGCGTTCTTTATCTCGTCATTGATGCGGTTAAAGACCCCCTCGATGGTGTCGGCATAGCCTCCGCGGCTGCTCTCTATCGTCCTCGTGATGGCTATATAGGGGAAAATGAAATCCACGCATTTCATGATCCGCGCGTGAACGTAGTCGAGGGGCGCCGTTTCAGATATTTCGTATACCATGATAAAGCCGAGAAGATCGCCGCCCAGCTTGAACGTGAACAGGTCCAGTATGGACATGCTTTTCAGCTGCGAATCGGTAAATACTTCCGTCAACGACTTGGACCGCCGCGGTTCGTTGAACATGATTGGACTTTCCGCATGGGCGATGTCGCGTATCAGGCTCGCGTGAGACGAGATGCGGAAGTCCGGCTCATCCAGCTTCAGCCTGTTTTCCTCCTCCGCAGTGAAAAGAACAAAGTCCCTGCTCCCTTCATCCTTGACATATATGGAGAAGCCGGTTATGCCAAGCTCCTTGAATTCATCCTGTATGATAGCGCGGACCTTGCCGAGGCCCAGCTCGGAGGCTATCCTGCCCCGAATCTTGTCGACGGCCGAAATATGCGAGCTCGGCCCGCTCCCGGCGTCGTTGATCTCCTTGAACCGTATGGCCCTGTAGGAAAACGCCGAATATTCGGCTATGATATTGAAGAATCCCTTTTCCTCGCCGGTGTAATCCTCTGAATTGAGCTTGTTCCCCAGGACGATGGCGCCCAGCACTTCTTCGTTGTAAACGATCGGCACCAGCAGTTTCGCGTCGATGGATATATAGTTGTAATAATCATCGCTGAAGGCCGGATCATCCTTGAACTCATCCATATCGAGGATCTCCCTCCTGGATATGAGCTGCTTCAAGATGCCTGCATGGGGACGGAAAACAACCTCGTCTTTGCTGATGGTGACGCCGCGGGACTCCTCGATCTCCCATTCGTCCGGAATCTCCCTGCTCGGCCTCATGACCGATGACGATGATGCGCCGACCTGGCCCATGACCGAAAAAAGAATCACGTCGAAGAGCTCCTGCGTTGTCGTCGCTTTCAGCAAGTCCCTGCTCAGCTCGTACAGCGCCAGGTTGTCGAGCAACACGCCGGTATCTTCCCATGCATGTGTCGAAGGAGCGGCGCCAGCCTCCTCCACGCCGCTCATGGTGAATCTCGGCCCGGCATCGGCCTTGGCGTCGCCGGCACCCTGTTCAGCCTCAACGGCCGCTCCGCCTTCTCCGTCGGCGTTATCGACCATGACCAGGTCCTCCCTGTCAAGGTACACTATATCAGGTTCCGTGTCCGTCGCGTTGGCGGCCTCGGGGCGGCTTTCATCGGGCAGACCGGTATCGGCGGGCCCGGCGATCCGGTCCATGATGGACTTCTTGCCGTCTCCGCCTATCTTGTTTTTATACTGCAGCGCTTTTTCCAGCAGGCCCATGTTATACACCCAATTCATTCAGCACTTTCAGATACAATTCGAAATACTCCGAGCTGGCGAATTTCTTTATTATTTCCTCCGGAAGCGTTTCAAAGAGCCCGTCGAGGTACTTAAGCAGCATTTTGATGTTCATCTGTTTCCCCGGCGGGAACTCTTTGACAAAACGGTCCACATCGGCCTCGTTATCCAGAATGACAACGCGATCGGTTATATCGTAAATCTCATCCTCGGTCTTGGCCCTCGCGGCTTCGGTTACCGGCCCGGCTTGATCGATGGCGGCCGCTTCCCCGGCATCTTTCTTCGGTTCCAGCTTCAGGCTTTCGATGCCGAAGGTCCTTTCTACAAGCTGCCGTATCTCATCCTCAGTCTTCCCCGTTCGCCGTATGAGCTGTTCCGTGATATCCCGGATGTCTTCCTCGAAAATCAACGCGCTGCCGGATGAAACGTCGCTCTCGATGGAATCCCTCTCATAGTCCATGAGGCTGTTTTCTTCCGGAAGAAGGTAACGGCAGCTCTTCCTGTCACGGGCAAGTCCTTCTTTCGCCGCCCGATCGAACTCATACAAACGGTACCGGTCAAAGATATGAATATCCTTGAACTCGTCCTTATAAAGAATGTCTTCTATGGTATCAAACTCGTCCGCCGTGAGTCCCAGGAGCTCTATCGCGGCAGGGATCGTCCTCCCTCCGGGAATGCCGAAAAAATCGTCGATCTCCCTGATATAACTGCTATAGTCTTCCTCGACGATAGCCGTATGGATGTAGTCGAGCTCCTGATCGCTGTATTTATATTCAAGATCAACAAAGAGATCTTCATGGGACGGGTCGAATTCTTCGGTCATGACAGCGATTCGCTCGCGGTCCTCATCGACATTGGCCTCACGCATTACGAATGCCGCGCCTTCCTCAACCTGCACCATGCCTGATATGATCTTGTCAAGGTCACTCTCGTTGAAGATGCTCTTATCATCCGATCCGCCGTCCTTAGCCCCTTCATCAATGAAACATGGTTTTCCCAGGTCACCGTTCCCGCCAAGGATTCCGGCTGAAATCAGGTCCCGGTATTGCATAGGGGCGCGCTCTTTTCTTGATTTCTCTGCTCCAGCGCCGATTTCTACGCTGATAGCCGCCTTCTGCTGCGTATCCCCGTATTCAATCGGTTTCAGCCAGTCCCCGTCTCTCCCTCCGGGCTTGGCCCCCATGTTGAGGTCTTCCATGGAAATGACCACATCGTCTTCCGAACCGGGCCCAACTTTTATTCCCGGCTCCTTCCCGACCGGCGGCTTTTCTTCAGCCGCTGCGGCCATCGCGCCATCACCGCCTTTCCTGGTCTCACCACGTTCTGCGGCCGATTTTTGCTTTATCTCTTCCGATTTTTCGGAAACGGGCAGGTCCCATATGACATATTCGTCGTCGCTCTCGACATATCCCTCGACCATGGCAGGAGCTTTCGCGGGATGCGCTAGTCTTCCCCGCTCTTCGGCCAGAGCCTCTCGCGCGGCAGCTATCCCCGGGCCGATCTCCCTGTGGTCCTTTACAATTATTTTATCAGCCACGCCATGGTTTTCATCATCCGCGACAAGCTCTTCGAGGGGTGTCCATTTGCGTCCATGCTCGTCATATTTTTCGAGTTCTTCGAGGGTAATCCATGTTCTGCCGTCATCATATTCAACTTCTTCTTTTACTATTTCTTGAACAGGGGCGGCTTCTTCCGCTATTTCATGATCCGGTACCGCATCTTCCCGCGGAGCTTCGTGTTCTTCCAAAGCAATATGCTCATCTTCCGGAGCTCCGGTCTTCAAGGGAATTTCAGTTTCGATTTCCTTCTCTTCAACGGCATGTTCCCGTGCTTTATCGGAAGTTCTCGCTTTTACATCATCTTCAAGGGGTATGATATTGAAGTCCTCAAGCTCACCTACCAGATCATTTTCTTTAATTAATAAAATATCCTCGCTGGCTATTTTTTCGGCTTCGTTCAGGTCAATGTTCCCTATATTACCTATATCAAAGTCGCTTGGAAGATTCTTCCGTACGCTATCGGGAATGACGATGATAGCTTCCCCAGCCTTGGAACCAGTATGTTGTATAATATCTTTTGCCATGTTTGCTACATTATTAAAAGCAAAGACTTCCTGGATAAATAGTGAAAAAATGTATATTATACTTTCATTTTTTACGTATTTTCCTATATATAATATCGATTATTCTGTAAAATAAATCAAGATTTTTAATTATTAGCAGTTTGCTGAAAAACAGCAAACTGCTAAACGATACATGGATGTATCGCCATTTTTCGAGGCATTAGCCGAGAAAAATATGAGGTTTTACGAATTCACTTCGTAAAACCGACATGTGCTGGACAGGATGTCCGAATGCCGGCGCAGCGCAGGATGCGCCAAAAAGCGTCGGCAAAAACTCCACGGAGGGAATTTTTCAGGTAACAGTTAGATCAATAATGATACTTTTGTCCGCCTTTTAAGATCTTGTGATTTTCTAACAATGTTCCGTCAATTCATGGACATCGGTCTTTTATTTGCATCGGGCTGCAATTAATATGAAATTTTTAAATAATGCAGGTTTCAGAAAGGTGATGCATATTTTTGCATTCCAGCCCTGCATGGCGGCTCAAAGGGCCTTATTACGCAGGAAAGGATGACATTTCTGCCATCCTTTCCTGTTATATAGAATAATTTGAAATCGTCTTTTATCTGCTGGCAACCTTGATCCGAGCCTTGATACGCCTTTCTTCGCCCTGGAACCTTACCCATTCCGGAGAGAAAGCCTTTATCTCTCTTTCCTTCTGCTCTTTCAGTTCTTTCAGCTTCTCCTCGAGAGCATGTTTATCCAGCTCGCTCTTCTTGCTTGCCGTTTCAGCAAGTATGATGAGCTTGTTATCGCGTATCTCGACAACGCCGCCTTCAACTACGAAATATTCGGTTGTTTTTCCGTCCTGCAGCCGAATTTCCCCCACACCCAGTTCAGAAATCAGGGGTGCGTGGTCAACGAGGAAACCCATTTCGCCGTTGTGTGCCTGAACCACGGCAAATGCGATCTCACCTTCGTAAATATAACGGTCCGGCGTTAAGATGCTGCATTTTATCTTCTTCATCTTATATTAACCTTGTAATTTTTTCGCCTTTTCAACTGCTTCTTCGATCGGGCCTACCATGTAGAACGCCTGCTCGGGAAGGCTGTCATATTCGCCGTTCAGCAATCCCTTGAAGCTCTTGATCGACTCTTCAAGCTTGACATACTTGCCTTTGTAACCGGTAAACTGCTCGGCTACGAAGAAGGGCTGTGACAGGAAACGCTCCATCTTCCTGGCGCGCTGCACAAGGAGTTTGTCTTCCTCTGCGAGCTCATCCATACCGAGAATGGCGATGATGTCCTGAAGGTCTTTATAGCGCTGAAGGATCCGTTTTACTTCCATGGCCACATTGTAATGCTCCTCTCCGACAAGCTCGGGAGCGAGGAGACGGGATGTGGAATCGAGGGGATCCACGGCCGGATAAATTCCTTTCTCGGCGATCTGACGGGAAAGAACCGTCTGCGCGTCAAGGTGAATGAACGCGGTCGCCGGCGCCGGGTCTGTCAAGTCGTCAGCGGGAACGTATATGGCCTGCACGGAAGTGATGGAGCCGTTCCTTGTTGAGGTAATCCGCTCCTGGAGCTGGCCCATCTCAGTGGCCAGAGTCGGCTGGTAACCGACGGCGGAAGGCATCCGGCCGAGGAGAGCCGATACTTCAGAACCGGCCTGGCTGAAACGGAATATATTGTCAATGAACAGGAGAACGTCGCGACCGGACAGATCCCTGAAATATTCGCACATCGTCAGAGCGGTCAGGCCGACGCGGAGACGCGCTCCGGGAGGCTCGTTCATCTGGCCGTACACGAGGCAGGCCTTGCTGATAACGCCCGATTGCTGCATTTCAAGCCAGAGGTCGTTTCCTTCACGGGTACGCTCACCGACACCGGCGAATACCGAGTAGCCGCCGTGCTGCTGGGCGACGTTGTTGATCAGTTCCATGATAACGACCGTTTTGCCGACACCGGCGCCGCCGAACAGACCGGTTTTCCCGCCCTTGATGTAGGGAGCGAGAAGGTCGATAACCTTGATGCCGGTTTCAAAAATCTCGGCCTTCGGCTCGAGTTGGTCGAACCGGGGAGGCGTCTGGTGGATCGCTCTTTTTTCCTTGGCGTTCGATGGCCCTTTGAGGTCAACGGTTTCGCCGAGGAGGTTAAAAATCCTTCCGAGGGTCTCTTCGCCGACCGGAACGGAAATGGGGGCACCGGTATCTACTATCTTGGCGCCGCGGGGAATACCGTCGGTGGAAGCCATGGCAACCGCCCGGATCCTGTTTCCGCCCAGGTGCTGCTGTACTTCACACACGAGTTTCCGCTTTTCGCCCATGACTTCAAATTCAAGATTCAACGCATTATAAATTTCGGGTAACTTCCCTTCCGCAAATTCGGCATCCAGGGTTGATCCAATTACCTGAACTACTTTCCCGATGTTATCACTCATGACAAACTCCTTGCTATCATATAGTATCAATCAACGAATATACACTTCTATTTGAGAGCCGCGGCTCCGCCGACGATCTCCGAAATTTCCTTGGTGATCTTCGCCTGCCGTGCGCGGTTATAGGTAATGGTAAGCTCCCTGATCATATCCGAAGAGGCGTCGCTCGCGTTCTTCATTGCAACCCGCCGGGCAAATTGCTCGGAGAAGGACGATTCCAGGAAGCAGGTATATAATTTAACCTTGAGATATAGTTGTATCAGATACGCGAAGATCCTCGTCGGATTGGGCTCAAAGTAAAACTCGAGCTGAGCTCCGGGATACATATCCTTGATTTCTTCCTCTTCGAGAAGAATGGGCAGAAGCCTGGTCAACGCCGGTTTTTGAGAAGATGACGTTTTCACCTTGGTATATGATATCCATATCTCATGGAACTCGCCGCTGAGGAACAGATTTCTCAATTCATTTCCGATCGCCGCGGCGTCTTCAAACGACAGCTTGTCTTCCGGGTTGATCATCGATTTGAACAACGGTATCTGCGCAAAATTGTAGAAACCGATGGCCTTTTTGCCCACGCAGTAAATCTGGGTATCCTTTTGCTCGTCGGCGTTCTTTTTCTTGAAGTTCATCGTGTTCTCGATGATATTCGTGTTGAAGCTGCCGCAGAGTCCGCGGTTACCCGTAATTTGAAGCACCAGGACACGCGCCGGATCGTCAACTTCCCTGAAATGGGGGTCTTCCGATACGGTGACGCCTGAGTTGACCAGATTGGCCAGTATTTCATTGACCTTAAGCTCGTAAGGTTTGGTCATCTCAAGCCGTCCCTGCATCTTTTTCATCTTGGCGGTCGACACCATTTCCATCGTGCTGGTGATCTTCCGGGTATTGGTGACGGATTTTATCCTCTTTTTTATATCCCTTTGAGTAGCCACAGTCTATTCCCTTCGTATGTTATTTGCTTACTTCTGCCATGTAGCGATCAACAAATTCCTGTGTCGCGTTTTTAAACTTATCTTCGCTCTGGAGCACGCCAGTCGAAGAAATTTCCGAAAGCAGATCTTTCTGGGAACTCTTCATATAAGCCAGGAATTTACTTTCAAAATCCTTAACTTTATCAACAGGAACCTTATCCATATATCCCTGGGTAGCCGCGAAGAGAATTGATACCTGCTCTTCAACAGCCATCGGAACATACTGGCCCTGTTTCAGAACCTCGACAAGCCTGATACCACGGTCGAGCTGTCTCTGGGTCGCGGCGTCGAGCTCGGTACCCATCTGGGCGAATGCCTCAAGTTCACGGAACTGGGCCAGGTCGAGACGCAGGGAACCGGCGTACTTTTTCATGGCCTTGATCTGGGCGTTGCCGCCGACCCGTGATACCGATATACCGACGTCAACGGCCGGACGGACACCAGAAGCGAACAGGTTCGGCAGGAGGTATATCTGACCGTCGGTAATGGAGATGACGTTCGTCGGAATATACGCGGAAACCTCACCTTCCTGCGTTTCGATGATCGGGAGGGCGGTCAGACTGCCCCCGCCGAGCTCGTCGGAAAGCTTGGCGGACCGCTCGAGAAGCCGGGAGTGGCAATAGAAAATGTCGCCCGGATACGCTTCCCGTCCGGGAGGCCTCCGGAGGAGCAATGACATTTCGCGGTACGCGTTGGCCTGCTTGGTAAGGTCGTCATATATGCACAGGGTGTGCCCTTTCTTTTCATACATGAAAAATTCAGCCATGGCTGTTCCCGCATACGGTGCGATGTACTGCATCGGCGCGGGATCGGAGGCGTTTGCCGTAACGACGATGGTATATTCCATTGCGCCGTATTGCTCGAGCTTTTCAACGACTGCGGCAACGGTCGAGGCTTTCTGTCCGACTGCGACATACACGCAGATAACGCCCTTGCCTTTCTGGTTGATGATGGCATCGATGGCGATGGCGGTTTTTCCGGTCTTCCGGTCGCCGATGATCAACTCGCGCTGGCCCCTTCCGATCGGGGTCATGGAGTCAACAGACTTCAGACCGGTCTGGAGCGGCTCTTTAACCGGCTGCCTTGAGGCAATACCGGGAGCGGTGAATTCGAGAGGTCTGTACTTTTTGGTGTTGACGGGTCCCTTGTTGTCAACGGGAACTCCCAGCGGGGTCACGACCCGGCCGAGCATTTCCTCGCCGACCGGAACAGCGAGAACCCGATTGAGCCTCTTGACGCTCTGACCTTCCTGGATTTCAAGGTAGTCGCCGAGGATGGCGGCGCCGATGGAATCCTCTTCGAGGTTGAGAACCATCGCCTGGATGCCGTTGCTGAACTCGAGCATCTCGCCCGACATCGCGTTTTCGAGACCATGGATCCGGGCGATACCGTCGCCGACCTGAATAACAGTACCGACTTCGCTGACGTCCAGAGTGGATTTATATCCTTCAATCTCTTTCTTTATGATAGATTTAATTTCTTCAGTTTTAATCTTCATAGGCCACTTCACTCCTGACTTTGCTATTTAACAGATTATTCTTTATATTTTTAAGATCTTTTGCCAAAGATCCGTCAATTACAGTGTCACCTACTTTAATTATTATACCACCCAAAATGCTTGCATCGATCTGTTCGCTCATGATAACATCTTTCTTCATTACATCTTTGAGCTTGGTGGCCAGCTTGCTTTTGACTGATGAATCCAGTTCAGCAGAGGTGATAACGGTAACCTTCTGGCGGTTATTGAGATTGTCAATAAAGGCCACCAGGGCATCATTGATTTCCACGATGCATGACTGCCGATCATTGTCTATGAGCACTTTTAAAAAATAAACGATGTAATCGGAAAGCTTCCCTTTGAAGATCTTATCGATAAAATCTTTTTTGCTTTCCTTGGTAATTCCCGGCGAAACAAGAAAGTTTCTGAAGTCCTTATCTGATTTCACCAGGTCGGCAAGAAAACCGATTTCCTCTTCGACTTCGGGAAGGATCTTTTTATCCTGCGCGAGTTCTACGAGAGAGGATGCATATACACGAGCTATATCCTTCGCAGCCACGTTATTACCCTGTTATCATTTTAATATTAGGACAGTTCAGTAAATTACTGAACTGTCCCTATTTTATTCAAAGCTTCTTCGACAAGAGCTTTCTGATCTTCCGGCTTAATGTTCTTGTTGATAATTTTAGACGCGATTTCCGTCGACAGCAGAACAACTTCCGTCTTGATATCCAAAAGCGCTTTATCCTTGGCAAGGTCGATCTCTTTTTTGGCGCGATCGGCGATCGTTCTCGATTCCGTCGTCGCCTTTTCCACGATATCGGCCTTGATCTTTTCGGCCTCTTCCCTGCCCTTGGCGATTATCTGGGACGCCTCGTTCCTGGCGTTGTCCATCATCGTCTTGTGCTGGGTAAGCAGCTTTTCGGCTTCCTGACGTGTCCGTTCGGCATTGTCAATGTCAAATCGAATCTTTTCTGCTCTGGCGTCCATCGAATCAACGATTGGTTTCCATGCCGCTTTCCAGAGGACCAGTACCATGATGAGAAAAGTTACTATAGTCCACAATAATAGACCTGGATCGACCCGGAGCAATCCTTCTTTCAAGAATTCCATATAAATACCTTTTAAAAAAGCTAAATTCTACTAAGCTTATGCTAAAATAGGCAACGGCTTAGGCTTACTTCTTCACTTCTTCAGCTGCCGCGGGTTTCTTCTCTTCTACGCTAACCGGCGTTTGCTGCTTTTGAATGGCGAGCATGAAGGTAATAACGAGAGCAAAGAACGTGAAACCTTCGATAAGAGCCGCTGCGATAATCATCGCCGTTCTCAGGTCACCGCTCAATTCAGGCTGACGGGCCATACCTTCGATAGCGCCGGAGGCCAAGCGGCCGATACCCATTGCAGCGCCGATAACAACCAGACCAGCTCCTAAACCAGCTCCCAGATACGACAAACCTAAATATTCCATCATTTCCTCCTAGGTATTTGATACTTAATATTTTACCCTTTATTATTTTAAATTAATTCTTAATGAATTAATTTATATGCAACTCAATCACCGGCATCAGTGGGCATGCATCGATGAGCCGATAAACATTGCCGACAGGACCGTGAAAATAAAGGCCTGCAGCCACGCCACAAGAAGCATTTCAAGAGCGTAGATCATCAGTGAACCCACAATCGAGCCGATACCGACAAAGTAAGACTGGAACATCATGACCAGGAATATGAATATCAGGATAACGACGTGTCCCGCGGTCATGTTCGCGAAAAGACGGACAGTCAGCGCAAAAGGCTTAATGAGAAGACCGATAAGCTCGATCGGCCACAGGAGACAGAGCCCGAGTATGAACGGCACACCATGGGGAACGGTGCCCTTGTAAATCCAGAGAGGACCCTGCTTGACGAAACCGACTCCCAGGATCAGAACAAGGGTAAGGCTCGCCAGACCGCCGGTGACCGCCAGGTTGCCGGTCGCGGTGGCCATGCCCGGAAGCATGCCGACATAATTGCAGAACAAAATAAAGAAGAAGAGACTTAGAAAATAAGGGGCGAACTTCTTGGCATATTTGCCTTCGAAATTCGGCTCGACCATTTCTTCCATGACCCACTGGATAAGGGATTCCCACCAGTTGACCCATCTTGATTCGGAACCCTTCTCCGCTTTCTTGATCTGAAACGCCAGTGGTATGAAGATGCAGAGTATCATAAATGTCGCGAGCCACATCATGATGACCCACTTGGTGATTCTCATGTCGAAAATGCCGAAGAGCTTATTCTTGAGGGGCCCTTCATTGACATGGGCTATTGAGTTATTGATACCCCTGAGAAACTTGACGAGGATAAAATCATGCAAACTGGTATGGACTGGTTCAATGACATGATCGGTAAGGTGGCTGGTAACGAGCTCCCCGACACCGCTTACTTCATGATGTCCTCCGCCGGGAGCCAATAAAAAAACAAGGAAAAGAATATATGCTATTAATGCGATTGAAATTGGAATTATCCGTTTCACGGGAATCTCCTGCAACTTTTATTAATACTCTATCCTAACTCAAAGCGCATCTCCGCAATGAAACCGGATGCCCTTGACTAACTGTTTTATTCTCTTTCCCTGTCACCAATATAATCTATAATGGTGACCATTTAAAAAAATAAGTCTTAAAAATCAAGATTAATTCAAAAAAGCCCGTTATTTCTTTCCTGATTTTTCTTGTTTTTTTCTCTAATACCGAGATCTCTAAGCTCCTTGATCAAATTATAGAAACCGGCCACCATGCCAACAAAAGCTCCTATGGTTGTAAAGACCGGGGCTCTATTCAGATGCTCATCGAGCTTATAGCCCCCAATAACAAACAACGTTACAGTCGCTGCAAGTTGAATTCCTATAGTTGAATATTGAAGAAACCCATAATCCGTTTTTCTTTTCTTCAAACTAATTTATTCCTGTTAGAAATATTTACATTCAACTTACACTTGTCAGCATTTTTTTTATCAGGCAATTGTCAAGGGTTTTTCATCATCGCCGCTTTGTTTTTTATGTCGTTTTAATAAAATAACAATTAATGGGGATGGTATTCCCCCGGAGTTCGGTGAATTTTCCATAAACACGTAGCATGGATGACGCGTCATGGGCAGGCGCACATGGTATACGGTCAAGCCCTTATAATCGCATTATTGAACGAGGGAAAATTTAAGCAACTCTCATCACCTGTCGATAATAAAAAAGTCAGATCATACATCGGTGGCAATCGCAGCCGTGCGGTCACGATAATCGGCAATGTTCATAGCAGGCGGGTAATCCCTTGATTCCCCCCCTGGACATTTATCCATGGAAGGATATCGCATGAAACTCTCTATAAAACTTATTCATAATCACAAAGAGATTATAGCCAATTGCCCCGAGCTGGATATTAATTGCTACGGATCGGATAAAGAAGAAGCCATACGAAGAATAAAAAATGTGATTACGTTCTACGTGGATTCTGCGAAGGAGCTCGGCCTTGACGTTGAATCGCTTGACGAGATATCGGTAGATGGAGAAAAAGACCAGTCCCTGGTCGATATCGCCGCGTGCCATCACCACCCTACCATCAATTAAGCGGCCAGGGCCTCTCGCGAGGCCCTGATGCTTGTTCTGCCGCTTATTTTCCTTCCAGTTCGGATTCGTCGACCTTGTACTTGTTCCCGGCGAGAAGCTCGGCGACCCAGGCTTTGCGTTTTTCCGACCTTTTGATGTCCTGCATCCGGCGCTCAATGTTCGGACGGGCTTCCCCGAAGGATATGATCTTCTTGACGCTCTTGCCCCCCTCGTTCACGTTCCTGGTGAACATGCGGTCGACATTTTTATTGTAATAATCCCGTATGTCCTGCGGAGTGACGGTAATGTTCGCCAGAACGACCTCGGACTCATAGGTGCCGGCAAGATTGTAATCGATGAAATACTTAAGCTCGTTCTTGAACTTCTCGTCCTTGTCGATGCCGCGACGCTTCGCCTCCTGCATGAACACTTCCTCGCGCAAAAAGCGCTTGGAGAGCTCCCGCTTCATTTTTTCATCGACCGGCATGTCCATGCGGCCCATCTTCCTTCTTTTGCCCAGGATGAAATCGATGATCTTATTGAGATCGGCGACCTTGAACTCGGTAGCGGCCACCTTGTAAACAACGGCGTTGGGATCGGCGAGATTGACCGTGTCTATGTTGTTCACCACGTCCTTGGCCTTCATCAGCCTCTCCTGCAGGCGCACCGAGGAATTGTACATGAGGCGCCGCTTCAGTCCCATCTGCTGGTTTTTGTCCTCCACGACGTCCTCGATATTGTCCGCGGTGACTTTTTTCTTTTCATCCACCTGGATGATATACACGGCGTTGCCGATCCTCACCGGCTCTTTTGTGTATTCCCCTTCCTTGACAGCGAAAACGGCCTTGGAAAAGTCCTCGCCGCGCATCCCTCCGATGATATACCCGATATCGCCGCCCTTTCTCTTGGAAAAATCGTCGGAATGCTTCTCGGCGAGCTCCTTGAAGGAGGCTCCCTTTTTGAGCTCCTCGATGACGGCCTTCGCTTTTTCGGTCCTTTCTTTAAATGCCTCCTCCATTTCGGCATCGGTCAGCTTCTGGCGGTTATTCTTCTCGATCCTGTAGTTTTTAACGGTCAGCTTTATTATCTTCGCCTTGGCTGCATCCTCGCTGAAACTCCCTTCGGTGCTGATCACCTTGCCCAGGTACTGCGAATAAAATCCCCGGGTGGCGAGATTCTTTATGAACACGAAATCTTCTTTTTTATCAAAACCGGCTTTCTTCGCCTCCTGGACCACCATTTTTTCAACAGCAAGGCGTTCGAGGTGGTTCTTCTGCTCGGACTTTTTCTTTATTATAGCGTCTTTTGCCATCTTACGGGCATCCAGCCATTCATGGAACTCCCCCCTGGTGATCTGGCCGCCATTATACGTGGCAAGGACATCACCAGACCTTTTACAACCGGCAGCGGCCACCATCATGGCCAAAACGGATACAGCGACAATGCTCCTTTTCATGTATCAACTCCAAGAATAAATAACGTTGTGGAATAAGGACATAGCAAAGGATCGGTGTTACAAAATGTCAATTGAATTTCATGGCGGGGTGCGTTTTTGCCGTGTTAGGGACTTATAAACTTGGTTCCGGCCGGGGAGGCCGTTAGAACTGGAGCCGCGTGCCCAACTGGAGGTTGATATCCCTGCCGTTTGTAATATTGACGTTGGTTTCGAAATTCAGCTTCAGTACCCAGAGGTTGATCTCAAGGCCGGCGATGAAAAGTCCCATGAACGGATCCGGGCGCCTGTGATACTCTGCGCGGGCATTGAGAATGCCTATGAACCCGAGGAGCGAATTGTACAGGGTGCCGACGCCGCTGCCGTCGAGATCGATCTTGCCAAAGTTCAGGGCTGCGCCGAACCCGGCGTATATGTCGAATATCCAGAGGAAGCTCATGTACACCACGGCCTGTCCGTTGACGCCCATCATCCACCACTTGATATTGAAGTTATAGTACGCGTTAAAGGTCAGGTCATAGACGCCGCCGCTGACGACGATATTGCTCAGCTTGTATTCGTAGTTGCCGCCGATCCCCATGATCCCTTCCATGTAATCCGCTCCGACGGCAATGGTGAGGCCTCCGAAGCTTAACAGGTGCGGAAGTATTTCTATCTTTTTTATCAAATTCTTTCGAATCCTGGCGCCTCCCGAATAATAGTTGGACTTTCCCAGCTTCGCCGATTTCTGGTTCAGGGGGATCCGGTAAATGGCGTCGGTGAAGATCATGACCTTTACGAGGAGGTCAAAGCCGCTTTTCAGGCCAAAGCCGAAATTGAGGACCGGATTGGGAGCGTAGGCGGGATAAATGTTCTTCTCGCGGGCGATATCCTTGTCGTAATGCTTCATGTTGGCGCAGCCGATGGCGAAGGACACGCCGAAAAACATGTGAGGAAAATCGCCGATACAGGCGTCCCCTATAGGGTACCCGCCAACATTGGCGAGGGAAAAGGCCGAGGGATAATTCCTGAAGTTCTTGTATATCGTGTTATCAAGCTCGACGATAGTGGAGGCCATCCCCTGGATGGGAATCATGGGCGCCATGGTATTGTCGACGAGTATCCATGAATAGGCCGATTGCATCGAGAGGCAGGAGAACAGGCCGACCATGAGGATTATAAGTGCTATGCGCTTCATAGATTATCCCGAGTTTTATATACCTCTATTGATACCTCTATTGTCGGCAGATTGTGCAAGAATTTCATAATAATACATGGCACGAAGAGGTACCGGGCTCAAAGGACTTATATAAAATACCGATGTAAGTCCATTTTGTCAACGAATAACTGGAAATGGGAGGCTATATCGTCAGAATCTCGGGCCCGGACACGGTAACCGCGATAGTGTGTTCCCAATGGGCCGACAAACTGCCATCAGCTGTTACCGCGGTCCACCCGTCATCAAGGAGGCGGACCCCGTGGCCGCCTTCGTTGATCATCGGCTCCACCGCGAGGACCATTCCAGGTTCCAGTATCATGCCGGTGCCTTTTTTCCCGTAATGGGGCACCACCGGGGACTCGTGAAGTGCGAAACCGACCCCGTGGCCCGTATAATTCCGCACAACGCTGTACCCGCGCGTCTCGGCATGGACCTGGATCGCGTGGCCGATATCGCCGATCCGGCCGCCGGGGACCATGACGGCGATGGCCTTCTCCAGGGCCTGCCGCGTGGCTTCGGCGAGATTCTTCGCGCCGTCGGGAACCCGTCCCACGGCAAAGGTACGGCAGGCGTCTCCAAAGTAGCCGTTCAGTACAACGCCGATGTCGATTTTAACAAGGTCGCCGCTCCGGATCTTTTTTTTCTTTGAGGGAATGCCGTGGACGACCTCGTCATTTATGGATATGCAGGATGCCGCGCTATAGCCCGGCACCGTTTTGAAGGCGGCCCTGCCCTTGCGCTTGACGATCATGGAATCGATCATCAGGTCGGTTTCCCAGGTGGACAGGCCTGCCAGGGAGGAGCTTGACAGCTTTGCGAATATTTCGGCGATGATGACGCCGGCGTCCCGTATTCGTTTGATATCGTCAGGAGACTTGATCCGTATGCGCTTGTTCCTCATGATCCTCGATCAGCTTCTGGCGCCCGGCAAGGGCCGGGACAGGCGCCGGCATTCCATCGGGTTACGCCTCGGCCGCCTGTGGCGCTTCGGGCTTGCCTTTTTCCTTCGTCCTTTCGGTGAGGCCGGCCGCGACCTTTATCTTATTCTCGATATCCTGCGCCACGGCGGGATTGTCCAGGAAGTATTTCTTCGCATTCTCGCGGCCCTGGCCGATGCGCTCTTCTCCGTAGGAGAACCAGGTCCCCGATTTCTTAACGATTTCGTAGCGGACGCCGAGGTCCAGGATGTCGCCCACCCGGGAGATGCCGGAATCGTACATGATATCGAACTCCGCCTGCCGGAAGGGAGGGGCCACCTTGTTCTTCACAACCTTGACGCGGACCCTGTTCCCGATGGCCTCCTCGCCGGACTTCAGGGTCTCGATCTTGCGGATGTCGAGGCGCACGGAGGAGTAGAACTTGAGGGCGTTGCCGCCGGTGGTCGTTTCGGGAGAGCCGAACATGACGCCGATCTTCATGCGGATCTGGTTGATGAAGATGACGCAGGTCTTGGACTTGGCTATTACGGCGGTGAGCTTGCGCAGGGCCTGGCTCATGAGGCGCGCCTGCAGGCCCATGTGGGAATCGCCCATGTCGCCGTCGATTTCCGCTTTCGGCACCAGGGCCGCCACGGAGTCAATGACTATGATGTCCACCGCGCCGGAGCGCACCAGGGCCTCCACGATCTCCAGGGCCTCCTCGCCGGTGTCCGGCTGGGAGACCAGGAGCTCCTCGGTCTTCACGCCGAGCTTCGACGCGTAGGTCGGGTCAAGGGCGTGCTCCGCGTCGATGAAGGCAGCGACGCCGCCGATCTTCTGGGCCTCGGCCACGATATGAAGGGTGAGCGTGGTCTTGCCCGACGATTCCGGTCCGTATATCTCCACGACCCTTCCCCGGGGAACGCCGCCGATGCCGAGGGCGATGTCCAGCTCGAGGGAGCCGCTCGAGATCGCCTCTATCTGGACGACCTTGTCCTCGTCGCCGAGGCGCATGATGGATCCCTTGCCGAACTGCTTTTCTATCTGCATGATCGCCGATTCAAGGGCCTGGGCCTTCTGCGTGTTTTCTTTCTGATTCATTTCTTTCGGTTCAGCCATATGATTACCTCGAATTCAATTATAATATATGATAGGGACCGGTTGCATGACCATTGATAATTACCGCACGCCGCCGGGGCGGCCCTCAATAATTTCAGGTTTCGCAACGGGTCTAATGAGTATACGAATATGCCGTGGCCATATTAAAGCTTATGTCTCATATTTTTGTAAAGTAGAAAAAAAATTTCACCGGCATCAATGGGGAGATACGATATCGCCGGGATTATGTCAAGTAAAAAATACTATATTTTTGTTAAGTATCATGATAACCGCACAATTTTTGGGGTCGGGCTATCCCGCTCGTCCGCCTCGTATAAGCAGAGCCAAATGCGACCTCCTGTCGCGGCTCTGCACTCGGACCTCCTGTCCAGCGCACCAGTTGACCCGGTAGAATCGGCGACATCATCCAAAATACTGGTCGCATATTACTGCCAGGATGGCAGGAATGCCGCGAAGGGCACGGATGCCCGTGAGCGGCCTCGCTGGGATAGCCACGACCCCTGGTAAAAATTGTTACTAATAACAGTATTTCACCGGCGAAGATCCTTTGAGATGGAAAGGGCCGCTTCGGCGATCTCATCGAGGAACGGAACGAGCCCTTCCCGCGTAGTTCCCAGGGGAATCTTGACCTGCAGATCGAGGCATGAGAGGGCCTTTTCATCGCCGCCCAGGAGCTTGAGGGCGTTATCCCTGCCGATCATAACGGTCTCCCAGTCAGTGGAAACTCCGCAGCTTGCGGCGCGATCCGCCAGCTTTTTCATTTTATCGAGGGTGCCGATGGAAAGGCGGCTGAAGATCGACCGGGCCTCCTCCTCGCTTTGGTCCTTAACGGTATGCAGGTACAGGCCCGGCCCGGGATTGAGCCAACCGAGAAGGCTCCGCGCCGCACCGGACCGGTTCCCGGGAAATACCGCCAGGTGAAGCTTGAGGTTTTCGGTTTCAGGAACCTTGACGCGGCAGAGAACCATGAGGGAGCTGGCGCCGGGAAGCATCGGCGCGAAATCGCTCTTCGCGACCCTGGAATACTTGAAGCTTATGGGGAGGTCCCTATGCATCCCAAAGGCATAGAGAATATTATAGAACGAAGCGAACTCCAGGTCAAGGCCGCCCAGGGTTTCCCTGAAGGAGGAGTCATGCTTTTTCTTGATGGAGGAGCCGATGGTGAAGCCGATGGCCACAAGGACCGCGACCGCCAGCACCATTATCGCCAGCAGGGTGATATTCCTGCCCATGATCCCCGGGGCCACGGCAAAGAGGACCCCCAGAATGACCAGGCAAACGATACCGGCGGTGATAAAACCGATTCTGTTCAAAGGCAGCTCCTATCTCATGCATCACCCTGCACTATCCGTATGTAAGAGTCAATTATTTTTGCAGGGACCGATTGTCAGGAAAAATCAGAATCCCTAAAGGCATCATCGACATCATATCACCCCTGGAGCTTTTTTTTACTTGATTAATTCGGTCTTCGAGCATAGGATCTTCAAAAAAGGCCCGCATAACAGCCATGGACGCGGCCTTCCCCATGGCGCTGCATCTGTGTATAGAAAAATCCGTGAAAGGAGCCGCCCGTGCCATCATCAATAAAAACAGTGCCGATTGTTCTGTTAATGGTCCTCCTTGTTTTGGCATGCGCTCCCACCCGGCATCATCGGCCAGGAGCGGCTGACGGCGTCCTTGACCTGGCCGGCTACTCCCTCGAAAGGAATGGTCCGGTGGCCCTCGATGGAGAGTGGGAGTTTTACTGGAAAAGGTTCATTGATCCCCTGTCATTCCAGGGACCGGAACCTCCCCTGCCCGATAATTTCATTGGGGTGCCGCGATTCTGGGACGGCCACCGCGTGGGAAGCAGAACCATCGGCGCAACGGGATTTGCCACGTACCGGCTCACGATAAAAAACTGCTCATACCGCGGCGTGGCGGGCATTAAATTTTCCGAGACCAGCACCGCCTTCAGGCTTTACGTAAACGGGGCTGAGATCTATGCCTGCGGCCGACCCGGCGAGGACCGGGAAAGCGCGGTGCCCCGGTGGCTGGGCGATACCGCCTATTTCAAATCAGCGGCCGACACCGTTGACATTGTAGTTCACGTGTCGAATTATCATTACATCAGGGGCGGTCTCTTTAAATCAGTCAAGCTCGGCACCGCCGACGAAATCAAATCGGCCCATGAAATGTCTTCATGGATCGATTTTTTCATATTCGGCAGCCTGTGCATCATGGGTTTGTACAACCTGGGCCTTGCGGCCCTCAGAAGAAAAGACCGGTCACCGCTCTATTTCGGGATATCCTGCCTGCTCATCGCGTTGCGATCCCTTTCCTCGGGCGAGCACTATCTCACACACCTGCTTCCCCTGGCGTCGTGGGAGTTGCTTCACAAAATCGAAGTCCTGTCCTTCACCGCTCTTATACCGGTTTTTATGATGTATCTTCAATCGCTCTTCCCTGATCGATTCCACCGGCGGGTCATCATACTGTCCGCCGCCGTGAGCGGAGTTATTTCACTGATCGTGCTGGCGACCCCGTCCACCGTGTATTCGCGCACGGCTCTTTTTTTCCAGGTCTTCACCATCGCCATGATGGTCTATGGCATCGTCATGCTCATAGGCGCCGCCCGAAGGCACCGGGAAGGATCTGCCATTATTCTCACGGGATTCATGCTCCTGGCCTTGAGCGCCATCAATGACATTCTGTACGACAGAAGCATCATACAGACGGCCTACCTTTCGCACATTGGCCTCTTTGTATTTATCTTTTCACAGGGCTACCTGCTCCTGGCGCGGTTTTCAAACTCCTTTGACCGCATTGAGAAACTCACCGACGACCTGCAGCGCTCATTCAAAGAGATAGAGAACAAGAATATTTCCCTCATTTCCGCCAACCGCGAGCTGGAGGAGCTTAAAAACGGCCTGGAGAAAATCGTCGAAGAACGGACAGATGAACTTCATTCGGCCCTGGCGGAAATGGAACAGATGAACGATCAGCTCATCACAACCAACAGGTCCCTCAAGGAGGCCCATAAGGCGGCAGAGGCGGACATGAAGATGGCCGCCAACGTGCAGACCGCGGTTATCCTCAAGGACCCGCCCCGGATCGACGGGTGGGACATCGCCTGCAGGTACATCCCCATGGCAGGCGTTTCCGGCGATTTTTACGATTTTTACAAGTTCGGCGACAGTCTCACGGGCGTGGGGCTCTTTGACGTTTCGGGACATGGCATCTCCTCGGGACTCATAACCATGACGGCCAAGACGATCCTCTTCAGGCTTTTCAGGGAATACCACGATAAGAATTTCTCCCAGACCTTCACCCGGTTCAACATGGAGCTCCATCGGGAAATCGGGCAGGCCTATTATTATCTGACCGGCGTGCTCCTGAAAATCAGCGGCGGCGACGTCGAATACCTCAACGCGGCCCATATCGATATACTGGTGAAGGGCAATGGCGGCGTTCATCCGGTACGGCACGATAACGGCGAAGAAAACAACGGCTTTCTCCTCGGGATTATGCCCGACGAGCATCAGTACCCGATGATCCCTTTTACGGTTGCGCCCGGCGAGGTCATCGCCATCTTCACCGACGGTCTCATCGAGGCGCATAAAATAGAACTGGAGACGTACGGCATGAAGCGGCTCATGGCTTCACTGGAGTCGGCGCCGGACGGCAGCGCCCGGGAGATTCTTGACCGCCTGCTCAGGGACCTTTATTCCTTCACAGGAGAGGACAGGTTAACGGACGACCTCACCCTAATTATCATGAAGCGCGAGAGTAAATGATAATGGACGCTTTCATTAACACCTTCAACGCCGTCACGGTCATACTGGGGCTGGGGCTTCTCGGCTTTTTCGTCGTAAGAAGGAAGATACTGCCCGAAAGCGTGCTATCGGTCATAACCCCGCTGGTGATCAATATCGCCCTTCCCTGCATGGTGTTTCATAATATCGTCCGGCAGTTCAACCCGGCGGAATCGCCCGGGTGGTGGAAGCTGCCCCTCTACTGGTGCGCCTTCACTGCCGGCCTCGCGGCCCTGAGCCTCATCTTCAGGTTCGCGGTTAAGAGCGACATTCGCGGTGAGTTCTCCCTGAGCCTCTTCTACCAGAACGGGCTCTTCATCCCGACTGCGATAATCACGGGCCTCTTCGGCGAAAGCCCGGTCCAGCTCTCGACGCTGTTCCTTTTCATGATCCTGTATCCGGCATTCTTCTTCAACACCTACCATCATTTTCTCTATGGAAACAGGTCCGATCTTTTCAGGATAAACTGGGAAAAGATGCTGAACCCGGTCCTGGCGGCAACGGTGCTGGCCCTCCTCGTCCGGCTTTTCCACCTGCAGGATTACATACCGCGGTTCGCCCTCTCGATCATCTCCCAGGTGGGCAACATCACCATACCGCTGATCATGATCAGCCTGGGGGGCACCATCTATATCGATTTCATGAGGCGGGGAACGATCCGCTGGGCCGAGATCACCAAGTTCATTATCATAAAAAATATCGTTTTCCCCGCGGTGACGCTGGGGGCGCTTGTACTGCTGAGGCCCGATTTCCCCGTGGCTTTCATCATCCTCCTTGAAAGCGCCGTGCCCCCCATCACCACCCTTCCGACCCTGATCGAACAGGAGAACGGGAACAGCGCCGCGGTGAACCAGTTCTTCCTGGGGAGCCTGCTCTTCTCCTTAGTTTCGATCCCCGCGGCCCTTTCAGCTTTCAGCCTCTTTTTCACCGCTCCGCGTTGACCATAGCGATTGTTATCGGTATTTCCGGGGTCAGAGCAAGTCCTATGGTTCTATCCGCCTGTCAGAAAAGGATTAACCAGCTATTGTGCGTCAGAGTGACCTGTAATTTCGATAGTTATCGCTTATTCCAAGGTACTGCAACAAAGCCACCATCGCCTCTACGCCGATAACATGCATAATTTGTAGCGGCCTTATCATGAATAAACCTGCCACAGGTTTAAGAACAGTCTGCCAGATATATAGTTGTCGGTTATGACCGAAATAGGAAACAACCGTGACAAGATACCCCATCCATCCAGCAATCAATTCAAGAATTTTATGGCATCCTCAATAAATCCATAGCCAAGAACAAAAAGTGTTTGTTCATTCGCTTCTATTAGCACAATATCCTTTTTCATCACCAATTGCTTGAGATTATCCGGGGACTTGTCGATCGGGCCGAGGGTTCCCTCAGGGTATTTGCTGTTCTTTTCATAATAATAGAAAAAATCACGGTTGAGATACACATTGTGCTTGTCTAAATAGTATAAAACCATCTTCAGGTAACTCCCCCCTATAACAAGCACCCTTGGCCTGAAGAATTTTCCGCTGTCCGCCGTGGTCTGGGGATAATAATACAAATCATCGTAAAAGCTCCGCTTATATTTGATATTTGACAGCGCAGCCAGGTCGCAATCATGCCTGAAGGGAACCGCTTTCTCCGTGACCGCATTGCATGTAATATCCGCCATCCTGCGGTTCACATCCTTCTCGATTTTTGACAGGAGATCCCGGGTGAAATAATACGCGGCATAATAACTCCAGTGAGTGCCGCTTTTCGTATAGATATTCTTTATCTTGTTCTTTTTTAATTTAACCATAAAAACATGCCCATCGATATAATTGATATTATATTTACTCAACAATGGGAGTATTTTTTCATAATTGGTCATTTCCCTGACATGTTTATTAGCCAAGTATTTTTCTTTTACATATTCCGGATACACGCTGACCTTGCTGGGGGTTATGACAAAGAGGCAGTATTTCCCATATGACGCGAGTTTTTTCTGCAGAATGCCCAGATTCTTCACCTTGGTTTCCAGCTGCTCGCCGGATATGGCGTCCAGGCCGTTATAGGAATCGATGTACACTTTCTCAAAGAGCCAGCTGTCCTTGCCGAGAACTATTTTAGATGAATACTTTGACGACAGATCCCCGAAAACCGAATAATTCATCTGGTTGTCATAGATAATAGCCCTGCCCCTCAATCCGATATTTTCCGAAAGAAATTTTTCCAGATCCTGCTGAAATTTTCCCGAAATAAAATCCTTAACGTTGAAGGCGGGCTTCATTGTCTTTATTTCAGAGCCGTTCAACGGCAAATCCGGCAATAGCTTCTTGAAGGGAGCAATCCCTATAATAACAACGCCAAGCAACAATGATATCAAAGCAAGTCGTCTCATATGTTAAAACCTGAAATAGATAAAGGGTTTAAAGCTATTGTTAACCAGTGAAAAATACGAAAGAACGAACAGGGAATACATTACGCAGACCTTCAGGAAAGCGAATTGGTTTGCGGACAATTTATCTTTAATACTTTTCGCATATTCAAGGATGCCATCGGGAATGAAGCTGATGACAACGGCAAGGATCAGGATAAAAACACCCCTGTTGTCTATCAGGTCTGAGAATAGTATCTTTGATGATACCTCGTTGATCGACGTGACATCGAACATCCGCCCCAGATATTTTACCGCATTGGTCATGTTTTCGGACCGGAATAAAACCCATCCGATCATTATGAAGAAAAATGTTATGCCTGCGTTTACCGCGCCGCCCAGACTTTTTGACTTCTCCAGCCAGAATTTCTTATCCGCCACAAGAAATAATCCATGATAGACACCCCATATGATGAAGGTCCAGTTGGCGCCATGCCAGATGCCGGATATCAGGAAAACGACCCAGAGATTGAAATAATTCCGTAATACTGACACCCTGTTACCGCCGAGAGGAATATAGACATACTCCTTGAACCACTGCGAAAGTGACATGTGCCATCTTCGCCAGAATTCCGTGAAGTTTTTTGCGATATACGGCCTGTTGAAGTTTTCCTTGAATTGAAATCCGAGCATCCGGGCGATGCCTATGGCCATGTCCGAATATCCGGCAAAATCGAAGTAGATCTGGAAGGTATAGCACAGTATGCCGAGCCAGGCGTATGCCGGGGTCATATGGTTGTAATCCAGGGCAAAAACCTTATCGGCAACATCGCCAAGTGTATTTGCAATCAATACTTTTTTTGAAAGCCCGATGATGAATCGAAAGACGCCATTGAAACTGTCCTGCAAGGATCGTGAGCGGCTTATCAGCTGATCCGATAGCTCATGGTACAGAATGATGGGGCCCTGTACAAGCTTCGGGAACAAGGCGACATACAGGGAGAAATTCAGAAAGCCGGCCGATTGCGCCTTGCCCCTGTACAGGTCAACGAGATAGCTCAACTTGTGGAAGACGATGAAAGATATGCCGAGTATATACGCACTGGATGACCATGTAATGGCTGGTTGATGAATGATCTGTGCCATGCTGTTGATCTGGGCTATGAAAAAATTCAGGTACTTGAAGTATATCAGCAAGCCTAAATTTTCGATAATCCCGATTATTAATAACAATCTCTTTCTACCGGTTTTGCATATCAATTCTCCCAGTATATAATCAATGACAGTGCTTATGATCAATACCGCCAGACCAACAGGCGTACTCCAGAGGTAGAATAAATAACTGAAGACCAGAATGTATAGATTCCTCAGGAGGTTTTTGTTTCGTGGAATAATATAGTACAGAATCAGGAAAAGGGGCAAAAAAAAGAATATAAAGATATAGGAACTAAAATTCATGTATCATATCCTGAACGTTAACGGTAAAACTCTTTATTAAATCATTCAAATATAATATAGCTTGATCCCATGACCGGATAAAGTTTATACAATATACCGGCTTTAATGGTATTCATTCATTCCTGTTTTAGGGCTCTTCAGTACAAACAGTACTGTGCGGGGATTTTAAATCGTGTGCATCGATAGAAATAGATTAATTATTAGATACACAATTAGCCCTTATGTGAAATATTCAAAACAGTTCATGAAAAGATCAAGTAATATATGTTAAAAAATGATAGAAACGCCTAAGCCCGGCAAAATACACAGGAGCACCGGGAAAATGAAGAATAAAAAAAAGCGGGGATACTCATCCTCGCCCTTATATTCGCTCTTCATTGACAGTGTCATTCACCATTGTTACCAATCTTCATTATTCTTCTCGGAGCCATCGGTAGTCCTTATGCTATTCATGATAAAGATAAAGGGACCGCTTGAAAATTTTTTATAGGGTTCTTCTTTATTTATATTGTAGACAAAAAAGTAATGCGAACCCTTGAAACGAAGAACCATTACCGCTGCGTACATGATATCCCCGCTGCTTCTGTTGCGTATGCCTCCACTGTAACCAAGGTTCTCAATGCCGGAGGGGAGCTTCAGTTTGATACGCTTCAATTCGATCTCGGCATAACCGACAAATGTATCTTCCATGAACTTTTTAAGTGTCACGGACAGTTCCCGGCCGGAATCCGGCTCAGGACCCAGCATGACAAACAGCTCCGAATCCAGGGCATACCAATCCCTGGACGACGCGTTTCCAGCGGCAGCCGGTTTCCCGATGATCCGTTTCTCTTCGGCTGAAAGGTCCCATCCCTGAGGAGCCTCAATGGATATCATGCCGAGAGGCACCCTCCCGGCTGCATAGGCTATGCCGCTGTAGAGGATGATAGCCGGGATAGCCAGCTGAAGAATAATCAATAGTAAGCCTTTTTTCATAACCGGATCTCCGTGAATGCGTCAGACTCCTTCGCCGATGTTCCCGTTCCCGTTCCCGTTGCCGCCGTTCATGAGGTCACGGCGGCGCTGGCCGGCGATCTTCATGTATTCCAGCTTGTTCAGGGCGTCCACGAAGGAGTGGATCCCGGCGATGGACACGTCGATATTGGCGGAGCTGCCGAAGGCCTTGAGCTCCCTCCCCTCATACTCCTCCGACACGGTGCAGTGAACCTCTGCGACGGCGTCGGATCCGCCGGTGATGGCCACCAGGTTGAAAGAGGTGATCTTTGCCGTGGTGCCGGTGATCCTCTTGACGGCCTTCACCCCGGCGTCGACGCCGCCGTTGCCGTGGGACACTTCAAAGGACTCGCGGTTTTCCTTCTTGTGATCCTTGATCGTCACCAGCGCCATGGGGGGCGAGAACATACCGGTCGATATCTGCACGTTCTCCACCTTGTAGCGCCGGTGCTCCTCGCCCTTGAACAGGGACTCGCCCACCAGGACCGTGAGGTCCTCGTCGAAGACCTCCTTCTTGCTGTCCGCCAGGGCCTTGAAGAGACGGAAGAACCGCTCGGTCTCATCCGTGTCGAGGTTGTAGCCGAGGGAGGCGAGACGGTCCAGGACCGCGTGGCGGCCCGAGTGCTTGCCCAGGACCAGGGAAGACTTGGAGATGCCCACGTCCTCGGGCCTCATGATCTCGTAGGTCATGGCATTTTTGAGTAGGCCGTCCTGGTGGATGCCCGACTCATGGGCGAAGGCGTTGCTGCCGACGACGGCCTTGTTGGGCTGCACCGACACGCCGGTGATGTTCGTCAGGAGCCGGCTCGTGGGAATGATCTGCTTCGTGTTGATGCCGGTATGCACCTTGAAAAGATCGCTCCTGGTCCTGATGGCCATGACGATCTCCTCCATCGAGGTGTTGCCGGCCCGCTCGCCGATGCCGTTGACCGTACACTCCACCTGGCGCGCCCCGGCCTCGATTGCCGCGAGGGAATTGGCCACGGCCAGGCCGAGGTCATTGTGGCAGTGGACCGATATGATGGCATTCGCTATGTTGGCCACATGGTCAAAAAGATACCTGATGAGACGGTGGAAGTCGGACGGGATCGCGTATCCCACCGTGTCGGGAATGTTGACCGTCACCGCCCCTGCCTCGATCACGGCCTGGACCATTTCCGCGAGGAACACCGGGTCGCTCCGCGTTGCGTCCATGGGGGAGAACTCGACGTTTTTCGTATAGCTTTTAGCCTGCTTCACCGCCTCGACGGCCAGCTTCAGCACCTCCTCGCGGGTCTTCTTGAACTGGTGCTGGATATGGATGTCGGAGCTGGAAATGAAAGTGTGGATACGGGGATTCTCCGCCCCCTGGATGGCCTTCCAGGCGGTGTCGATATCCTTCTGGTTCGCCCGGGCCAGGCCTGCCACCTGAACGCCCTTGACCCTGTCGGCGATCATCTTCACCGCATCGAAATCGCCCTCTGAGGCGATGGGAAATCCCGCCTCGATCACGTCAACGCCGAGCTTGATGAGCTGGTCGGCGAAGATCATCTTTTCCTTCATATTCATGGTGAAACCGGGGGATTGTTCCCCGTCACGGAGGGTTGTATCGAATATTACGACTTTATCTTTATTTATTTCAGTCATGGTTTTTCTCCTTTTCGGGTAGTATGGTATTATATAGGATACGATCCTCCCCAAGCAACAAGGGGCATAGACCCCGCCACCTCCCCGGATTCAGAACATCACCATTATAATCCATTCATATACCTGCCTGTGCTATCCGTTTTACAATCACATCATAACATAAAAAAAGCCGCCACATTCTGTGACGGCTTTTATTGTTTCAGTTCTCAAGAAGGCATCACAAAATATGGCCAGGGAGACTTTCCTCCAAGCTTAATAACAGACCGAGAAGCAGGTTTAGAAGTGATGCCATCATTTGTTTCATCGTTACAACCGGCGTTATATCCTATAATTAAAATCGGAATCGCTTACAAATAATATAGCACAATTTTCGAAATGGTCAACAGTGTCAATAGAATTTTAATTTTTTTCCATTTACCGTCCAGCCAGTCCCGAAATGATTAATACCTCTTGACTTTCTGCCTTATCATGTTCATCATTATTCCCGATGTCATACCATGGATCGCACATGAGGCATCATTCGGGCTTACGGCAGCATCGACACCGGCGACTCCGAATTCGGCCTGGGACACGCCAAGATCGGCTCCATCCTGTTCAACATGGGCATCACCGGCCAGCGGCCCGGCGGCTTCAAACCACAATAATCCAAGCCCCGCATGGGCCGGAGGAACGACATGGGATCTTTTTTTGCAAATACCGTTCTGTTCGGGGAAGATATCCTGAACCGTGTTCACATATTCGCGGGACCGTGGCTGGACGCGGCCATGGTGGGTGTGACGTCGCTGGGAAGCGAGATCTTCTACATGGCCGTGATCCCGGTGCTCTACTGGTGCTGGGACCGGCGGCGCGCCGCCTATATCTGCGCCGCCTATCTCACGGCCATGGCGGTCAACGATTCCATGAAATGCCTGTTCAATAATCCGCGGCCGGATCCGGCGCATCTGCTTCCCGGCATACAGGAAATGGCATCACGGTACAGGCCCCGGGGCCCCGGTTTTCCCAGCGGCCATGCCCAGGGATCTGTCGCCTTCTGGGGGACCCTCGCGGTTATGACCCGGGGCGGGACAATGAAGGCGCTCTGCGCCCTGATGATAATCCTGGTATCCTACTCCCGCCTCTACCTGGCAGTGCACTACCTGGGAGATGTCCTCGGGGGGCTGGTCCTTGGAATACTCTGCCTCGCCGTGATCATACCCGCTGCGATCATCGCTGAAAAATATTATCGCTCCATTAGCCAGATTATACTCATCACCCTGTTGATCATCATACCGATAACTATCTTCATTTTCGTAGCCGGAGATTATATGAACACCACCATGGGGGCGCTGTCGGGATTCATGGTCGGGGTCATTCTTGCTGAAGAGAAGATTCGCTTTAATCCATGGAACAGGCTCCCCATTCAGCTGGTGAAGATAGTTATCGGTATCAGTGTGTTGGGGGCGCTCCGGTTCGGATTGAAATATATAGTGCCCGAAGGTCTGGCTGCGGGATTTTTCCGGTACTGGTGCATCGGCTTCTGGTGCTCCTTCGGTGCACCTTTTGTTTTTTCGAAGTTCGCGGCCCTGCGGGGAGAGGAAAAGGCGCTCTGACCCCAGCCTCATTCATGAAAAGGGTAAAACTTAACAGCCGTTTACCGATAACTATCGGTCCCAAGGGGGTGCTCTGACCCCCTGGTTGACCCCCTGGTTCACTCCACGTAGATCCGGGGCACCCTCAAGCTGATATTGCAAAGGAATTCATAGGTGATAGTGCCGATCCTATCACACAGAACCTCAAGAGGTATTACGGAGCCGTTCATCTCGCCGAAAAGGAGCACATCATCGCCATTGTACGCTGTTCCTTCCATGCCAATGTCCACCATGACCTGGTCCATGCACACGGTCCCGACCACGGGATAGACCCTTCCGCGGATGGCCACCTCCCCCCGGTTTGACAGGAACCTACTGTAGCCGTCGCCGTACCCCACGGGAAGTGTCACGATGCGGGTCTGACACTTCGTGGTATATGAATGATTGTAGCTTACTCCGACTCCGGCCGGCACTACCTTGAAATAGGAAACCTTGGTCTTGAGGGTCATGGCCGGAAGAATTTTCCTTCCATTGAAATCACGTCCCGGATCGTACCCAAAGGGATCGTATCCGTACAGCATGATACCTGGACGGACCATGGTAAAATGGGACGCCGGGGTTCCGATTATTCCGGCCGAATTGGCCAGGTGCACCAGCTCCGGCAGGGCATTCTTTCGAGCCATGAAATCAACGACTTCGCTGAAGCGCCGTATCTGCGTATCGGTGAAATCCCTGTCCGACTCGGCCCTGGCGAGATGGGAAAAGACGCCCTTCACGGCGATACCGGGCAGCTCCAGGGTGCGCCCGATGAAACGCTCCGCGTTGTACCAGTGAACCCCTATCCTCTCCATGCCGGTATCTATCTTGAGATGGACCTTCGCGGTTTTACCGAGGCGTCCGGCGGCTTCCGATATGGCAGCTGACTTGTCATAGGACGAGCTTGTTATCTCTATATCGTGTTCGAGAAACTCTCCGATCTGGTCGGTGTTGATGGCGCCGCACACCAGGATCGGCGCGGTGATGCCGCTCTTCCTGAGATAGACCGCCTCTTCAAGATAGGCCACGCCGAGGTAATGGACGCCCGCGGCCAGGAGCGTTTCAGATATGGTCCTGATGCCGTGGCCATAGGCGTTGGATTTCACCATGGCCATGATCTTCACGTCCTTGCCGACAAGGGACCGCACAATCTCGAAATTATTCCGGATCCTTCCGAGGGAGACTTCCGCCCTGGTGGGCCGGTTCTGGTATGTTTCGATGTTAATCTGCATAATATGATTTCGCCGCGCCATCGGCATCAAAGGCTGCGACAGCGGTAGTGCATCAATAACAATTTGTCAACGACTATCCAGTGGCCCGATAGTTATCGGTTGACAATAGAATCAATCAAATCCCGGCCATTTTGATAGAATACCCTGTCATAAAATTCCTGTGACAGTCCATAATCGGCAAGGGTCCCTATCTCCGATTCACGGGCCATGATAAGGTTCGGGAAATCGGACCCGTACAGGATCCGGTCCCTGTGTTCTTCAAGGGCCTCGTTCCCGAGGTCGAATCCGCCCTTCCCCTGAAACTCCCTGAAAAAGGAAAAGGCCGTGTCCAGATAGAGGGCCGGATGGTCTTCCAGGAGATCCATGAAGCCGCGGTACTCCAGGGCGCCCATGTGGGCGATGTTGGCGGGAATCTCCGGGTAGTATTCAAGGAGCCTGTTAAACTCTGCAAGGCCCACGAATTCGTTGCCCACCGGGCCGGTGCCCACGTGGAAGAGGATGCGCTTGCCGCGCTCCATCACCATTTCGTACATCGGGAAGAGGCGCCTGTCGTGGGGATAGAAGCGCTGCACCAGGAGCTGCAGCTTGAAGCCGAGGACGCGGGGATGGGCCAGCACTTTTTCAGCCATGGCCAGGCCCTTATCGTCGCCCGGATGAAAAGCCGCGAAGCAGTACAGGTCCGGATATTCGTCGAGGACCTGCAGGTTCCATTCATTCAGGGCCCCGGCAATGCCCTCGCGGTGGGCATAGTTGGAATAGACGATTTTTTCCACTCCCTGTTCCCGCAGGTATTCGACGCACTGACGGTAATACATCCTGTATAGGACGTCCCATTTATATCCTTTCGAGAAAAAATCCCAGATGGCATCGAACATCCTGTCCGGAAACAGGTGAACATGGAAATCGATAATGCTGGATGGAATAGCCATGATGCAATTATGAAGTATAACCGGATTCCCCTGTCAAACCTTTTAGCTCCAGTTGATACCTGTCTCAAATTTATGTATATTCAAATAATCCCTTTGTTTGTTGATTATCTAGTTATGCTTCGATATTTTTTTAAAAGAGGATGCTTGATGATAAAACATCTCCTTCTCCTGTCAGCTGCGTTATTTGCAGCATATGCCACGGCCTTCGGCAACAGTGATCCCGACACCTTGATGTTCTATACCATTGAGGCAGCTCCCGGAGGAACGGTCATCGATATAGAAGGCGGAGGCACGGCGAATGACGTTCCGGCGATCATGTACCGCAAAAACGGCGGCTCTAACCAGCAGTTCCGTTTTATTCTTTATGGCAATGAGGGCTGGCATCTTATCCAGGGCCGCGGTTCCGGAAAATATCTCACCGTGGCAAATGACAACGTGGTGCAGCGGTCATTATCGCACAACTATGATACCCAGCTATGGCGCGTCACCGCGGCGGGGGACGGTTACCGGTTCATAACGAAAAACGGCGGCGCCATGGCAACGGGAAAGGCTCCGAAAAAAAACAACGACATCGTGATAGTGACCCGGAGCGCTCTCCCGGGAAAAACCTGGATACTGTCGCCGGCCCTCAATGAACGTGAGACGGCCGCCATGAAAGCCGCCGAGGCCTGGATACGCGGCAATTCAAATGAATACAAGCAAATTATAGGCTCTGCTGCGGGGTCAGAGCAGGGCGCCCTGCTCTTTCAGACAGCCAGGTTTATCCATACAAGCTACCACAAACCCGATGCGGCCGTGCCGGTATATCTTGAGGCGCGGAAAGCAGGCTACGATGAGCCGAACCTGTTTGAATCCCTTGCCGATGCCTACCACGGTTCAAAAAAGAGCCCCCAGGGGGCGGCCTGTCTCGATGATGGATACCGCGAAAGGCTATCAATCCTGGTGAGCGCTCCCTCAGGGACCGGCTCCCGTGCATCCCGCGATTACGAAAAGAAGAGAAAGGCGCTCCTTGAGACAGCCGCGGCCCTGATAGACTTTCACGCCGGAAAGCTAAACAGCTTCACCAGGGGACCGGAGATATACAATGATCTTTCGAAGCGCGGTATCAGCCTGAACCATCGGCGATTCCAGCGATCATGCGCTGAAAGCGCCTTCTGGGCCGGGAACGAAGCCTTTGCCAGTGGCGACTATAAAGCAGCCGCTGCCCGTTACGATGTAGTCATGGCTTTGGATGGAGTGTCTGGCGAGCCGGGGAAGATCATCAAGCGCTATGACCTCGACCGTATACTATCGATCCTGGAGCGGCGCAGGGCCCTTGGAACCATAATGCCCGACTATATCCAGAAGCACACGGCGCTTTTCGTGCTTACATTCAGCGCGCAGTTCAAGGGAAAGGAGAATATCGTATCCATATACAATTCCTATACGGAACAGGACCCCCGGGTGAAAAAAACCATCATAAACCAGGACCTGATGGCCAGGATGGTGGAGGCCTTTACCGGCGGCAGGCTCTCGATACGGTATGACCGCCATTTCCTGAAAAAATCGACCCTCACCGATTTCTACGAATGGAAAAGCAAAAAGCGCGGGATGGTATGCTCTCCCCAGATGAACAGCTTCACGCCGGAAGATGAAATCATTGACATCATGGGATCAACTGTCGCCGATACCGATGTTTATGAAATCTACTGGGACAAGACCGGTCTTCCCCGCGGCGAGTATATCTGCTTCGGCGGCAGCACGACCGGCTACCCCGTCATACCCTACACGCTGAGCATCCCCCGGCGGGGCTTCATGGAAAATCATATCGGGCGCTCCACGGGGCTCGGCCTGGTGTTCCATGAGTATTTTCACACGGTGGAGCGCGTCGGCGGCTTCAAGACACAGGACGACGAGGAAAACATCATTTCATATTATCCCGAATACGCGAAGACCAGGAGCGCGCTGGGATATTACGATTACATGTTCACCACGAAGCTCGCCGCCATGGTCGGAGGCCATGACGCAAAAAAGCTTGAAGGAGGATGGCGGGCCTTTTCATTCTCATCGCGGAGTCCCTTCAGAATGCAAGGTGTCAAACTCAAGCGACTGACAAAGCTCGCCCTTGATATACCCCTGGATCGGCGCAAAGAATCGCGCATGATACAGGAAAAAGCGCGGGCCAAGGATAAAGCCGGCCGCAAGGATGAAGCCTTTGCCCTTTACGAAAAGGCCTTCGGCATAAATCCTTCTTTTGTGGAATTTTATAAACTATCGGCAAGGCGCTCCGCCGCGGCGGGACGCAATGATGAGGCGGCGCGCTCCATGGAAACCTATCTATCCCATGCGGACAGTTCCGGCGATGCCCGGTGGCTGGGCAATCTCCTCATTGAAAAGCTCGACCGTGCCGGCGACGCGGAACGCTATTATGCCGAAGCCTATCGCCTTGGCGCCGGCAGGACGATCGCGCGCATTTCCCTGGACGCGGGATGGCGCTTTTTCAAGAAGGGTAATAACGACAAGGCCCTTACCTATTTTGAAAAAGGCCTGACTGCGGACAACTGTGATGAAAAACTGGAATGCCTGTATCTCAAGGGTGAAATCATTTACAGGCAGGGTTATCCCTCGAAGGGCATGGATATGATGGAACAGGCAATGGATGGGGGGTTGTCCGCAAAAAAATGGTATAAAGAAAGATTTGAAAAGATGGTGAAAAAGGCGGGAGGCAGGTGAAGGCTGCGGGACATGGGGTTTTTTTATGAGCTGCTCTGACCCCTTTTTGAAAAAACAGGGGAACCATCGAATTTCAACTGGTCTTTTTTTTACTCTGACACCGGGACCGAAAAAAGGGCGGCCCATTGGCCGCCCCTATAATGCGCTATTTAGATTCCTGATTATTCTTTTTTTTAGTACCGATAATGGTCCGGTTTATAGGGCCCTTCAATCGATACACCGATATAATCCGCCTGCTCCTTGGTCATTTTTGTCAGCTTGACGCCCAGCTTGTCCAGGTGCAGCCGGGCAACTTCCTCATCAAGCTTCTTGGAAAGAGTGTATACACCGATCTCATGTTTGCCCTGGGCCAGCTCGATCTGCGCCAGGGTCTGGTTGGTGAAGCTGTTGCTCATGACAAAGCTGGGATGGCCCGTCGCGCAGCCGAGATTTACAAGACGACCTTCCGCAAGCACGATGATGGAGCGGCCGGATTCCAGTGTCCATTTGTCCACCTGGGGTTTGATGGTATCCTTTTTACATTTCGGATTGTTCTCAAGATAATGCATGGCTATCTCGCTGTCAAAATGGCCGATATTGCATACAATGGCCCCTTCTTTCATCTGCTCCATATGCTTCCCGGTAATAACATCCAGGTTACCGGTGGAGGTAACGAAGATATCGCCTTCGGAAGCCGCGTCATCCATGGTGGTCACTTCGTAGCCCTCCATGGCGGCCTGGAGGGCGCAGATCGGGTCGATTTCAGTGATGAGGACCCTGGCGCCGAAACCGCGCATCGACTGGGCGCAGCCTTTGCCGACGTCACCGTATCCGCATACGACAACAACTTTACCGGCAACCATGATATCGGTTGCTCTCTTGATGCCGTCCGCCAGGGACTCCCGGCATCCGTAGAGGTTATCAAACTTCGACTTGGTGACCGAGTCATTGACGTTGATGGCCGGGAACAGGAGCTCCTTGTTCTTTTCCATTTGATACAGGCGGTGCACGCCGGTAGTGGTTTCCTCGGAAACGCCTTTAACCTTGGCGGCGATCTTGGTCCATTTCTGCGGATTAAGTTGAACGCTTGCGATCAACCTATCTATGATGATCTTGAATTCCTTGTTGTCATATTTCTTTTCAAGAATCGATGGATCCTTTTCCGCCTTGACGCCCTGGTGGATCATGAGAGTCGCGTCACCGCCGTCATCAACGATCTGGTCCGGACCGGATCCGTCAGGCCAGGTCAGGGCCTGCTCCGTGCACCACCAGTACTCCTCAAGTGTCTCGCCCTTCCAGGCAAAGACCGCTGCCGTATCGGCCTTGGCTATCGCCGCCGCCGCATGGTCCTGGGTGGAAAAAATATTGCATGAAGCCCATCTCACATCGGCGCCAAGCGCCTGGAGCGTTTCAATGAGCACCGCCGTCTGGATCGTCATGTGAAGACTTCCCATGATCTTGAGGCCCTTCAACGGCTTCTGTGCGCCATATTTCTTGCGTACCGCCATGAGGCCGGGCATCTCATCTTCCGCGAGCTGAATCTCTTTTCTTCCCCATTCAGCGAGAGAAATATCCGCCACCTTGTAGCGGAGATCTTTATCAAGCGGCGTGATATCTCTTTTTACTGTAACATTCATCGCAATTCTCCTTTTTAATAATTTATAATGTATTGATATCATTACATCCCGTCAAAAAATCCCGCTGTTTTTCTGATAATAATTTATTGCAGGATTTTTCCGGATATGGAATGAAACATCTCGATTATATGATTTTATCCCTCTATTTTTTTATAGAAACAAACAGGTCGATTTTCAAACCGTCCCGCGCGTCAAACTGAACAAATTCCCGGGGCAAAAATCCGCCGGCCGAAAGCCATTTTTCAATATTCTTTTTTGTAAATCCAAGCCACCGGTGTTCATATTTTTTTCTCATTTCTTCATTCTGGTGCTTATCCAGATCAACGATTATCAGCGAGCCGCCCGTTTTAAGGACCCTTCCCGCTTCCAGTATGCTTGTGTCCGGAGACGGCAGGTGATGAAGGACCATGTTGATAATCGCCGCGTCAGCCTCCTGGTCACGCATGGGAAGATGTTCCATTTCGCCGATCCTGAGCTCGATGCCCTTTCCGTTTGATGCGAGTCGACGCTCCGCTTCTTCCAGCATCCTTGGCGACTTATCCACGCCAATGACCTTCCTGGCCTTTTTCCTGATAGGAATGAGCAATTCACCGGTTCCGCAGCCCAGGTCCGCGGCGACATCGCAATCAGCTATTCGCTCCACGATTTCATCAGAAATATTTACAGTGCCGAATATCCCGAGCTTTATGTCGTCCCATTCCGAAGCAATTGAATCGAAAAACCTGGTCTTTTCTTTTAATCCTTCCTCCAGGATGGCTTTCATCGCCATATAATCTTGTTTCAAATCCTGATTATTGCCGACAAAATCGCGAAATAGGTCGTTAAAGTCGCCTCCACGTCCTTCCTGTGCCGCACTATAGAAAACCCACAGTCCATCCCGGCGAAATTTAAGAAGGCCGCAATCGGTCAATATTTTTAAATGCCGTGAAATTCGCGGCTGCCCCATCCCCATGACCGAGACAATTTCATTGACATTTAGTTCATGACGAAGAAGAAGATTCAGCAGACGCAAACGCGTTTCGTCAGCCAGGGCTTTATAATACTGAACTATTTCCATTTACATTACTATATCAAGATATATTGATATAGTAATGTAAATACTGTTTGAAGTCAAGTTTTTTTATTATTTTTTAAAATTTATATTTTTGGCCGTCAGAGTAATTATTTGCAATGAAATAATATGCACAGGGAGCAGAGTAATTTCATTTAGTAATCCTTCCAGAGATCCAGAAACCATTTTTTGGGTGTAACGATTTTTCAATAGAGTAAAAAATAATATTATCTCTTGAAATATTTGCACTTTCTAAATATTATTACAAATTATATCAATTATCCCGAATCAATACATGAAAATAATCTTCTTAACCGATATACACGGCTCCTTCGGCCAGACAGCATCCCTACTCTACGAATCAGTAGCCGATTTGTATATCATCGCCGGCGACCTGATCGACATCCCCTTCTATAGCATCAATACCGCGATCCAGTACCATGACATACAGACCTATCTTCACACCCTCAGGAAAAAAATGAAAAGGGAAGAGCTGGTGCTGGAGGATTTCGTCAACGAGCTGCTCGATTCCCCCAATGTCCCCGAAGATATCATCGAGAAGGGAAGCGAATACCAGCAGATGACCATCAGGTCCCGGCGCGTCATGCAGCAAAAGTACAAGGTCCTGGAAAACATGATCTCGTTCAAGTCGGCAACGGTATTCGCGCTGCCCGGCAACTACGATATGGACCTGAAATTCACGTCACTCCACGAGCGGGACCTTCACCTGCACTGGCACAACATCGGCGGCCTCAAGGTCGCCGGATACGGGGGCGCCGATGTATGGACCGCGGGAATCCCCGAGCGCTATATTGTACAATACAACGGCGGCATAGGCCTGAACGACCGCAACAACGAGATGTGGAATTTCTTCAAGGCGGTGAAACCGGACATCATCGTCGCCCACCAGCCGGCCCACGGCATACACGACCGGATCGCCCGCATAGGTCCGTCCGGGTCCCCTGCCCTCAGGAATTTCTGCGAGAACAATTCGGTGAAGCTCTGCCTTACCGGCCACATCCACAACGACTGGGGCTTCAAGGAGGTGGATGGATGCGTGTATCTCAATCCCTCCAACTTCGGCGAGGTTACCACGGTGCAGGGCGAAGTCTCCGAGGGGGGGTTCTTTTACCAGATCGAGTTCAACGAAACCGATCTCGAAAAGATATCCCTGAAAAAGATGGTCGGCGATCACCGCATTCACGATATCGTCGAGCATTACCACATTGACGGGAAGTGGCTCGAGGATATCATCGACGTGGAGCGCTACCAGGCGCGGCGGCTGGGACGGAATTACGACATGGAAATACAGAAATACCATCACATCCCCGAGATAGAGCTCTTCAAGGAGATCAAGAACTTCTTCCGCATGTTCCGCACCCAGGAGACGGAGGAGCGTCTTGACGAGCTTGACCATGCCGTGGAGATGCTCAAGGACAGGTTCGATGATATCGCCATGGATATTGTCGGCTCGGTCAACATGGGCATATCCCAGGAAAGCTCGGACATCGACATCGTCCTGTATGTACGGTGCGGAAGGAACTGCCAGGACATGTACGAGCAGTGCGATTATTACAAGAGCGCCAAGGCCCTGCTCGAAACGATCATCGGCGACAAGTACAGGTTCGAGATCATCGACTGCATCGACCTGAACGTCGTCGAGCGCAGCATCATCACGAAAAACTACGAATGCGAGGTGACCCAGCGCTTCGTTGCGTACCGGTCCATCTGCCGCCCGGTGAACTACAAGGCCATCGCGCCCATCGAAGACATCCTGAACGAAGACATTGAATTCCGCCGGGAAATGGAGGGAAGCATCCGGTCATATTTCCGGATCTTCGCCACCACGTCCCAGCACATGCGGTCCTTTGACAAGTACGAGTCGCGGCTGAAATCGATCGGGATCAAGCTTCCCGAATCGATACGGGATAAAATACGGGAGTACCTGCAGGTGACCAACAGGGATAATCTCAACTGGTAAAATATGTTTCACCGATAACTATCTATGAATCCGGATACCCTTCATGTTTAGCGATATATACGCCCCCTATCACCCCCTTGAATCGTGGTTTTATGATTCGGCCGTAGCGCCGGTCATATCCGAATCAATCGACATGAACAACGATCTGCAATTCCAGTTCATGCGATCAATGCCGGAAACGGCAAGAATTCTGGATGTCGGATGCGGCGGCGGCCACCTTGCCGCCTCCCTGGCCGGCCGGCATCCCGGTTGGCGGATCACCGGGGTGGACCTTTCTGTTCATCAGGTGCGGCGCGCCCTGAAGCGCTGCGGGGTATTGGACGAACAAACCCGGTTCGTCGCCGGATCCGCCCTTGCGCTGCCCTTCAGGTCAGGCTCCTTTGACGGTTTGATCAGCGTATGCGCCATCAAGCACTGGCCTGAGCCTGCGCGGGGCCTGGCAGAGTGCCTGCGGGTGCTCCGTCCCGGCGGGACCCTGGCGATACTGGAAGTGGACCGAAACCGCGGCGGCGACGACGAGCGGGCCTTTGTCGCGCGGCAGCGTGTGCCGTTCTTTTTAAAGCCCTTTGCCCTGGCCGGATTCAAATGGAAGGTCGCGGCGCGGTCCCTCACGATGGATGAGGGTGTTGAGCTGTTCAAAGGCACCGCCGCCGCCATCAGGACCTATACCATGCCGGGGATGCCCCTCTGGATGATCATCGCCAGGAAAGGGACAATCCAAGTCACATCTCAAGGAGTAAATGAATGAACCGCAGAATCATTGCCGCCATCATTATGGCGGGGCTTCTCGCCCCGGGATGCGCCACCTATACGAGGGTGAAGCTCGATCCGCCCCTCAAGTTCCTTCTCCTGGGCGATTCCATCATGGCGGGATATTTCGGGTACATGCTGGAGCACCGCCTCAGGGAGACCCCCGGCGTGCAGGCCCTCCGCGTCGCGGTCAAGTCAACGGGCCTCAGCGAATTCATCCGCTTTGACTGGCCCGGGAAGACGATGAACTATATCAGGTGGTACAGGCCCGACGTGCTGATCGTCCTCTTCGGCGGCAACGACTGTTACGCCCTGCGAAGGCCTGACGGTTCGCTGCTGCTCTTCACCGATCCCGCCTGGCGCGCGGAATACGGAGCGCGCCTTGACCGCTACCTTGACGAAATCACGCCACTGGTCAGGCGGGTATACCTGGTGGGACAGCCTTCGACCAACCATCCCTATTTTGAATCACGCTACCCGGTCCTGAACGAAGTGTTCCGCGAGCGGTGCCGGAAGCACCGCGGTGTCCGGTATGTACCGGCATGGGAAATGACCAGCAGGAAGGGAGTTTTCGTCGCGGTCATGAAGGATATGAAAGGGCTCGAGGGGCCGGTGAAGTATCCGAACGACCCGATCCATCACACGCCCTTCGGCGGCCGCGTCCTGACCGAGCTCTTCCTCGACTACATCTCCGACGAGTTCCGTCCCGCGGCGACTGCCTCGCGGTAGGTCCTACAGGCGGGAAAAATCGAGCGTGGCGAAATAATCGTCCAGCGTTTCGGCGCGGCGTATCATCTCCACGGAGCCGTCCTCCTTCAGCAGCAGCTCAGCCGACCTGAGCTTGCCGTTGTAGTTGAAGCCCATGGCATGGCCGTGGGCGCCCGCGTCATGGATGACCACGATATCGCCGATCTCGATCTCCGGCAGGCGGCGGTCAATGGCGAACTTGTCGTTGTTCTCGCAGAGCGAACCGGTCACGTCGTACACGCGGTCCCGCGTCCGATCCTCCTTGCCGATCACGGTGATGTGATGATAGGCGCCGTACAGTGCGGGCCGCATGAGGTTGGCCATGGACGCGTCCAGGCCGATATAGTTCTTGTAGATGTTCTTCCGGTGGATAGCCCTGGCCACCAGGTAGCCGAAGGGCCCCGTTATCATCCTGCCGCTCTCCATGAATATCTTGAGGGGATGGAGCCCCGCGGCCGCGATCGTCTTCTCATAGCGCTCGCGGATCTTTTCCGCCACGTATTCCAGATCGATGGCGGTGTCCTCAGGCCGGTAGGGTATGCCGAAGCCGCCGCCGAGGTTCACGAACTCGAAGCGTATCCCCTCCTGGAGGTGGATCTCCAGGACGAGATTGAAGAGCATGTCCGCCGTGTCCACGAAATAATCGGGATCGAGCTCGTTGGAGGCGACCATGGTGTGGAGGCCGAACCTCTTCACCCCCTTGTCGCGCATGGCATGGTAGCCCTCGAAAAGCTGCGGCCGCGTGAAGCCGTACTTCGCGTCCTCCGGGTGGCCGATGATATGATTGCCGCCGCGCAGGGGCCCGGGATTGTACCTGAAGGATATGACCTCGGGAATCCCGACATGCTTTTCCAGAAAGGGAATATGGGTGATATCGTCGAGGTTGATGATGGCACCCAGCCCCCGGGCCTTGACATATTCCGCGGCCGGCGTATCGTTGGAGCTGAAGAAAATATTCTCCCCGGTTACACCGGTCCGTTCGGCCAGCACCAGCTCCGCCAGGGAGCTGCAGTCCGAGCCGAACCCCTCTTCCTTGAGGAGCTTCATGATATGGGGATTGGGACAGGCCTTGACCGCGTAGTATTCCTTGAAGCCGGGCGCCCAGGAAAAGGCCTTCACGAGGCGCCGGGCGTTCTCCCTCATCCCTTTTTCATCATAAATATGAAAGGGTGTCGGGTATTCCCCGAGGATACGTTCTATCTGCTCCCTTGAAAAGGGAAGTTTTTTATCAGCCATTACACAATCCGCCTCTATCCTGTTTTTGCCGGTTGAGGTGATACTAATGACGCAAATTGAACCACTGTCAAGAAATTATTATCAAAGGCTCAGCCAGGTTGACAACATACAATCAGACAGTGTTTTTTGGATAATAATATAAAATTTTGATGACAAATTAATAATTATATACATACAATATGTTCAGCAAATCGGACGTGTTAGGAGCTGTACAATAAGCCCGGAGTAGCGTAATGACAAAAAACGATACAAAAAATGAGAAAAAACATGACGATACCAGCAAATCCAAAATCTTCTCCGACGTTATCATAGAAAACAACAAGCGACTGTTATACGCGTTCCTTTTCATCATGTGCTTCGCCAACGTGGCCGTTACTGCCATCAAGGCCGCGGGCATAGGTTCGAAATACCTGGAATACGAGCATATCGTCATCGAGCTAATCATCGTCGCCGTGACCCTGACCGCGAGCGTGCTCATATCCAACCGGTTCAAAGGCAAAATAGCTTCCGGCTACATCATGATCACGGGCATCCTTTTCTGCATCACCGTATTCGAATACACTTTTCACGGCGCGAAACAGCTCTTCGCCACACGGTACATCCCCCTGGCCCTGAGCATTTTTTATTTCAACACCCCGGTGACCATCTATACCACTGTGCTGGTATTCATTTCCCAGACCGTAATATTCATCATCAGCCCGGAGCTGCGCCTGCCGCCGCCCTATTCGGACACGGCGGTGCGCTATATCCTGTACGGCATGACGGGCGTCGGCGCCTTCTACGGCTCCCGTGCCACCCGGAGGCTCCTGAACTTCGCCATCTACCAGCATGACGAGGCGAAGAAGAGCCTCACCGGACTCCGCGGCATGGCGGTGGCCGTCACCCAGTCCATGGACATCATGAAAAAAGAGACCGTGGAGCACGACCATATCACCAAGACCATGAACGATATTTCCCAGCACCAGGCCGCGGCCCTCGAGGAGATCACCACGTCCCTGGAGGAGCTGGCGTCGAATTCCAGCACCATCAGCGATATCGCCCGGTCCCTCTACGAGGAGCTGGCCATCACCGTCGATTCGGTGAACGACCTGAAGTCCGTGAACGACAAGGTCCAGGAGAGCTCCCAGGAGATGAACCGGTCGCTGAACGAGGTCACCGAATACTCCGGGGCCACCGCTGACCAGATCAGGCTCACCGAGCAGAAATTCAACACAGTCAAGGTTAAATCGGACGAGATGGCCAGCTTCGTGCAGATCATCAACGACATCGCCGACAAGGTCAACCTCCTCTCCCTCAACGCGGCCATCGAGGCGGCCCGGGCAGGGGATTACGGCAGGGGCTTCGCGGTCGTGGCGGACGAGATATCGAAGCTTGCCGACGCGACGACCCAGAACGCCAAGGAGATCGGCAACATCATCAGCGAGAACCTGAAGCTCATTGACGAGAGCGGCAAGCTCATCATCATGTCCGTGGACACCATGGCCAAGCTCAACGACGCAATCCTGGCCATCAAGGTCGAGGTCACCGAGGTGGGCAACCTCATCTCAGACATCGGCGTCACCATCAAGACGATCAAAAACTTCAGCACCAAGATCCACGAATCGAGCAAGACCATCGAGAATTCGACATCGGAGCAGAAGATCGCCACGGACGAATCGACCAAGACGGCCTTCGATATCGCCCAGAACTCGCAGGAAATCGTCAACATAGCCCTGAAGCTGTCCCGCTCGACCTCGATAATAAACGAGCTGACCGCCGAACTGGACCGCGTTATCGGCGAGATGGTGCAGTAGCTACCTGAATCTCCTCAGCAGCAGCGAGTTCATCACCACCGAGACCGAGCTCATCGCCATGGCGGCGCCCGCTATGACGGGAGAGAGCATCCCCGATGCCGCAAAGGGGATGCCGACGCAGTTGTAAACGAAGGCCCAGAAAAAATTCTGCCTGATCTTCCTGATGGTGCGGCGTGAAAGCCGGATGGCGGTGACGATTCCCCAGAGGTCTCCGCTCATGAGGGTGATGTCCGCCGACTCCATGGCGATGTCCGTTCCGGTGCCGATGGCGATGCCGGTATCGGCCGCGGCCAGGGCCGGCGCGTCGTTGATGCCGTCCCCCACCATGGCCACTGCCCCGGCCCTGCCCTGGAGCTCCCGCACGGCATCGGCCTTGGCAGCGGGGAGCACTCCCGCTATGACACGGCCAGCGTCGATGCCCGCCTGCGCCGCTATGTACTCGGCCGTGCGCCGGTTGTCCCCGGTGACCATGTAGACGTCGATCCCCATCCCCGCAAGGTCCCCGATGGCGCGCCGCGACGAATCCCTGATGGTATCGGACACGGCAACCACGCCGGCGGCGGCTCCGTCGACCGCGATGAGGACCGCGGTCTTCCCCATGCCCTCCAGGCCCGCGATTATATCGCCGCAGCAGGACGTGTCAATGCCGCTCCCGGCGAGGTAGTTCGGCGTGCCCGCCAATAAGTCTTTCCCCTGGAAACGTGCTCTGACCCCCCTTCCCGGCTCGGCTATGAACTCTTCCGGGTCCGGCACTTCCCCTGACTCGAGGGCGCGGCCGTATATGGCCCTGCCCACGGGATGCTCCGATCTCTTTTCCACGATGCCGGCGTAACGCAGTAGGTCCTCTTGTGTCACGGTCCCGGCCGGCACGATATCGGATACCGACAGCACGCCGGTGGTGATGGTCCCGGTCTTGTCCAGCACCACGGCCCTGGTGCGGCAGGCAGCCTCCAGGGCCGGGCCGCTCTTGAAGAGGATACCCAGGTCAGCGCCACGGCCGGTCCCCACCATGACCGCCGTGGGCGTGGCGAGCCCCAGGGCGCAGGGGCAGGCGATCACCAGCACCGCCACGGCGCTCACGATGGCCATCCGCGCGTCCCCCGTGGCGATCATCCATGCCGCAAAGGTCACGGCCGCCACCGCCAGCACCGACGGCACGAATACGGCCGCGACCCGGTCCGCGAAGCGCTGGATCGGCGGCTTTCCCGCCTGGGCCTCCTCCACGGTGCGGATGATCTGGGCAAGGACCGTGTCCCTGCCGACGCGCTCCGCCCGGAAGGTGATGGTCCCGAAGCGGTTGATGGTGGCCCCGGTGACGGCGTCGCCTGGGCCCTTGTCCACGGGAACGCTTTCGCCGGTTATCATGCTCTCGTCCACTGAGGACGCGCCCCCGATGACCTTCCCGTCCACCGGGATCTTCTCCCCAGGCTTTACCACCACCGTGTCCCCCGGGGCGACCTCCGCGGCAGGGACAGCGATCTCCCGCCCGTCCCTCAGGATCACCGCTTCGGCGGGCTGGAGCCCCATCAGCTTCTTGATGGCATCGGAGGTCATCCCCTTGGCGCGGGCCTCGAAGAATTTCCCCAGCAGGACCAGGGTTATGACCACGGCCGAAGCCTCGAAATAGAGGTCCCCCGCCGCGCCCGACACCGCGGCAAGGATGAAGCCGTTGTAGACGCTGTAGAAATAGGCGGCGCTTGTGCCGAGGGCCACCAGGAGGTCCATGCCGGGGCTGCCGCCGCGCAGGCCCAGGTAGGCGTTGCGGTAAAAGCGCCATCCCACGATGAACTGCACCGGCGTCGCCAGGGCCAGCTGCAGCAGGGGGTGATGAAGGATCGGCGCATGGATATCAAGCATCATGAGGATCATGGAAAGGATAAGCGGAGCGCTCAACGCGGCGGAGACAGCCACGAGGGTCCCGAGCTTCCGCATCTCCGCGCGCCGGAGCTCCGCGGCCCGGTCCGGGCGGTCCTCCTCGATCTTCTCCGCGTCGTATCCGGCCCTGCGTATCTCGCCGACTATTTCGTATGACTTGATCCTGAGGGGATCGTAGCGCACGCGGCCCTTCCCGGTGCTCAGGTTCACGGAGGCTTCTATGACACCGTCCTTTTTCCCAAGGGCCTTCTCTATGCGGGCAGCGCAGGCGGCGCAGGACATGCCGGTTATGAGAAGATCGACCGCGGTCTCATCTTTTTCCCCGTCGATTTCCGCGCCGTATCCGGCCTTCTCGACGGCAGCGACGATTTCCTTCTCCCCGACCGCGGCGTCATCGTAGGTTATCCTGGCCGTTTCCAGGGCCAGGTTGACCGTCGCGCCGGTGACGCCCTCTATTTTCTTGAGGGACTTTTCGATCCGGGCGGAGCAGGCGGCACAGGACATGCCGGTTATTCGGAGCTTCTTTTCTGTTTCCATGGCGGCCCCTTTGTTTATCTGAAATACAGGTTATCATTATGTTACCGCTAATCACTGATTGCAACCATCTTACCGGATTGGCCCATAAAAAAGAGGATTGATTTTTTACCGATACCAATAAAAAATATCATCTATCATTACGCTTCAGGGGGATGGATAAAAATGAAAACGATAACGCGATCATTACAGGCAATACTGGTTTTAACCGCACTGTCAGTTACAGTCAGCGCCGCAGATACCAGGGAAAAGCTGTTCCTGGTCATCAATTACTCGGTCCATCACTGCAATATCGATATCGAACTCAATGGCGTGCAAATGACAAAAACCGATAAAAATTCCGCCTACTCAACTACGGGATTCTCCACAGGGGCCGGTCTCTGGATAATGCCGGGTAAAAATACCATATCGCTGCGGGTGCGCCCCATGGAAAAGCCCGCCGACTCCGGTGACAGGCCCTCCGTCGAGATCAGCCTCTCCACGGTTACCGAGGGCCAGATGACCAACGAGGGGAAAAAATTCTTCGAACTAAAGATACCCGAAAAAGACAACGATACCAGGCTGGACAACGTAACAAAGCCCTTTACGGTCACGAAAACCTTCACCCCGGCCTATGCGCCTCCGTCGGAACTCTGGGGCAAGATCAAAACAGTCAAGATCGACGACGCCGCCCGCGCGGAAATAACCAGGCTTGCAAAAGACTATCACGCGGCCCTGAGCAGGAAAGACGCGGACGCGGTCTGGACGATCCTGCAATTCGCCTCGATGGACTCGGCGCGCATCCGCCACCAGCCGGCCGACGAGCTGAAAGCGCAGTTCACCAAGGTCTTCAAGGGAATGATGGCTGACAGGAATTTCAAGCTGCTGCCCCTGGACGCCGGGAAACTCGCCATGAAGCCGGTGGCGGACGGCAAGGTCATCCAGGTCACCGATCAATCGGGCAATGAGCCGATACGGACAAAGGAAACCAGGGACGGCGGCGCCTACACCTTCGGCGTGTTCGCGGGCAATATCGATGGGAAGTGGATAATCGTGCGGTGAGAGCCTCAGCAGCGCCAGGGGAACTGATTCAGCAACCATGAAACATCTAACGACCAGGAGATAGACAATAATGAGAGGAAAAATCAGTTCTGTGATGCTGATCCTTGCATCAACGATTTTCTTTTTAACGCAGCAGGCGCCGGCCCAGACCCAGGCAGACCGCGACAAGGCTCAGGCCAGCTATAAACAGGGCCTGGAGCAGGTCGAGGCCAGCAAATTCCAGGAGGCCTATGATTCCTTTAGAAACGCCTGGCAACTCGATAAGGGAAATTGGGATTACAAATGGCGATTTATGGTTATCTCTTCCTACATGGGCCAGCAGGCGCTCTTTAAAGGGAACCATGCGAAAGCCCTGGAGCTTTTCAATGGTGCTTTGAGTGTAAAGCGTGAAATAACCAAAGAGGAGGATTTTGAGTTTATTACCATAAAAAGGTTTATCGACCTGACTGAGGAGCATCAGAAATATTATCCGGTCAAACCGGAATACACGTACAAAATACAGGTGCTCTACATCATGAATACCGATGTCAAGAATACCTTTGATAAAAAGAACCAGTCCATTACCTGTAAAGGCTCGATCCCGAAAGTACTCCCGGACAACATGGTCCGCTATCACGAGATGCTGAGAATCTATCTCGAGACCCTGAGCCGCGGCCGCCTGAGTATATCCTTTGACACACAAAAGGTGGATGCAACGGTCACGAGGGTGCTGGAATTATATGGTTACAGTCCCGACTTTGACAGCATTCAACCGTCCTTGTCCCCGCTGTACTTCGCGGGACGCAATACCTACGATACGATCCTTTTTTATTGGTACAGCGGAAAGCTGCCGTGTACTATACATGCAACCTGGGATGGAGGTGTAATCCTGGTTCCCTACGCCTGGAGAAGCAGTGCGATGAGGGGTCGAATCGTGTTGCACTCAGGAGAAGGGGGAACGCAGATAGATCATATTTCTAACATAGGCCATCACTGGATAGCCTTTCACGAATATTTTCACCATATCGAGTACCTGTGCGGCAACATCGCGCCCCAGCATGCCCATCTTCCCGAAGAATTCCCGAAGGCGCGGAAAAATTTTCCCCAATGGATACCCGAAACACACAAGTCCGGGGCCACCCTTGAATACAGCTGGTACAAATACCACATCCGGGAAACCGCACCGGCGCGGATGGAACAACTGTCCCGCGAGACCGGCATCAAACCACCATGGCGCAACATGAGCTATGTCAACCGGTTCCCCGACACCACCGACGAGAGGCTGTTCAGGTCTTATAGCGCCATAATGGAGAAAGTCTCCATGCTGGACCGCCAGAAGGCGGCAGACCTGGTTGACGAGGGATTCAGGCTCACGTGGTCTGGCAAAAACAGGGAGGCAGAGGAAAAATTTGAGCAGGCGCTGAAACACAATCCATACCATCACGCGGCATTGGATCAGCTCGGGTGGCTGGCCATTGCCTCCCGCAACAATGACTTTATCCGCGCGGACAGGTATTACACCGAGATGGCCAGGGTGTTCCCTGACCCGAAAAAATGCTTTGGCGCCGGCGCGGTTTTCTTTGAACGAAACCAGCCTGCCCGCGCCATTCCATATTTCAGAATTGCCGCGGGCAGAGCAGATGCCCTGCCCGGATATACAGTGTGGCTGGCGCGGGCCCTGGCCGCGTCAGGCGACGCAAAAGGCGCGTCAGCCGAAACAGCGCGTATATCCGATCATCCGATCATGAAGGCGCCCCTGGCGGTGATAGAGTCGCGCACCCTTGATCTCACTCTTCTCACAACGGGGTCAAGCCCCGATGCGGAAGACTCTATGTGGCTGTCCAAGCTGTGGCGGCCGATACCGGACCGGGCGCGCTGGCGCCTGGTGCCGGCCAGGGACGGCGTCCATGTCCGTATCGTATCCAACCTGCACTGGAGGTGCCTTGACGCTCGCGGCGACAGGATCGTCCTGGACCCGATAAATGAGAATCTGTCGCAGGAGTGGAAAATGGCGACGCTCCCCGACGGTCAGCGTAGGTTCATATCTAAATCCTCCGGCCTCACCCTTGCCATTCTTCCCGCGTCAGGAAAACAGGGTCCAATTCTTTCCCTGCAGAAGGCAGGCGAGAGCAAACACCAGGCATGGGCGGTGGAGACCTTTGATCCCCTGATCGGGATTGCCGATAGCATGGCCCCGGCCTGGTTCGTTTCCGTATCAAGCGGCATGGCGGTGGCCATAAAGGGCGGCGACCGGTCAAACGGCGCGCCGGTCATTCAATGGACGCGGGAGAACGGCGCCCATTTCCAATGGAAGATCATCCCCGTCGGAACAGACGGAAGCCTCATACTCCTGTCGGCCCTGTCCGGGAAGTGCCTTACTGCCATTGAGAAAGACGGGGCTTACTCAATCCAGAGCCGCGAATTGACCCGGAAAGCCGATCAACTGTGGCGCATCGACAGGGGAAAGGATGGAACAATCAGGCTGATACATACAGGATCAGGCCTTGCCCTGCAGCCCGATTTACAAGACAAATATGGCATCACCCTTGGCGTGGTTGAAGACACAGCGCCGCAGTGGTGGAAGATAGAGTATTGATACCGAAGGTGACTCAATGAAAAAAACGATTCCCCTGATTCTTTATATTATGCTCATCCTGACCGTACCAGCCCTTTCTCCAGGAAAAATTTCCGGCGGCGGTCCTTTCGAGCTGTTCCCTGCCCTTGAGGCTCAGGCCGCGGCAAACCTGCCCCAGGGCATGGACGCGGCCAGGGCCCGGGAACTGCTTGGCTCGTGGTACGACGGGGGCAACAGCGAGCTCGTCCGCGGGATGGAGATGGTCCTCGCCGGCGAGGGGGAAACGAACCACGCCCTGGCTCTCCTGCTTCATCTCCTCGACAGAGACTGCTATGAACGCGGTGAAACCATGACGGCCGCCCTGGCGCTTGCGAACAACCACCTCTACGCGCTGGTAACCCCGGCGATCCGCGAGGAGATAAAGAAAGATATCGTTAAACACTACAGGTTCTACCGTAAGATCATTGCGTGGCAGAAAAAGTCACTGGAGCTTCCCTATGATCTGTCCCGGGTTCCCCTCGTCGCCCAGATATACTGGGCGGACCGGAGGGCCTATCCGCCCGAGGACATCACGTACCCGGTTCGCACTCTCTCCGACTACCATGAGTATGTCGACTCGATAGAGACGCTGGAATTTTTCCATAACACCGCAGTCGAGAGGAAGCTTTACCTGGGTGAGTCCGTCACAAAAATAGGGCGTAATGTCGCCCAATTCGTTCATAAAAGCAAAGCAGCTGACGGCCTCAGCCAGCACTTGTACAATCCGGATGAAAAAACAGCCGGGAAAATCATCGGCCGCATGCCGCAAGACCCGGGACCGCGCACCGGCCTCGAATGGTTCCAGCTCCGGTACATGGGAATCCAGCGCAACATATGCGATTTCATCTGGACCAATTACCAAAGACAGCTCCTCGAGCGGACAGGGCACTCGGTGGGCCTGTGCGAAGTCTCATCGCTCATTGAGATGGCCGCCTTCAAGGGGATGGGAATCCCCGCCGGGCTCATGGTCCGCTTTCCGCCCAAGGAACGGCCCTTTCCCGGCCATGTATTTGCCATGTATTACGACCCCTTCCTGAAAAAATGGAAGAATCTCGAGATGATACGCTCATGGGACAAGCCCCTGCTGACCGAGCTCGTAATCCACAAACCGGTCTGGCACCACCGCGTCAAGGACCTCCAGGTCAAGGTCACGGAGAAGGCCCCGGCCAATCGTTTTTTCAAAGTGCTTGATTTCGGCATTCCCAACGGGCTGATTGAAAAAGTGTTCATGACAAACCGCCCGTCATGGAACGATACGCTTTTCAGCCGGGCCATGCTTCCCGACGATCCCAGGGACAGGGACGGCGACGGCATCCCCGATTTCGAGGAAAAAATCCTCGGCACCGACCCGTCACGGCCTGATAGCGCGGGTGACGGCGTATCGGATCTATGGAAACTGAACCACGGCTACGATCCGGGTACTCCCATCACGCAGGGCTCCCTGGATTCCCCCCCCATGGACGGCCTCGGCGGCGCATTCTCCGGTGAAAGGAAAATGACCACCGTCACCGTGAAACGCGCAGTCAGCCCCCGCGAGGACGTGCCGGAGATAAACACCATGTCCGCCGCGCGCCTGGGGGACAATGTCTATGTGCACGTCACCTTTCACAATGATATCCGCAAGTGCAAACGGAAGGACAATTATATATGGTTTGGCATCGAGGGAGGCCGAGGCCGCGTCAAGGGCTTCGACCTTGTGGTTGATGGCAACGGGATCGGCCAGAACAATAACGTCCGGGCACAGGAACCGGACGGCTACCGCGACCTGCGGGGCATTTCCATCACCGACGTGGAGCTCATGGTGCCGGTGCGCTACCTCGATGGGGCCTCTTCGGTTAAGATTGTTTTCTTTACGGCCCTCGAGCGCGGAGAGCTGATACTGCCTGTCAGATAGGGGCCTGAGTCGTAGGCGTGTATGCGGGCAAGATCGACGGGAAGTGGATTATCATACGGTGAGAGCCTGGCCCGCGACGGGGGCCGGCGGGATCACCCCGCCGGCATCCAGATCCGCTATTTATCCGCCCCGACCCAGGGCTCCGGTTTCCCGCTTATGATGAATAGAGAGGGATTGATGGCGCCGCCGCCCAGGCCCATGCAGCCGAGACCGATATAGACCGAGTCATTGAGCTTGCGCAGCTCATCGCGCATGGAATGGACGACCCCGCCGTTATAAAGACTGTAATTCAGCTTGTATGAATTCTTCCCGTCATATTCAGACGGACCGATCGAGGTGGCAATCTTCCTTGTTCGCACAAGGGTCTTCTGCCCGTCCTTTTCAGCCGCGAAAATATTATAGCCTTCGCCCCTTGTCTTGTCCACGGCCCTGAAAGCCTTGCCGGTCCATTTTCCCGGTCCGAAGAAATTGTCCGTGTACGCCTGAACAGCCGGCGCCATGATGCCGCCCGGATGGTTCTGTGCGATATATTCGCCCTGGAGATCGTCGATCCCGGGAGCGGAAACCGCGTAGAAGAGCTGGACGAAATCAGCCTTGGAAAGCTTGAGCAAGTCCTCCACAGTGGCCGTCGCCGGGTCCTTGCCGAGAATGTCCGCCGGGCTCTTGCCCTTGTAGGAGCCGCCCTTCTGTGCGATATTGATGCCCGTGACCGCAAGATTGATCCCTACTATTATGCCAATTGCTATCAACGCTATTTTCAATGTTTTCATCTGTCATTTCTCCGGTGTATTATTTTCTTCCAACAAAATTGTCCATGGCCCGGTCGCCGCCTGACTTGGCCAGGAAAAAATCGAAGAGGCTTGTGGGCAGGAGCTTGAGTATCATGGACCCGCGTATGCTCATGGCTGGCAGCATCACGTAAGGCTTGTCCTTTTTCACGCCCTTCACGATGGCACCGGCTGCCGTTTCGGGTTTCACGAAGGGGCTCAAAACCATGGGCTTGCACCCCTTGAACATGCCCGTGTCTATGAAATAGGGGCACACGCAGGTGATGTGCACATTTTTGTACCCGAATTTTTTCAGCTCCCTCCTGAGGGCCTCGGAAAAACCGACTTCCGCGAACTTGCTCGCCGCGTAGTCCGTGAGAAGGGGCATGCCGAGGAGACCGCTCGAGGACGCCACGTTGACGATGTTTCCGCTGTTCCGCTTCGTCATCTCGCCCAGGAACTCCTTGGTGAAATAGGTATGGCCCCAGTAATTGACGCTCATCGAATGCTCCATCTCGTCCAGGGACATGTCGAGGAAGGCCTTGCCCGCCACGACTCCCGCGTTGTTTACCAGCACGTCGACCTGTCCGAAATCCTTCCGGACCGCCGCGGCTGTTTTCGAAACCTCGGCGCTTTTCGAGATGTCGCACGTATAGGTCCCCGTTTTCACCGACGGCCCCGCCGCCTTCACCTCGGCCTCAACCTTCGCAAGAGAGTCCCTGTTGATGTCGACCATGGCCACGTTGGCCCCTTCGCCGGCGAACTTCATCGACATGAGCCTGCCGATGCCGCTGGCCGCGCCGGTGATCAGCACGTTTTTGCCTTTCAATTGCTTCATGCTCAACTCCTGATTGTTGGATGCAACCATGCATGCATGCGTTGCGGCACATCGGCGCCGGGCGCCTCAATGCCCATGATCGGAGCTTACTCAAAAAGGTATTTTAAAATCGACCGGTGTTATAACTTCGGACTATTAATCGGGGGCCGCCGGAGGGACTGGTTTTCCCGTCGGTACGCCACGGGAGACTTGCCGGTGAAGCGGGTGAAGGCGTCATAAAAGGCCGACTTGGAATTGAATCCCACGGCGAAGGCGATGTTGAGGACCGGCGCGTCGGGCTCGGAAACCAGGAGCTCCCTGGCACGGTCTATTCTGAAGCTGTTGATGAAGCCGTTGAAGTTCGTGTTGAGCTTTTCGTTCAGGAGCTGCGATAGCTGGTGCTGGGTCAGCTCCACGCGGTCCGCGAGGTCCTTGAGGGTGATGTTCTCGTCCAGGAAAAGCTCGTCTTCGACCATCATCCGGTTAAGCTGAAAGACAAGGGCGTCCACGTCGATTCCGCTGAGGCGCCAGCGCCCGCTCCCGCCATAGCGGTTCTGGGCTTGAAGGATCACCAGGTGGATAAGCCGGGGATACCGGAGCCCCGCAAGGTAGGATAGTATGAAAAGCAGCCCGATGGCGCTGATGCCGCCCAGGACCGGCATGATCGATCCCGTGAGATACCCGTAAAAGATGAAGCCGCAGGAGGCCATGATGACCACCGAGGAAACGCCCGTGATGGCCAGCATGACCGACTGGGCCTTATCGCTCCAGAGCGACACGATCTTTATCTTGAGAATCGAGAAGCAGACCGCGCTTTGAACCGCGGCCATGCCGATAAGGACCCGCATCCCCGTTATCTCCGGGCGGGAGGGCCCGCCGCCGAAGATACCTTTCAGGACATCGGACCGTGTCCCTGACGGGAGGAGCATGAAATAGATATCGCCCGCGGCGGCGATACATGCGGGAATGAAGAAAATGAAGCGCCGCCGGGGCAGCGATTCCGGCGGAAAAATGACAAGGTAATATGCGAAATAGGCGGCCGGTACAATGGCGTTGATCAGCGTCATGTGAAATGACAGCAGCGCGGGGTATGCGGCCGCCATGCCGTTGGCGATGAAGCTGATCTGGAACATGAGGAGACTCAGCATAAACAGGAGCGCCGAGAGGTTGATGTTCTCGATGCGCTGTGAAGGGATGATGGCGTGTATCATCGAATAGAGCAGCGCCACGCTTCCGGAGAAGAAGAGGAAGCCGACGAAAATGGTCTCCATAAAAGATGCTTCCATGGCGTTCTGGATTCCTGGTGTGCGAAAGACCTCTATATTCGCAATAATCCCCGCCCATTTTTTTGTCAACGCGGAAAATTGCATGACCCCGGTCCATGGCCCAGACAAAAATCCCTTCCGGGGGCACAAGGAAAAGGCGCGGTTTAATCCGCGCCTTTATGAGTAACCAACAATTGCTACTTTCCTTCGGCTCTTCTCTCTTTATTGGAGAAAAACCGGGGGCGGGGTCACTTCGCGTTGATCCACTTCATCATCTTGCGAAGGTCCGCGCCCACCTTCTCGATGAGGTGGTTCTTCTGCGCTTCCTTGATTTTATTGAACTCGGGTCGTCCCTTCTCGTTCTCGGCGATCCACTTTTTCGCAAAAGTGCCGTCCTGGATCTCCTTGAGGATCTTCTTCATCTCCTTCCGGGTATCCTTGTTGATGATGCGGGGCCCGCTCATGTAATCGCCGTACTCGGCCGTGTCGGAGACCGAGTAGCGCATGTAGTTGATCCCGCCCTGGTAGAAGAGGTCCACGATGAGCTTGAGCTCGTGGAGGCACTCGAAGTAGGCGATCTCGGGCTGGTACCCGGCCTCGACCAGGGTGTCGAACCCGGCCTTGACCAGCTCCGAGGCGCCGCCGCACAGGACCGACTGCTCGCCGAAGAGGTCCGTCTCGGTCTCTTCCTTGAATGTCGTCTCGAGGACGCCGGCGCGGGTCGCGCCAAGCCCCTTGGCGTAGGCAAGGGACTGCTGCTTCGCCGTGCCGGACGCGTCGTTGTGGATGGCTATCAGGCAGGGAACGCCGCCGCCCTTCTCGTACTCGCTCCTGACCAGGTGGCCGGGGCCCTTCGGCGCCACCATGATCACGTCGATCTCCTTCGGCGGCACGATCTGCCCGAAGTGGATGTTGAAGCCGTGGGAGAAGACCAGGGTCTTCCCCGCCTTCATGAAGGGCTCCACGTCGGCCTTGTAGAGCTTCGCCTGCACGTGGTCCTGGGCCAGTATCTGGATCAGGTCAGCCTTCTCCGCCGCTTCCCTCGCCGTCATCGGTTTGAAGTTGTGCGACTCCGCCAACCGATAGTTATCGGTGCCGGGCAGCTCCGCGACGATCACGTTAAGGCCGCTGTCCCGGAGGTTCTGGGCCTGGGCGTGTCCCTGGCTCCCGTACCCGACGATGGCTATCGTTTTATTCTTTAATACGCCGAGGTCGGCGTCGTTGTCATAATACATCTTTGCCATGATGAACTCCTTGTTGACCCCCCTGTCCCCCTGAGGGGGCATGGGTCAATTTATAATATTTTTATTACTAATTCAACCTCACCCGCGCTCCGCGCACCCTCTCCCATTAAACTCGGAAAAAAGGAGAGGGTTTCCGAGAAACGATATTCTATCCGCTCCCCCTCTCCTTTTTTCAATTCTTAATGGGAAAGGGGGCCGGGGGGTGAGGTCAGATAATAGCCTACTCCTTCAACAGCGACACCCGTCCGGTGCGCATCAGCTCCCTGATGCCGTAGGGCTTCAACAGCTCGATAAAATTATGGATCTGGACCGGATCGCCCTTCACGCCCAGGGTGATGGTCTTCGGCGAGATATCGGCGATATCCGCTTTGAAGATCTCGCCCAGCTGGTAGATCTCGGGTCGCTTGTTCGGCGGGGCGTTCACCTTCACCAGGACCAGCTCACGCTCCACCGTGGGAAGATCCGTATGGTCGCTCACCTTGATGACGTCGATCAGCTTGTTCAGCTGCTTCTTGACCTGCTCGATGACCCGGTCGTCGCCGCGCGTCACGATGGTCATGACCGATACGTCCTCCTGCTCAGTGGCGCTCACCGCCAGGGAATCGATGTTGTATCCGCGCGCGGAGAAAAGGCCGGCCACGCGGGCCAGGACGCCGAAGCGGTTCTCCACCTTGACCGATATCACGTATTGCTTCATGGTTTCATCGTTTGGCGCTGTCATGGCTTACGCGAGCATCTCCCTCATGATGATCTCCTTGAACGACTGCCCCGCCGGCACCATCGGGTAGACGTTCTCCTCGCGGGAAACGACAAAATCCATGATGATGGGGCGGTCGGTGATGGACAGGGCCCTCTGCAGGGCCGGTGCCACCTCCTCGTAGGTCCTGATCCGCATTCCCTCGGCGCCATAGGCCTCGGCAAGCTTTACAAAATCAGGCGCGAAATCGATGCAGGTGTGGCTGTAGCGTTTATCGAAGAAAAGCTGCTGCCACTGGCGCACCATGCCGAGGAAACCGTTGTTGAGGATGGCGATGATGACCGGCAGCCGGTGCTGCACCGCGACGATCAGCTCCTGGATGTTCATCTGTATCGAGCCGTCGCCGGCGATGTCGATGACGCGCTTGTCGGGCCGCGCCAGCTGAGCGCCGATGGCGGCGGGGAAGCCGTATCCCATGGTGCCCAGGCCGCCGGAGGAAATGAAGGTCCTCGGCTGGGTGTACTTGTAGAACTGCGCGGCCCACATCTGGTTCTGCCCCACCTCGGTGCAGATGATGGCGTCGCCCTTTGTCTGGCGGTAGATCTCCTCGACAACGAACTGCGGCTTGATCCGGTCATCGCCGTTCCGCTCATAGGTCAGCGGGTGCTCGCGCTTCAGCCTGTCGATCTCCGCGAGCCACTCGTCGATCTTCGGGGCCTTGACCTGCTCGATCATGGCGGCGAGGACCTGCCTGCAGTCGCCCACGATGGGAACGTCAACCGCCACTGTCTTGCTGACCGACGCCGGATCGATGTCGATGTGTATGACCTTCGCGTTTGGAATGAAGTCCGAGATCTTCCCGGTGACGCGGTCGTCGAAGCGGGCGCCCACGGCGATCAGGAGGTCGGACTCGTTCACCGCGTGGTTGGCGTAATAGGTGCCGTGCATGCCCAGCATCTCCAGGGCGAGGCGGTCGGTCTCCGGATAGACCCCGAGGCCCAGGAGCGTCGTGGTGATCGGGATCTGTGTCTTTTTGACGAACTCCCGGAGCTCCTTCGAGGCATTGGATATCACCACGCCCCCGCCGGCGTAGATCACGGGCCGCTTCGCGCTCTCGATGAGCTGGCACGCCTTCCTGATCTGGTTCGGATGGCCCTCGTACACAGGCTTGTAGCTCCGTATATGCACGCTCTCCGGATAGGCGAACTTGTGCTCCCCCTTGGAGATGTCGACCGGGACGTCGATAAGGACAGGCCCGGGCCTGCCCGTTGATGCTATGTAGAAAGCTTCCTTAATAACGCGCGCAAGGTCCTTGATGTCCTGGACCAGGTAATTATGCTTGGTTATGGGACGGGTGATGCCGGTACTGTCGACTTCCTGGAAGGCATCGTTGCCGATCTGCTGCCTGGTCACCTGGCCGGTGAACACCACCAGGGGGACCGAGTCAAGGTGCGCCGTTGCGATGCCGGTCACGCAGTTGGTCGCGCCGGGGCCGGAGGTGGCGATGACGACGCCGACCTTGCCGGAGGCCCGCGCGTACCCGTCGGCCGCGTGCACCGCCCCCTGCTCATGCCTGGTCAGAATGAACTTGAAGGGCGCGTTGTGCAGGGCGTGGAATATCGGAATGACCACGCCGCCCGGATAGCCGAACATGCACTCGACATTCTCCTTTTTCAGGCATTCAACGATGATGTCCGCGCCTTTTATCTTCACGAAGAAACTCCCATGGTTACGATAAGTCTACTATAATAAAGAAAGTGTTTAACATATTGTCCGATGCCGAAATTTGTCAATTTTTTTTCTAGAAAAGCAATTACCAGGGTCAGCGCTCCGTTTTTTGGCAGCCAGTAAAAAATTTCTTGAAATTAATCAAATCGGCGGTAGCATACCGCCCGTGCATATGACAGGGATAGAGCGCGTCCATGCTTGATAAAATCATAGATGAAGTCATAAAAAAAATAACGGCCTATAACGCGAAAGGCAACCAGGATTCGATCCCCCATTCGGATAACTTCGAAAAGGAGATCCAATCCCTTCTCGGCATAGACCAGCCGGAGCTCCTGAGGATCATACGGATACTCAAGGATTCCCATAAGATATTTTCGATCGAGATCATAAAGGAGGACCCCGAAAACGACGTTAAGCGCATCGACGGATACGTCGAGGCCGACCTCCAGACGATCCGCAAGCTGAAGAATTTTTTCCAGAAATTCCTCATGGACGAATACGAAAAGCAGTTCAACAAGCGTTTGCTGTTCCACCAGATAGTGAAGGACATGTATTCCAGGCCGCAATTCTACAAGAACACCCTGATCGGCCAGATCGGCAACAAGGCCATCATGCTCGACGAATACGAGGGCTACATCGAGCGCAACTTCAACGAGTTCACCGACGCGTGGAAGGCGGGCAAGCTGAAGGAGCTCCTGCTGATGAACGAAAACAAGCTCCTCAACGACCCGGCCCCTTCCTCCGGAGGCAAGAACCTGAAAGGCGGCGGGGCGTCAAGCCAGCGGGCCGTGGACTCGGCCCAGTATCAGAAATACTCCAATGACAAATCGAAACAGTCCCTTTCAAAGGTGCTGCAGATATACGGCGTTGAATTCTTTTTCCGGATCAATTTAAGGAAGTACAATTTCGACCTGCTGACGCAGATCGTCGAAAGCGGTGAAATAGACCGGCGGTCCGACCTGACCCTCCTGAGGGACATGATCCAGAACATGAAGGAGAATATCGGGCGCGACCCGAAGCTCGGGGAGTACACGGACAAGATCTACCGCCTCGAGAGGATCATCTCACGGCAGATGCTTTATAGTCATTGACTTAATGCCCTCACCCGCCCCTCCCCTCGACGACGCTCGGGACAAGCCGGGGCACACTAAGCGACAGGATGTCGCGCATGCAGCATCGTACACGGATGTACTAGATGCTGCCTCCCATTAAGCTTGGTAAAAAGGAGAGGGTTTCTGTTTGAATTGAATATTCATCAGATGTTTCCCCTCTCCTTTCTTCAATTTGTAATGGGAGAGGGGATCAAAGGGGTGAGGGGTATTCTACATCCCCTCACTTCTTACCGCACGGGGCCTTTCCGTCCATGTATTCCTTGAACGGGACCTTGTTCAGGTAGCACTCATCCTTGATATAGCTCAGCAGCGGTAGCATCATATCCTTATTGATAAAGCCGGGGATCTTGGTTATCAGGTTTCCGTCACGGTCCAGGAACACCAGGGTGGGAAGGCCCTGGACGCCGAGCATCATGGCGAATTCCTGCTTGGTGAGGGTATGGTTTTTGTACTTGATGGTCTCCCCGGGATTCCTGTCGGTGTGAAGGCGCACGCAGATATAATTATCGCCGAGCTTGGCCGCGACCTCCCGGTCAGCGAAGACCTCGACCTCCATCTTCCTGCACCAGCCGCACCAGTCCGCGTAAAAATCCATGATGACCGGCTTCCCCTTGGCCGAGGCGAGCTTCAACCCTTCGTTGAAATCATGCCAGGTGACGGCTGCGCCGCCCGAAACCGGAGCCGCCTTGACGCTGTTTTCCTGCTCCGATGATTTCGAGCACGACGCGAAGATCCAGAATATGGCCATTGAGACAACGAGTATGGTAATTTTTTTCATTATGCGCTCCACTATAGTAAGGAATCAGAGTGACTCATCCTCTCTCTTTATGAAAAGGAAACCGCTCTCCTGATACAACCCTCTTTAAAAGCAATGATAAAAAATGCAATTTAATAATGCTATTTTGTATTTTTTATTCCACAGCCCTCCGGCTATGGACAATCGCCTCTTGTTCCCTGCCGCTTGATCAGCAGATCATTAAATATTATTCAGTTTTTTATAATATACTGAATTTCTTTATAATCGTCAACTCCGGTCCTTCATTAATAATTTGTTATTGACCAGGCCGCGGGATACTGATGTTCCTACTGGCACAGGATGACACCATGAGCGGACCAATCGGCATCATCATAGCAACCACAATGGAAGCCAAGCCCTTCATAGAGGGCCTTGGCCTTAGCCTCATAGAGAAAAAACCCGCGCCGATCTACGGCGCCGGTCCGGTCGTCCTCGCCGTCTCCGGCATAGGCAAGACCTGCGCGGCCATCGCCGCCACGGATCTCATCGACCGCTACCACCTCCGGAAGATCCTCAACCTCGGAGCGGCCGGTTCAACGGGAGGGAAATACCGGGTCGGCGATATTCTCCATGTCGACGCGGTATACGAGCTTGACCGTCCCATCAACGATTCCGGCTCTCCGGCGGAGCACCGGGCCGATACGCTGGAGGGCTTCGCCGTCGCCTCCCTGGCGACGCAGGACCGTCCCGTTCTCACGGACGAAGACCGCGCCGCGGCCGGGAAATACGCGGATCTTGTCGACATGGAAGGAGCCGCCGTGGTCCAGGCCTGCCGCGCCCTGGACGCTTCCGTGCATCTTTACAAGATAGTCACAGATACCCCCGGCTGCAGCGTCCGGAGCATAATCAAGAACATCATGCATACCAGGGATTCGCTCTTCGAGTTCTGCAGGGACCGTGTGATGCCGCTCTTATAGTAGATCCCCCTAAATCCCCCGGAGGGGGACTTCCCGAAGAATGCATTTGCACAGATACGCCTTCAGCGTATATCCGCCCAAGGCACAGGTTGGATGTTCACCCGGAAATATCTTTTATTAAAAAAAGAATTTCTCCATCTCGTCCGGGATTCCGGCGCTGCCGTTTATCAGAGTGACCTCTATCCAGACCACGCTGCCCAGGCAGTACTGATAATAATACTCGTAATTGACCGTGGTCCCAAGTATCCTCCCCTGCACCATCAGGAGCTTTTCCTTCTCATCGAAGTAATAGATATCACCGCTTTCGCCGGAGCCCCCCTGCTCGCAGAAATAGTTTTTCAGGACACGGAGCCGGCCCCTGTCGTCATAGCCCGCCTCCCAGTAGGAGAATGAATCACGGCAGTTCCCGGTCCTGCCGCTGATATAAGCGGCGTCCTTCTCGTCGGAGAGGGACACGCCCAACAGCACCGGCACGCGCAGCTGCGGGTACAGGGACCCGGACTTCTTCTTCCACCACTTCCTCATCTCTTCCTCGGCTGAAGCCGGGACCCGCTCCTTTACCCCGGCGGCCATGAAGTAGCGCTTTGTTTTTACGGCGGTGCCGGCGATCCTGTTTTTCAGCTCGCCCACCTTCTTTTTTTCCGCGGCCAGGATCGCGTTCACGTTCCGCTGGTCTATCTTCGTCAGCATCGAGTATGAAAAATTCCTGTCCGGTCTGTACCACCCCACGGATAGGAAGTGCCTGTTCAGGGCGCCGCTTTTAAAAACGTAGCCGTACCGGGCGAAGACCGCGTTCCGCGCGAGGATGAGGTCTTCGATGGAGCTGCCGGACCATGACGCCGGATCGACGGCCTGGTTCTTTTCCAGGTAAAGGGTCTTACCGGAAACGAATGCGGCGATGACGAGAATGATAAGGGCTGTTAATCTATACATGGAAAAATCTCCTGCAGGGTGGAGCGTTTACTCTCAGGCATCATGGGCCATCCGTACCATCAAAACGCATTAAAGGCAAGTAGAATATGAGATGAATAAAGGCCAAATATGTATAACGCCACCTGCCGCCGTATTCGTGGAACTGTCAATAAAATTCTTGACATGATACAGCTTTTAAAAATTTTAGTGACACATCATGGAAAAGATAAAAAACGAAATAAAATTACGGCGTACATTCGCCATTATATCACACCCTGACGCGGGCAAAACCACGTTAACCGAAAAACTGCTTCTTTATGGCGGGGCAATCGAACTCGCGGGATCAGTGACGGCGAAAAAACAGCAAAAAGATACATCTTCTGACTGGATGGAACTGGAGAAAAAAAGAGGGATTTCGATATCTTCTACGGTATTGCAATTCACCTACCGGGGATTCAAGCTGAACCTGCTTGATACTCCCGGGCATAAAGATTTTTCGGAAGACACATACCGCGTCCTAATGGCGGTTGACGCGGTAGTAATGGTGATAGATGCCGGCAAGGGTATCGAAAGCCAGACCATCAAACTTTTTGAAACCTGCAGAAAACGCCGTATCCCGGTTTTCACTTTTATAAATAAAATGGACCGTCCTGCCCTGCCGCCCCTTGAATTGCTGGACCAGATCGAAAAAGTCCTCGATATTCACGCGTATCCGGTGTGCTGGCCCCTGGAAAGCGGCAGTTCTTTCAAGGGGGTATACGATAGGATCGATAACACGGTGCACCTTTACGAGAAAGTCCCCGGCGGCGTCTACCTGGCGCCGGTTTCAGTCCTTGGCATCACGGACCCCGTAGTGAAGAACGCTTTAAACGAATCTTCCTATAAAGAAATTGCAGAAGAGATTGAACTGCTTGATGCTGCGCACGGAAAACTCGAAACCAGCAAAGTGGACAACGGTGAAACAACGCCTGTTTTTTTCGGAAGCGCGGCCAACAATTTCGGAATAGAACTTTTCCTGAACCGGTTCCTTGATTATTCAGGAGAACCGCTGCCGAGAAAAGCCGGCGACCGTGACGTTTCCATCGAGGGCCCCGCGTTTTCAGCCTTTGTATTCAAGATACAGACCAACATGAACCCCCAGCACAGGGACAGAATGGTTTTCGCCAGGGTCTGCTCCGGAAAATTTTGCAGGGACATGACCGCGTATAATTCCAGAAACGGGAAAAACGTAAGAATATCGAATGCGCATAACATATTCGGAAGAGAACGGGAAACCGCCAACGAGGCATACGCCGGAGACATCATCGGTTTTATCACTAATGCTGATTTTCAGATCGGTGACACCATCAGTTCCGATCCGGCTTTGTGCTTCAACGAAATTCCCCGCTTTGCGCCTGAATGCTTTGCCTATGTTCATAATACATCGATATCCAGCTATAAGTCTTTCCGGAAGGGACTTGACCACCTGCTGGCTGAAGATATCGTTCAAACGTTTTACCCGAAAAACGCCTCTTCCAATCTTCCCCTTCTGGGAGCCGTGGGACCGCTTCAATTTGATGTGCTGCAATACAGGCTCAGGGATGAATACGGCGTGGAAACAAGACTTGAAATGAAAGAATGGACCGCTTTGCGCTGGCTGGATACTATTACTGGAGATGACTTTTCACAATTGTATCTCCCGCATGGCTGTCATTATGGAAAAGACAACAGCGGAAGGCCCGTATTGTTCTTTCCGAATTCCTGGACAATGCAGTATTTTGCAGAGAAAAACCCTTCGGTCAGCATATACGACACCCTGGCATCTTAGAATCTTCTTTTATCATTGCGCCATACTGTGACGATTTATCGATTCGATGCACTCAGAGATGCGTATAATGCCGTTTTAGCAATGCCCGGGGACCGCATTTTAATTAATTGCCCTGCCGGGGTATAAAAATACTTGCATTTAGCGACATAAAAAAATATTAATACCCCATTATTTATCTTGCAAACCGACGACAATCCTTATTATCTGCCGGCTCGATATCAATAGAAGGACAGACCTATGGCCATTACCAACGACGACCTCAAGCTGATTGCGACATCCATACGCACGCTCTCCATGGACGCGGTGCAGAAGGCCAATTCCGGCCACCCGGGCATGCCCATGGGGTGCGCCGATATCGCCGCTGTCCTCTGGACCAAGTTCCTGAAGCATGACCCGGCAGACCCGGCATGGCAAAACCGTGACCGCTTCGTCCTGTCGGCCGGCCACGGGTCCATGCTCCTCTACTCCATGCTGCACATGAGCGGGTATGACCTCACCCTGGACGACATACGGAATTTCCGCCAGCTTCACAGCAAGACCCCGGGGCACCCGGAGAACAGGGTTACTGCCGGGGTGGAGACCACCACGGGCCCCCTGGGCCAGGGCTTCGCCAACGGCATCGGCATGGCCGTTGCCAGGGACCTCCTCGCGGCCGAATTCAACAGCGACGGGAACACCCTGGTCGACCATTACATCTACGCCATCGTGAGCGACGGCGACCTGATGGAGGGGATTTCCTCAGAGGCCGCGTCCCTCGCCGGCCACTGGGGCCTGGGAAAGCTGATCTACATCTACGATTCCAACGACATCTCCATCGAGGGCCCCACGGACCTGGCCTACTCCGAGGACGCCGCGAAGCGCTTCGCGGCCTATGGCTGGCACGTGCAGAAGATCGACGGCCACGATTACGGACAGATAGAGAAGGCGATAAAAAAGGCCCAGAAGAACCTGGACCGGCCCTCACTCATAATCGCGAAGACCAGGATCGCAAAGGGAAGCCCCAAGCTCGAAGGATCCGAGGAATCCCACGGCGCGCCCCTGGGTGTCGACGAGGTGGCGGCGACGAAACAGAACATCGGCTGCGCCCCGGGCGATTCCTTCTGCGTGCCCCAGCGGGCGTACGATATCTTCGGCGAGCGGAAGAGAAAGATGAAAAGGGCCCACAACGCGTGGAAGAAGCAGTTCAAGACCTCCGTCACCGGCGAAAAGCTCGCACGGTGGAAAACCTTCTTTACCGCTCCCGATATAGATGCTCTCAGGAAAAAACTGCCCGCCTTTGATCCCGCCAAGGCGGTGGCAACACGCAGCGCCAGCGGCAAGATCCTGGAGGCCCTGTTCAGGGAGCTGCCGAACCTGGCCGGAGGCTCCGCCGACCTCGGACCCAGCAACAAGTCCTTCGTGAAGGGCTTCAGCGAATCGGGCAAAGGTAAAACCGGGCGCAACATCCACTTCGGGATCCGCGAGCACGCCATGGGATCGATCCAGAACGGCATGGCTTACTACGGCGGCGTCATCCCCTACACCGCCACGTTCCTGGCCTTTCTCGACTACATGCGGCCGTCGGTGCGGCTTGCGGCCCTGGCCAAACTTCACACGATATATGTTTACACCCATGACTCGCTCTTCGTCGGCGAGGACGGACCCACGCACCAGCCGGTGGAGCATGTGGCCTCGGCCCGGGCGATTCCGAACCTGACCGTGATACGGCCCGCCGATGCAGAGGAGACAAAGGAGGCCTGGCTTGCCGCCATAGGGCGAACGGAGGGGCCCACCATGCTCTCCCTCACGCGCCAGGACCTGCCGGTGATCGCGCGGGAGCAGGGCCGCGGCGCGGAAAACCTTCACCGCGGCGCCTACATCGTAAAGGAGCCGTCAGGCAAGCCGGACATCGTCATCCTCGCCTCCGGATCGGAAGTGCACATCTCCATCGCGGCCGCGGAGGCCCTGGAATCACAGGGCATAAAGGCGCGGGTCCTATCCTTCCCCAGCTGGGAGCTTTTCGACCGCCAGCCACAATCGTACCGGATGGAGGTCCTCTCCCACGGAACGCCTAAGGCGGTCGTTGAAGCCGGCATCCGCATGGGATGGGAGAAATACGCCGGGCCCCATGCCCTCTATATCACCATGGACCGCTTCGGCGAGTCAGCCCCTGCCAAGGTGCTGGCGGAACAGTACGGCTTCACAAAGGAAAATATAGTAAAGAAGGTCACGGAATTCATGAAGAATGGAGCATAACCATGAAACAAGTATTGTTAACACCGGACATGAGCTGCAAGCACTGCAAGATGACCATCGAAAACGCGGTCAAAGGGCTGCGGGGCGTCAGCAATGTCAACGCCGATCCGGATACGAAAAAAGTTGAAATTGATTTCGATGAAACCTTGGTCACCATTGACGCCATCAAGCGCGCCATTGAAGAGGCCGGTTACGAAGTGAAATAGTTTTCCCTGTCACAGCCCCTATTGATCTCCGCCTTGGATGCTCTTTCAGGCGGTAAATATTTACATAAGATAAATATTCAACCCCGCCGAGGGCCAAACCGCGGCATTTTCATCATTATTTTTTCACTCGCAGCTGGATAATTCCCGGAAAAGTAAGTATAATAATTTTACAAAAGGAGTCATCCATGCTCGTAACAAAAGAATTAACATCTTCCAACATGAGCGGCGGCCACAGCAAGGCGACCATCGAAAACGCCATAAACTCTCTCGGGGGCATTGAGAAGGTAGTGGCGAACCCGTTCACGAAAAGGGTGACGGTGGAATTCGACGAGTCGTCGCTGACCGTGGAGGACATTCAGCATACCATTGAAAATGCCGGTTTCGAAGCGGAGATCGAGGCTGATTCGATGCAGTAGGCTTCATGTCTCTCAGGGGCAGGAGGGCAGCCAGCTTTCCAGTGCGGCGCCCACGGTTGACGCGGTCCCGTAACTCGCTCCGCCCCAGCCCGCGTCGCTGAAGGCCTTTGCCACGACGTCAGCCCCGGCCGCCCAGGCTCCCGTGTTCATTTCAAGCAGCAACACCCTCTCATCGGCAAGGTCGCGGAGCCGCGCCGCGGCCCAGGACAGGTTCTTACCGTGACTGCATTTATAATCGCGGATGTAAACGATGAAATCATTAATCGCGTTGAGGTCATAGCCGGCATATATCCGCTGGCCGGGATCGGCAAGCTTCCTGATCAGGAAGACCGTGGAAAAGGTATGCAAGATGCCGTAGGTGAAGGCCGGCGGAGGGCTGCTGTCCATCTGGCTTTGCCGCAGTTCGCCATGGCCCCAGCCGAAGGGGAGCGCGTTGAGGTCCAGCGAAGTATCCTGGCAGAACCAGACCGGTTCGACCATTCCTCCGGCCCGGGTGACAAGGTCCTGCGAGTGCCACACCGGCACCAGGGTGTCCCATTCGTCGTGGACGACCAGGAATTTTGTGGAAAGCTTCCCGGCAAGGGCGGCCGTGGTCCAGGTGTCCCAACCGGGAGTCGCGTACATCCTTTCGAGATAGGCCTGATAGAATGAAACGTACTGGCTTTCCTTTGTGGCGTCGGCAATGACGGGGATGTCGACGGTCACGTAACGCTCGAACTCCTTGAAGTCAACGGGCGGATAGAGCGCCACGCCAGCCGAAGGGACCGCCCCGGCCGGAGCGTTGGCCGCGCCATAGAGGGCCTCAAAGCCTCCCCAGGAGCCGCCGTAGATGCCGAGCCGGGCCGTGTCGGCAAACCCGGAATCCGCGAGAAATCTGAGCCCCGCGGTCATGTCGTCCACATCGTTCTGCAGGTTGCCCTTCGTGTAAAAACGCCCGAAGGCGTGGAGCACGCCGAAACCGTTAATCGAGAATATCGTGGCGCCTTCAATATAGGTCCGATAAGAGTATAGGGCCGTGCCCGTGGGAGGAGTGTCGCCGTTCCAGGTGATCCCGTCATAGGGATTGGTCATGACCACCGCGGGCTTTAGGCCCCCTTCCGGGGACGGGATCCACATGGCGTAGGCAGGCTCTTTTCCGTCGTAATCCAGCCTGAGGAGATAATACGGCTGGCTTCGGCTGTCGATCCTCTCCACGCCGCTTCCGAGCAGGGTCGCACCGGCCGGCAGGGTGATCGCCGGCGCCGGATTCGGGAGGAAAAGGAGCGCCAGAAGAGCGCCGGCGCCGTCATTTTTTTCCGAACAGCCGGATAAAGCGATCGCCGCCGACAGCAGCAATGAAAGCAGAAGAATGTTTATTTTCAAGAATTTCATAACGGCAAACCATAGTAATATACAAAATAATCAGCGCCTGTCCAATAAATTTCTTTAAAAAAACATCGACGTATCAAGATTCTCATTGCGGGCGCCATTGCATCGGCACAGGCTTGTTATTAAAACAACAATAACTGCATTGTTGAAAAATAAAACTTCATCCCTTCTCATGAGGTTAGGTCGTCATTAACACATGGCGGGAAGGGGGGAAGGTGTTGAGATCATCAATAGGGAAACCCTCTCCATTTTATGGAGGCAGCAGCTAGTACATCCGTGTACGCTGCTGCATGCGCGACATCCTGTCGCTTAGTGTACGCGGAGCGCGGGTGAGATCAAATGATTTCGGGCCGGGGGATGAGGGTAAATTGATATTGTGGAGCGCGGGCGGGGTCTAATGCGCCTCCTCCCAGCTCTTGCCGACGCCCACGTCGACCCTGACAGGCACCGCCAGGTCCAGGGCGTGCTCCATCCGGTCTATGACCATCTTTTTCGCCGCCTCCAGCTCCTCCTCCGGGACCTCGAAGACGAGCTCGTCGTGGACCTGCATGATCATCCGCGTCTTCATGTTGCTGCTCCTGATATCACCGCTGATGTTGATCATGGCTATCTTGATCATGTCGGCGGAGGTCCCCTGTATCGGAGTGTTGATGGCGATGCGCTCCGCGCCCTCGCGGCGGAAGGAAGTGTCCGAATCGATCTCGTCGATGGCGCGCTTCCTGCCGAGCATGGTCGCGACAAAGCCGTTGACCCGGGCGAACACTATGGTCTCGTCGATGTATTTCTTGAAGCCGGGATAGGTCTCGAAGTAGATGCGGATGAACTCGGCCGCCTCCTTCATGCCGATCTCGGCCTGCTGGGAGAGGCCGAAGGGCGACACGCCGTAGATCGTGGCGAAGTTGATGACCTTGGCCTGGCGCCGCATGTCGGCCGTGACCTCTCCGATGGGCACGGCGAAGACCGACGACGCGGTCATGGCGTGGATGTCGATCCCCTCGTTGAAGGCGCGGATCATGTTCGCGTCGCCGGAGAGGTGGGCGGCCACGCGGAGCTCGATCTGGGAATAGTCGGCTGACAGGAGGAGGCATCCCTTCTCCGGCACGAAGCCGCGGCGTATCTCCTTGCCCATTTCGTCGCGGACCGGGATGTTCTGGAGGTTCGGTTCGGACGAGGATAGCCTGCCCGTGGCCACCACGGTCTGGTTGTAGGAGGTGTGGATCCTGCCGGTCTTCGGGGAGACAAGCTTCGGCAGCGCGTCGATGTAGGTGTTCTTGAGCTTGGAAAGGGTCCGGTACGATATCAGGCGGTCGATGATGGGATGGCTCCCCTGCAGCGACTCCAGCACCTTGATGTCGGTGCTCAGGCCAGTTTTCGTTTTACGCTGGGGCTTCAGGCCCAGCTTTTCGAAGAGCACGTGGGAGAGCTCCCGCGTGGAATTTATGTTAAAGCTCTGCCCGGCGGCTCCGTAGATCTCCTCCTCTACGTTCTTCAGCAGCTCCCGGTTCTTCACCTCCAGCTTTTTGAAATAGGCGGTGTCGATCTTCACTCCGGCGCGCTCCATTTCCGCCAGCACCGGCACCAGGGGCATCTCGATGTCGTTGAAGAGCGGGGACAGGTCCTCGTCGTCGATCTTTCTTTTAAAAATGTTGTAGAGCCGGTAGGTCACATCGGCGTCCTCGATGGCGTATTCGGATATTTTATCCAGGGGGACTTCTTCAACAGGGATCGCGCTCTTGCCGGTGCCCACCAGCTCCTTGAAGGTTATGGTCTTGTAATTGAGATATTTTCCCGCCAGGTCGTCCATGTTGTGGCGGCGGTCGTTGGGCGAGAGAAGATACGACGCCACCATGGTGTCAAAGGCGACGCCGGCCAGGCCGATGCCGTAGTTTGCGAGCACCAGCAGGTCGTACTTGATGTTCTGGCCGATCTTCCGCACCTTCGGGTCGGTGAGAAGGGGCTTCAGCTGGGACAGGGAGCGCGAGGGGTCCATGTACTCCTCGCTGAACATCCCCCGGGAGAGAAGCGGCAGGTACCACCCTTCCCTCTCCCGTATGGAAAAGGACATGCCCACGAGCTTGGCCTCGACTGGCGCGAGGGACGTCGTTTCCGTGTCGAGGGACACCTCCCCGGCCCTGCGGATGAGACCGATCATCTCCTCGATATCTTCTTCGGTCCTGATCACGCGATACCGCTTCTCCTCTTTTTCCTGCGCCTTCGGTTCGGCCGCCGGTTCCCTGCCCGCGCTCTCCCCGAAGAAATCCTTTATGATGGAGGTCATCTCGAGCTTCCTGAAATAGGGCACGGCGGCGTCGGGACTGATGCCGCTGAATCCGAATTCCGAAATGTCATGATGAATGGAAAGGTCCGTCCGTACCGTGACGAGATCGCGGCTCAGGTAGGCCATCTCCTTTTCACGGACCAGTGTCTCCTTCTGCTTCCCCTTCACCTCGTCGATACGCTCGTACAGGCCGTCAAGGCTGCCGTATTCCGCGATCAGCTTCTGCGCCGTTTTCTCGCCGATCCCCTTCACGCCGGGCACGTTGTCCGAAGCGTCGCCCACCAGGGCCATGTAGTCGATCACCTGGTCGGGCCGCACGCCGAGCATCTCCTCAACCTCCTTCGGACCGTACACCTCGTACTCCGATATCCCCTTCTTGTTGGCGTAGATCCTCACGTCGTCGCCCACCAGTTGGTAGGCATCCTTGTCGCCGGTGACCAGCATCACCTCCACGTCTTTCGCGGCGTACTTTTTCGCCATGGTGCCCAGCACGTCGTCGGCCTCGAAATCGGCCTCCTCGATGCGGGGGATCCCCAGGGTCTCGATCATCTTCTTGATCTCGTCGATCTGTGAGCGGAGGTCCTCCGGCATCTTCTGGCGGTTCGCCTTGTACTCCGGGTACAGGGCGAAACGGAAGGATTTCTTCGGCGGATCGAAGGCCACCGCCAGGTAATCCGGCTTCTGGTCTGCGATGAGCTTGAGGAGCATCCGGGCGAATCCGAAGATGGCCGAGGTGTTCTGGCCGTCGCTGTTCAGCAGGGGGCTGCGGATGAAGGCGTAATAGGCCCGGTAACAGAGGGCGTGGCCGTCGATGATAAAGAGGCGTTTTTTCATGTTGCTGTCTCCCGAAATCCGAACCTATAACCATTCAATCGCATGCTTTTCTAAAACCGTTATCCTTTCCTTGAGGCGTTTTGAAATATAGAGGTTTACCTTGTCGTCCGCGAGGATCACGTCGATCTCGCCGTGCTGCTTCAGAAATTCCCGCGCCTTTTCAAGGCCCATCACGAAGATTGCGGTGGCATAGGCGTCCGATAGCGCCGCGCTCTTTGATATCACCGATACGGATGTGAAGGTCTTCGTGGGATATCCGGAGCGGGGGTCGATGATATGGTGGTACCTCACGCCATTGCGCATGACAAAACGCTCGTAGTCGCCGCTCGTGGCTATGGCGTCCATGTCCTCCAGGTCTATGGTGAGAAGGATGGCGTCCTTGCGGGGATGGCGGAGTCCCGTCACCCATGATCCGAAGAATTTCTTGCCGAAGACCTGCAGGTCGCCGCCGGCGTCGACAATGCCTGCCTTCACCCCCTTGCCTTTGAGAGCCTCGACCCCCTTCATCACCGCGTAACCCTTGGCTATGGCGCCCAGGCCGATCTTCACGCCGGGCCGCGCGAAGGATATACTCTTGCCATCAGGATTCAGAATGATGTTCTTCGACCCCACCAGGGGAAGCAGGATGGCCACAGCGCCGGGCGACGGCGGCGTAAAATTCTTATCCTTATAGTTCCAGAGGCCCTCCAGGGCGGCGAATGTTATATCAAAGCACCCCCCGGTCTCAGCGGATAGATCGACCGACCTCTTTATGAGATCCCTGGTCTCCCCGGTCACCGTCACAGGGCCGGCTGACCCTCCATGGTTAAGCCGGTAGAGGTCGCTTTCGGGCCTTACCGGGCTCAGGAGCTTCTCTATGCGCTCTATCTCGCCGAAGGCGGCCCCGGCCGCCGCGCCCGCCAGTTCCGTGTCGCACACCATGGTGAGATTCACGGAGGTCCCCATCAGGGGCCTGGTCACATGGTTGACCGGCTTCTGACAGGACAGGAGGATGAGCAGTAATATCGGCAGGGCAATTCGATTCATGGCCGACGCTCCATACTATTAAGGTAGATTTACGTCTGGATAAAATAATCGAAAAGCCTTTTCATTTTCAAGGATAAAACAGGGAATCCGATGAATATATTTACGTTTTGAAGGAGCTCCCAAAAATCAATCGCATTGAAAATCAATCTCCCTACAAACAAAAAGCCCCGCTTCGCATGGAAAACGGGGCTGTCGAGTATCTTCAATGACGCACATCGATTATTGCGGAAGGGTACGTAAAAAACCCACCCTTTCAATGTACCAGTCCTCGATATGGCCTATGACGTCCTTTGGATGATTATCCTTGTCCCAGGTGAATATCTCGACACCGGTAATATCAAAATGGTCGAAACCCTTGAGAACACCGTAATAGTTCCACTGGCCCTTCCCGGGAATGGTTTCGCCGTCCCAATCGACGATGCTGTCCCTGACGCCGCTGTAACCCGCCGGATAGAGCCAGGGCCCGTTCATCGAGTTGGTATTGACCACGCCATCATTGGGCCACCAGGAGCTGTCTATGGGAACGCGATCACTGACATCCATGTCATAAAAATCGCCGTCGCGGGCGCGCCAGTAACCGCGATACCGCTCGTCATTGCAGGTATAGGCCCCCATCATCGGGCCGGTGATGAACCAGGCGATGAAATTATCCGCGTCGCACTCGTGATAATATTCACCGTTATCGCGCATCAGCGGCGACTTCGAAGGATGGCTCGATATGCCGGCAAAGGAAAAATAATAGGTGCTGCCCTGCGCGTGGACCCAGGCGTTCTGCTCCATGCATCCTTCGGGGCTCAGGTCCCAGAGGCAGATATCCTTCATGTCCCCGCTGAAATATGTTTCCGCGGCCTCGTTCACCCGTGCGAAATATTCCTTGATCGATTCGCCCTTCTGCCGCGGGATGACGCCGAACTGGTCGAGCTTGAAATCGTAAATATTGAAAATGGTCCGGGACGAGTCGACGCCTATCACCTCGAGCACCCCGATGAGTAGCTCCTGGACGAAGGGAATGAGCTTGACCACGCCGTTGGCCAGGGTCGTGCCGTTGTGAACGCCGGCCATGGTGGAGATGCTGCTGACCATGTTTTTCGTTTCAACCCCGCCGGTGAAGAAGGGAGATATCGGCTCCTGGCCGGTGTAATCGGCGTTTCTTTCATCGGCATATCCCTGTTCCATGAGCTGGGAGAAGACCCGCGCCGTCATGGCTCCCTGGCTGTGGGCTATGATGTGGATCTTGCGGTTCGGGCCGGCCTTGCCCCAGTTGTAGAGCAGGGCTTTTCCGGTAAAGTCGCGGCCAAAACGGGCATGGTTGTGCTTTTTCGAATGGGCCAGGCCGTAATCCACTCTGACACCCCTGAGCTGGGCATAGAGCTCGCAGGCGCGGTCCCAGTTGCTTGAAAAGGGACCCACCACGGCGGTGTAACAATCAAATCCCGCTGTTTTAAGAATCTCCTGCAGATCGTTGTATCCGCCCCAGTAGTAATGGCCCACGGGACCGGCGAGCTCATCCCTGCCCCACCCGATAAAACCGTGGAGGAGCACAACGGGATACTCATTGCCGGGGGTGGAATCCATCGCGGGATCCGTTCCGGTGGCATCGGAGGCTGTCATATCAGATACTGTCGAATCCGATGTACCGTTCTGAGCATCGGTGTCGGACGCTGAGCTGAATGGAAAGAAAGGTATGCTGTTCTTCTTTTCTTCACAACCAGTAAAAAACATGGTCGCGAACAGGAACGACAGGTAAATCAGGCTCTTTGCAATTCTTCTCATTTATCCCCCCTTCCTCAATGAATTATTATATGGCTCATTGTATCTTTATTGAGTTAAAAACACATAATAAACCGGCTATCCGGTTTATACCAATTGTAAAATATTTTATTTCAATTGTCTGGCCAGGAATGGATAAATCTAAAATTGTCTAATAATGAGTGGGAGGGCAGAATGATGTCAATTGATGTGAAATCAACACCGATAACTATCGCTGTTACGGCATCAGGATAAAGGTAAAAGTGACTTTTAGACAGATAGTTATCGGTGAAGGGCTGCTCTGACCCCCAGAGTGTACCGATAGTTATCGGTAAACAACCATTTACTTTTTCAGTCTATGCTGATTGAGCCAGGCTATGACATCACTGAACACCTCATCTCGGTTCAGCTCGTTCAGAGTCTCATGGCGGGCACCTTCGTAAAACTTATAGGTCACCTCACCGATACCGGACTTTACCAGGGAGTTATACACCTGGAGCACACCCCTGGTATTGGCCCCGACCGGATCCATGGAGCCGGAGAAAAGGTATATGGGCAATTCCCTGGGAATCTTCGCGACATTCCTGTCATCGCTGATAAAGGCAAGGCCGCTGACAAGGTCGCAGAAAAAGCCGGCGGTAAAAACATCGCCGCAGTAGGGGTCCGCCACGTATTTATCAACCTCGGCGTTGTCCCGCGAAAGCCAGTCGAATTTGGTCCTGTTCGGTTTGAAGGCGTTGTTGTAAGCTCCGAAGGAAAGCTTGTCCAGGAGAGGGCTTTTTGTTTTTTTGCCTTTCCAGGCCGCATCTATTTTTGCCACTAACAGTCCCACTTTGCCAAGAAGGCCGGGATCGCCGGCGGTTCCGGATAGGATAAGGCCCTTGATGTCATTGCCATGGAGCATCGCGTAGTTTCTCGAAAGGAACGATCCCATGCTATGGCCCAGAAGGAAAATCGGTAACGCCGGGTTCTCTTTTTTAATAAGGGTGGTAAGCACATGCATGTCGTCAACGACCTTGTTCCATCCATCCACGTCCGCGAAGAATCCGACATTCTCAAGGGAGCCCGCCGTTTTTCCATGGCCGCGGTGGTCATTGGCATACACGGCGTAGCCGGCCTTGACCAGCTCCCCGGCAAATCGTTCATACCGCGCCCCATGTTCAGCCATTCCGTGGGCAATCTGTAGAGCCGCCTTGATGTCTTGTTTCGAATCGGGCATCCATCGATACGCGAATATCTTTGTGCCGTCAGCCGCCTTAAAGGTAAAGGTATCGCTTTTCATAGGATAAAGCCTCCTCGCATGAACTTCTTTTTTTTCTTCCATTAACAAATCCGGAAAACTCATTTAACGGCATCATAATAAAGAACATACTTGATTTTTGCAATAAAAGCCTGTTTAAATTATCGAAAAATGATTTACCTGGGAATTTATGCCAATACCCCATGAAAAGACTTTAACGACAGATGGATTTATTGCAACGCATTTATCATCCTTCTGAATAATTAATTCCCGCTCCATTGCGTATAATGGACTAATTCATTAATTTTACTGCATCAATAATGCACAGTAATGGATATCCTGCAACGGAACAACATATCCAATATTTAACCGGGTAACGCTTTTCGATACTCATCGTAAAATAATGTTTACCAAATGATAAAAAATAGGTTGATAAAATACATAATCCATGTATGAGTTCATAAAAACTAGGGGTTATGTGAGGTGTACGTTGAAAAAGTATCGCTATCCTGTGATAAGTCTGTCTCTTTCTCTTGAAGCCTTCGCCTATACGCTGCCGGTATCCATCCTGGCGTATTTTATGATCATTGCATGTAATTTCTTCTCTTCTCTCGCCATATTCATTCCCGCGGCCCTTTTTGGTTCAATTGTTACACTGATTCCCGGAATGATCATCCGATGGCTGAAGCTCAGGAAAAGCTTTAACATATTAAAGAACCCTGACAGGCCCGACGAGGAGAATCTCCATGCAATCAAGCGCGCATTGCTTGACCATCCGCGATACGAAGCCAAATCACTCCCGGTGCGTTATTTCTTCGGCATCGGAAGTGTCATTGTGATCCTGGCCATTGCCGGCGAGATGAACCAGATGCGCTACATCATGACGGCAGTGGGACTTGCCATGGCTATTCCGATCAACATGGTGTTTTTCATGCTCCAGTCTGAGATAAGCCTTTCACAATACCTTGCCGACAGCCGCCTCGCGGGAGTCATCCTGGAAAAAGACGAATGCCGGTCCCTCCCCATATTCAACAAGATTCTCATGGTCCTCATTTCTATCCTTCTGCCGCCCCTGGCGATTTTTATTTCCTTCATTTCCCTGATGAACCTGAAGCTTCTCCAGCTGGACAACCTGGTCGTTCACTTTGTATTTATAACGATAATGATGATAACCGCGTCGGTGATCACGGCGTATTACCTTGCCCGGTCATTGAGAAAAACCGTATCCGCCATGGAGAAATCCCTGGACGGCATCGCCCGCGGCGAGCTGAACGATTATTTCGTCCCGATGATCACGACCGACGAGGTAGGCGCCATGAGCGGCTACATGAACTCCCTGAAAGTAAAGATCAAAGGCGTGATAACCCTCATCCAGTCCATGTCCCACGAGCTCACCCTATCTTCGGCGGAAATGGCCAATACCGCGGAAAACGTGTCGCAGCAGAGCCAGTCGACCGCGGCGACCATCGAGGAAATATCATCGTCCCTGGAGGAGATATCCGCCGGGGGAGAATCCATATTCAGCAGCATCGAGTACCAGAACAAGCGGACCCATATACTCATCGATAACGTCAACAGGATGCACGCCATCATCACGGATGAAGGAATGGAAATGGAAGAGGCGATGAAGGTCAAGACCGACCTGGACATGAACATCGAAGAGGTAAAGGAAAAGATCAATGACACGATGGCCCTGATGAAAACGGCCACCCAGGACGCCGGCCGCATGCTTGACTACACGGGCCTCATAAACGAGATATCCGACCGCACCAACCTCCTCAGCCTCAACGCCAGCATCGAGGCCGCCCGAGCCGGCGAATACGGCAAGGGGTTCGCGGTCGTGGCCGACGAGATCGGCAAGCTCGCGGAACAGGCCGGCGAAAACACCAAGAGCATCTCGGAAATCGTCAAAACCACCAACTTCAGCATGGAGAAGTCCTCCCAGGCCCTGAGCGAGGCCATATCGAAGATCGAGAGCATATTCGAAGGTCTCCGCTCCTTCGGCACCATGGTCGATTCCATCGGCAACCTGACGCGCCAGGACCTTGAGATCAACAACGTCCTCAAGGAAGACGCGGAGCATTTCCTGGATCGCGCCAATGAAATCCTGAAGGCGATGGAGGAGCAAAAATACGCCGTCGATGAGATCGTCAAGTCGATCACGGTGATCAACGCCACCACGCAGAGCAATTCAGCCTCCAGCGAGGAGTTGACCGCCGTATCGGAAACCATCGCGGAAAACGCCAGGCGCCTTAAAGGCGAGATCGAGTTTTTCAAAATACAGCACGCGTAACAGGGCGCGTCGCCGATGATGATCACCCTCGACGGGGGAAAATGCGGCAGGTGTCTTCTCTGCGTCAGGTATGAGAGCGTGTAAAACATTATGCGGCAAAATGGGGCCGTCTCAGAAGCCCCATTTTATTTGCCCCATCCCATTATTTCTTTTCATGTAGTTAAAGGCAGATAGGAATCGATCCAGGTATTTACACATAGAAAAGCGCGAAATTAATCAGCATATCATCATAAAATCCTCCTCCCTTTACAATTCTGCTCTGCCCGCCCTCCCCATATATTATGTCACATTAGATGTAAAACCTTGATCAATTATTAAATAATGACGCCATGTATAATTATATATTTATATATTTTAATAATATTGATTATTTTAATTTATAATATTTCTATTTTTTTGAATTTTATATTATTTTTTTATTGACTTTTCTCTATATAGCGGTACTTTAGAGATATAAATAATGACGCCATGTACAACACAATGTACTGGAATATTAGCCAATAATCCTGATCGATGATTCATTTTAGAAGTTCTCTTGTTATTTTGATTCTGGCTTATTAGAAAAAAGATGACCGGACGGTTTTTATTTACTCTAGCTATTTCAAGCAGGAATCTTTTGAATGCAACTCCCCGGCTCAATGTATTGGCCGTGAGAGATATTCTCAAAATATAAGAGGATATAATTATGGATCAGAACACATCAATTGTTTGGACATTCCTGTTTCTCGCCTACAAGAACGGGCTTCTGGAAAAAAACCTTCAACTGCTGAACGGGGTACTGGATCCCCATACGGACCTGGGCCTTGTGCTGGCATCAATGGAGGACAGCCTCACGGAAGCGGACAGGGCAAAGATCAACGTGCTCATACTGGACAAGGCTCTGCCGATGCTGAAAACGATAACCGATGAAAAATTCATCGAAGGGACCCGCATACTGATGGACATCCTTCAGCCTGCCCTGGTGCGCATCGTGCAAAACGCCAACTATGACGTCGCCTTGCTCAGTGAAAGACTGAGCGTGGTCGTTCGACTGCTGCTTTCAATCAAGCCGCTGGCCCTGCTGATGGCGCCTGCCGTCATAGACCTGGCGCTCGCCCAGAAGCCCAGGTTTAGCGTCCGCTTTCTCCTGCGGAGACTGAGAAAAAAAATAATAAAAGCGCAAGGAGAGGTACGATAATGAGCACCTACAAAGATCTTCTCCGAATTGTCGGAACTGAAAACACCAATACCAATCGGAACGCCTGCACGGCCTACTCCCACGACGGCAGCTTTATATTCGGCGAGGAAGCATCATGCGTGGTGACCCCCAGGACTGCGGAGCAGGTCCTGGAGATAGTGAAGCTCGCCAACAGCGAGAAGTTCCCCCTCGTCCCCGTTTCTTCGACCGGTCCGAGATTCAGGGGAGACACGGTGCCGAAACAGAAGGGGGCCGTCGTGGTCGACCTGAGCCTCATGAAGTCGATCGTGCGTATCGACCGCAGAAGCAAGACGGCCCTGGTGGAGCCCGGCGTCACCTTCGGTGAGCTGATCGACGCGGCTGCCGCCAAGGGCCTCAGGGTGGCGGCTCCCCTTCTCCCGAAGAAAACGAAATCGGTGGTCGCCAGCATGCTCGAGCGGGAGCCGACGACACTGCCGAAATACCATTGGGACATGCAGGACCCCCTCTGCTGCGTGGAGGTCATATTCGGATCGGGCGACCTGTTCAGGACGGGGGCCGCGGCCGGTCCCGGCTCCATCGAGCAGCAATGGGCGTCGGGGCAGGCGCAGAAAAGCCCCATGGGACCCGCCCAGACCGACTGGGCGAAGATCATCCAGGCTTCGCAGGGCACCATGGGCATCGTAACCTGGGCCTCGGTCAAGCTCGAGCTCAAGCCGCAGGTTGAAAAGGCCTTCATCGTCGGCGCGTCACGTCTGGACGACCTGGTTGATTTCGCCTACGCATTGACAAGGACACGGTACGCCGATCACTGCTTCATTTTAAATAATGTCGATTGCGCGGCGATAACCGGCGGCAAACCGGACAAGGCAATGCCCGCCTGGGTCCTCTTTTACACCATTTCCGGATACGAGCGCTTCCCCGAGGACCGCGTCCGGTACCTGGAAAAGGACATTGACGATATCGCGGCGAAATTAAAGGTGCGCCCGTCGCAGGAAGTCGGATCGCTGAAGGCCGACGCCCTGCTGAAGCTCATGGGCAAACCGAGCGACGATCCTTACTGGAAGATGAAAAAATCCCATGGGTTCCAGGATATCATGTTCCTGAACACCCTGGACCACTCTTCCAATTTTATAAACGAGATACAGCAGCTGTCGAAGTCTTTCGGCATCGCCGGCGACGCCATCGGCATATACCTGCAGCCGCTCCAGCAGGGAAGGATCTGCCACAACGAATACACCGTCATGTACGATCCCGGCAATCCGGAAGAAGCGAAAAAGACGCAGGCCTTCTGCGAAAGCGCGACGAGGAAGATCCTCGACATGGGCGGATTTTTCTCCCGGCCCTACGCGGAATCGGCTCAGGCGGTCTATGAAAAATGCCCCGACGCCGTGGCGGCCCTGCACAAGGTCAAGAAGATACTGGATCCGAGGGGCGTGATGAACCCCGGAAGACTCTGCTTCAATTAAAATTTATATCAAACTGATAGGTGCCACTATGAACCTGCAAGAATTGAAAAGGGATATGGAAGGTTGTTCAAGATGCTCTAACTGCAAATGGGTCCCCCATCTCCAGATAAAGAGCTGGCGTTACGCCAAGGTATGCCCGTCCATCGACCGCTATAATTTTCACGCCTATTCCGGCGGCGGCAAGATGATCATGGCGAACTCGATCCTGTCGGACAGGACCGAGATGACCGACGGCGTTTCGGAGATCGTATACCGCTGCCAGCTGTGCGGCGCCTGCCAGGTCTCATGCCAGGCCTACCGCGACGACATCGACCTCGCAGACGTGCTCCTCGAGTTCAGGTCCCACTGCGTCGAAAACGGCTTCGTCCAGCCGGAGCACCTTGATATCATTGAAAGCATGAAGCGCGAAGACAACACCATGAACATGCTGAAGGCCGACCGCGGCAACTGGGCCGCCGGCCTGGATATTCCAGACATCAACACCGCAAAGGTGGACGTCCTCTTTCACGCGGGCTGCCGGTATTCGTACGACAGGGACCTCTGGGACACCCTGCGGTTTACCGCAAAGCTCCTGCTCCAGAACGGCATCAAGATGGGGATCGCGGGCCGCGACGAGTCGTGCTGCGGCGGACGCGCCTATGAAATCGGATACCAGGGCGAGATGAGGAACTACGCCGACGACATGGCCAGCCGGATCAAGGCGTCCGGGGCGCGTTACCTGGTGACGCCCTGCTCCGATTGTTATTACGCCTTCAAGTATCTTTATCCGAAAAACGGCAAGCGGCTGGGGGTCGAGGTCCTTCATATAACGGAATACATCGATTCCCTTATCAAGAAAGGGGCCATACATCCCCTGAAAAAAATCCCGCTCAAGGTCACGTACCATGATCCCTGCCACCTGGGAAGAAGGGGCGAAATATACAAGGAATGGCACGGCGACGACAAGCTCATGAGGCCGGTCAAATACAAGCAGACGGGCCGGTACGGGATCTTTGATCCGCCCAGGGACATACTGAAAGCGATCCCGGGAGTGGAACTCGTTGAAATGGAGCGCATCCGAGAGTACAGCTGGTGCTGCGGCGCCGGCGGCGGAGTCCTGGAATACGACCCTGATTTCGCGAAATGGACCGCGAAAGACCGCCTGGACGAGGCGTTGTCCACCGGCGCCGACGCCCTGGCGACGGCCTGTCCATGGTGCGAGCGACTGTTCAGGGACACCGCGACGGAAAACAACATCGACATCAAGATACTGGATGTGAACGATATACTGGGTCAATCATTAGGAGTGTTATGATATGTTAGAATGTAAAATTTTATCAGACAAAGCCTATGAGGAAATGGAAATAGTTATCGGGAAAGAGAATATTTCCCGGGAACCGTCCCTCCTGGATTCCTATGCCTGGCAGCCGGCGATCAACCTCGGCACCGAGCCGTGGATCCCGAGACCGGCGGCCGTTGTCCTTCCTCAGACCACAGAGGAAGTGCAGAGCATAGTCAGGATCTGCAACAAACACGGTATAAAATACAAGGCCCATTCGACCGGCTGGGCCGCGTGGGGCGGGCCGGGCGAACAGGGAGTTGTGCAGATAGATCTCAGGCGTATGAACCGCATAATCGAGATCAATGAAAAGAACATGTACGCGGTTGTAGAGCCGTACGTGTGCTGCTCGCAGCTCCAGGCGGAGGCCATGAAGCACGGTCTTAACTGCCATATCATCGGCGCCGGGCCCAACACGTCGCAGCTTGCCAGCGTCACGTCGGCGTGGGGATACGGCTGGACGGGCCTCTATACGGGGTTCGGCGGCAGGAACCCGCTCGGAGTCGAGTGGGTCCTTCCCGGCGGCGATCTGCTCCACGTCGGCACTCCCGGCTCCGGCGCGGGATGGTTCTGCGGCGACGGCCCCGGGCCGAGCCTGCGGGGCGTCATGCGCGGCTGGGGCGGAACCACCGGCGGCCTGGGCGTCTTCACGAAAGTCGCCGTGAAGCTCTACCCCTGGCCCAGCGGTCCGCGGAAGCCGCGTTTTACAGGGATTCTCAGCGACATTTCCCCTGACTTCGAGCTGCCGAAGACTCACAAGGTCTACTTCCTGTTTTCCAAAAGCTACGAGGATTTCACCAATGTCGCTTACGCCATCGGCGACAGCGAGATAGGCTATATCCACTGCAAGGGCTCGGTGGGGGCCATGTTCGGACTCCTCGCGCCGAGGGCGCTGCGGATCCTCCTGGATACGCCGGGATTCCGCACGATCATAAAATCGTTCCAGCACATGACCCTCTTCGCCATTGCGGCCCAGACCGACGGGGAATTCGAATACCAGGAAAAGGTCATCAAGAAAATCATGGATGAAACCAACGGCATCCTCGTCGACGCGAGCTATCTCCCCTTCCACGGCTCCTTCTGGTGGGGACTGCACCGGTCCATCTACCCGGCCATGGCCTTCCGGCCCGGCGGCGCCTTCATCACCAGCATGGGGAGCAGCGAGATGTACGAGTGCTGCGTGAAACAGGCCAAGATCGGCGAGCAGTTAAAGCAGCGATTCATCGATAACGGCACATTCATCGACGACATGGCCGACTGCACCTGGGGCGGCATATACGAGGGGACAAGCAACTGGGGTCACCTGGAGGAGATCGGCATGTTTGACCGCCGGAAGCCGCAGACGGAAAAGCAGAGGTACGAATTTCTCTATGCCACCACGGACGCGACGATCAAGGATACGCTGGGCTTCGGCCTTTCATCCATGGAAAACCAGATGTACAAGTGGCTCGGCCCTATGATGTTCAACTATCATCTCTGGCAGGCGCGCATCAAAGAGGCCTTTGATCCGAATAACGCCTCCGACGGGTCACATTACGTTCCGCCCATCAAGGAGCTCGAAAAGGATATGGTGGGTTATAAACCTCCGGTCATACTGGGGGACAGAGAGAGTCTAAAAAATTAAAGAGGGGCTTGTCATGAACAGCGGAAACGACATTCTGGTATATGCTGAATTAACCGGTAAGGCCGGGATAGACCAGGTTTCCCTCGAGTGCCTGGGCATCGGAAGGACCCTGGCCGATAAAACGGGCTGCAGGCTCACCGCAGTGCTCATCGGCAGCGAAATATCAGCCGCCGCCGACGAGCTGGCGCACTATCCCGTTGACGAGATTTTCACGGCCGATTCCCCGGCCTTGAAGCACTACATCCCGGAGCTGTATCAGCACGTGATGAAAAACCTTTTCTTAAAGATGAAACCGCGGGCGATCATTTTCGGCAACACCCTGGCCGGTCTCGACCTCGCCCCGCGGCTTTCCTTCGACCTGGGCGCGGGCCTGGTCACCGATTGTATCGCCCTGGCGTTCGAGAACGGGCGTCTGGTGCCGACCAAGCCGGTATACAGCGGCAATGTCATGGCCGAGTACCGGATCGAGTCTGACCTGGCCATCGTGACCGTCAGGGCCAGGTCGCAGGATCCGGCGGAGCGCCGAGAATCTGCGGCCGCCAAAATAGTGCCGGTACCGGAGCTGATCGTCGAAAGCGACACCGTCGTCAAGGTCCTCGAAAGGGTCGTGGCCGAGAACGAAGGACCCCAGCTTGAGGACGCCGATATCATAGTCGCCGGCGGCCGCGGCATCGGGAGCAAGGAAGGCTTCCGGATCCTATCGGACCTGGCAAAGACGATCGGCGCCGTCGTCGGCGCCAGCAGGCCGCCCTGCGATCTTGGATGGGTGGATTCCAACGCGCAGGTCGGCCAGACCGGCGAGATCGTCCGTCCCTCGGTGTATTTCGCGGTGGGGATATCGGGATCGACGCAGCACATCGTCGGCATGTCGGGGTCCAGGACGATCATAGCCATCAACAAGGACGCCCAGGCGCCTATTTTCGACATCGCCGATTACGGGATCATCGGCAACTACGAGGAGATAATCCCGGCTTTCAGCCATGCAATAATAGCAAGTAACTGACGGAGTAGAGCCATGCGCATAATTGTATGTATCAAACAGGTTCCCGATCCGGAAGGTCCGCCCTCCTCCTTCATCGTCAATGCCGATACTAACAGGGTGGAGCCGAAGGGGATACCGCCCGTACTTAGCATTTTTGACGAGAACGCCCTTGAAGCCGCCCTGAGGATCAAGGAGGCGGCAGGGGGTCAGTGCACAATTACCGTACTCTCGCTGGGCAAGAAAATATCCGACGCGGTCATGCAGAAGGCCCTGGCGGTCGGCGCCGACGAGCTTTTCAAGGTGGAAGACGAGTCGCTGGATCCCGCCGATTGCGACAGCTTCCGCACGGCTGACGCCATTGCCGCGGCCATAAAATCCATCGGTGAATATGATCTTATACTCGTTGGGCGGCAGGCGGCGGACTGGAACGCGGGCCAGACCGGCATAGGAGTCGCCTGCATCCTGGGTCTTCCGGTCATAACCATGGCCCGAAAAATCATAATCAACGACAACGGCGTCCGGGTCGAGCGGCTTATACCCGGCGGTTACGAAGTGGTACAATCGCCAATGCCTGCCGTTGTCATGGTGAGCAATGAAATCGGCCAGCTGCGGTATCCCACCATGATCCAGAGAAGGGAGGCAAAGTCAAAGCCTATCACGCACTGGAACGCGGAGAAGATCGGTTTTAACGGCGAAGCGGCCAACAGGGTCGTCATCCGAAAACTATACGAGCCGGAGGTAAAAAAGAGAAGATGCTCCGTTATCGAAGGCGAGTCCCTGGAAGAGGCAGGCAAGAAACTGGCGGAGCGTCTCAAGGCGGACAAGATCATTTAGCGCAGCAGCAGTGACATATAGCGGTAGAATTATCATCAGTGAATCAGACATGTTTTATAAGTGAATCATGACGGCAGGCTTCGCTCATGATTTACTGTATTTATGGAGGAGCGTCCGGCCGGACGGTTCTTGCATGATCGCTTATAAAGCATGTCTTAAAATAAAACAGGAAGGATGCGCAACTATGGCACACTACAACATTGCAATCGTAGGTGGAGGGCCCGGGGGCTCCTATGCCGCGAAAACGGCGGCGGAGAACGGGTTGAAAGCGATTTTTTTTGAAAGGGGAAAGGTCCCCGGAGATAAAAACGCCTCAGGGTGCGGCCTCGGACAGAGGTGGTGGAGGGATTTCCCCGCCATGATGGATAAGATATCCTTACTACCTTCGTTCCGGGAAATAACCCATTGCGCCTTTGTCATAACCGATGTCGATGACCGGCACATCACCACCATTGTCACGGGGCGAAACGCACGGCCGGAAGGGCGTATCATGTACAAGGGCAAGGGGCGAGCCTGGACCGGAGCGAGCATATACCGGTCGGACCTGGACAAGTTTCTCGCCGATACCGCCTGCGCCGCCGGGGCGGAGCTCCGAACGTCGACTCTGGTCACGGACCTGATCATGGAAAACGGACAGGTCAAGGGAGTGATCACGGATAAGGGCGAGAAGATCACGGCGGATGTCGTCATCGGGGCGGACGGCGCCCACTCGATGGTGGCGATCAAATCCGGGATACGCAAGCGGTGGAAAAAGAACGAGGTGACCCTGGTGCCCCAGGTCGATTTTTCCTGCAATGAATCGAAGATGGACGATATCATCGGCGCCGCCGAGTGGGTCTGGTTCGGGCCCTACTGCGGGGCTTACCAGGTCAATTTCAGGGACGGCTTCCACCTCGGCGCGGGGCAATGGCTTGACATATACAATGAAAAGCCGGTCGAGCTTCTTAAAAAAGTCCTGAAGATACCGCAGTTCCAGAAGATGTGCCGCTCCGTCGACGCCGAGCTGCGCGAGTTCCAGGTGCACCTACTTCCCTGGATGCCGCAGCCGGGCACCAAGACATACGGGAACGGCGTAATCCTGATAGGCGATGCCGGCGGGTTCCCCTGCCCCCTGGAAGGCGAAGGCGTGTGGCATGCCTGCTGGACCGGCAAGATAGCGGTCGAGACGATCGCAACCGCACTCAGCAAGGGAGACGTTTCCGCAAAGGGCCTCGGCGATTACGAGCGCAGATGGAAGGATTCCCCGGTGGGCCGGGAATTCGAATACGGCCATGAATTCGTGAATTTCTGGCGGAACAGCGCCTTCGACCCGGAATTCATGAAAAAAATCGTCGTTCTTCTCGGCGAATTGCAGACCCTCAACGGGCCGAGCATCGTGTTCGACTGGAGCGACGACCACATGACCACGATCAACGAGCACCTGGGATACTTCCTGGACGCCCTCGCGGACCCGCAGGTCAGGGCCTTCGGGCGTAATTACCTGACGCCCATGGGAAGGGGCATCACCAGGGAGAACATGGAAAAAATCGCGAGCATGCTCGCCCCGGCCATCGCCAGCAAGATAAAGATACTGCCGGAGAAAATGATCCGGAACATGCTTGTAAAAAAACTGTGCAAGAACCGGGTCTCCGGCGTCGATCGGCTCGCTAATTAATGAGGGAGGAACTACCATGAGCGGTACCAACAATTTTGATGTATCCAATTTTGTCGCCCAGAAATACGTGTCACGGGTCGCCAACGCAGACACGGGGGATTTCATAACATACGACGAGTCCAAATGCAACGGCTGCGGCCAGTGCAACCTGATCTGCGCTGCGAACATATGGGCCGTGCCGAAAGACAAGAAGACCAAGCTTTCGCCGAAGTATCGGGAGCTCTGCTACGAATGCGCCGCGTGCTATGCCGTGTGCGAGCAGGACGCGATCGGATTCAAGTACCCCAAGGGGGGCACCGGCATCGTCATCAAGTACGGATAGAGCTGTCCCATCCAAAAAATTCATCGAGTATAACATATGGAGGATATTAAATGAACAATAAACACTATATCGCCATAGCCATGGCTCTGGCATTCCTCGGGCCGCTTCCGCTATTTTCCGACGGCCCGTGGAAGGTGAAAAAAAACAGGAATGGCATAACCGTCGAGACAAGGAAAGCGGATGGGTATGACGTCGATGAGTTCAAGGCATCCGCCACACTTGACATGCCCTTTGACAAGGCGGTCGAGATCCTGAGAGACGTGCCGAATTACACGCAGTGGATGTATAAATTACTGGTCTCCAAAACAGTAAGCGAAACATCGCCGCAGTCGAAAGTCGTCTATATGAAGCTCGACCTGCCATGGCCGGCCAGGGACAGGGACATGTATGTGCGGACCACGGAAACCCTGGACGAGAAAAAAGGATTTTTCGAAAGCAGCAGCGTCGGAGTGGACGGATATCCTCAATCCGAATGCATACGCATGAAGAGGGTAACGATCACCTGGACCCTGACAGGCGTCGGGTCCGATAAAAGCAAGACCCATGTGGTATATTCAAGCAAGGGGGATCCCTCGGGAAAGCTGCCCGCCTGGATATGCAACCTGGGTAGCGTGGACGGTCCATATGAAAATTTATCGAACCTCAAGTTCAAGTACAGAAAGAATTGAGGCGGCATTAAAAGAAACCATGAATATGCCCGGGAGGATATGATAAAAGTATAAATATTTTTTATCAAGGTCTGATGCAGCGTGCTTCTGTCCCGCAGATCCGGTTCACAGGGTTTGCGGGTTTTTTTTGAAGAACTTTTTCATGGTACTTGTGCGTCGGCCAGTGATCCATCCGGCAATCCACGGCGCGCCGGCCCATAAAGCCGCCGAAAAGAAGGGGGAGTCCGTCAATCCTGCACATTTATATAATTGAGCATGCTGTGGAGGAAAATTCCCATATTCTCGGAGAAGACATCCTTGGAACAGTTGATGAATCCGCCGAAGAGCATGAATATCGAATAACTGACCGTGGTGAGAATTATCTCCGCCGTTATCAGGGGATCGAAGCCCTGGCAGGCGTCATCCTGCTGCTGCTCCGTTATCTTTTCCTGTATGGGCTTGCTGAACTGGACAAACATCTGTTCATAGAACTTGCTCAGCTTTTCGCTGTAAAAAACGCCCTGCAGCAGGGTCCAGCTGAAGGAGGAGTATTTGTCGAAAATATTGACGATGATCGAGCTGATGCGGATCAGCTCGTCCATTGAGGTCACGTCCAGGTTTGCCGCGATAAAATCGACGATACTGGTCTGGTCGCGGTTCTGGTAAAACATATCGAACATGATGGCCTCGATGATATCGTCCTTATCGGTGAAATACTGGTAAAAGGTGCCCCTGCTGTATCCCGCCTTCTGGGCGATATCGGCTATTTTCGTATCGAAGTATCCGTACCGTGAGAATTCCTCTTTCGCCATGTTGATGAGATCCCGCTTTGTCTTTAACAGCGCCGCTTTCCTGATTTCCGATTTCCTTCTCCGCACATGCAGGGCCTTTTCGTCAAAATTCAATACCGAGAAAAGTATCAGCGATATATGCCTGGAAAGGGCATCCGGTGCGCAATGTATGATCCCTATGGAGTATATGAATATTGAAAGGAAAAACAGGATCGACAGGATCTGCGCCAGTATCATCGGATCCATGCGGGAAACGATCCCATGAACCCGCTTCTCCTTGATCCGCTCTGAAAAAACGTCCCTGATAGTATAGGATATCCTGGCGAATAGATTGAAAAGATCCTTGTTGTGAACCATTCCCTGCACAAAGGCTTTGAACAGGCCGGCAGATTCCAGGATGACCGATACGATGAGCCGCAGGTCCCTGTCAAAATACTCATAATTTTTCGGGCTCAGGAACGCGTGATTGTTTTTATCGTTGACGATCGCTGAAATCTTCTCTTCTATCTGGCCGATGAGAATTGAAAGAATGCTCTGCTTGTTTTTATAATACAGGTAAAAGGTCCCATGGCTGACGCCGGCCCTTTTTGTAATGGAATCAACGCTCGTGTTGAAATAGCCATTTTGATTGAATTCAACAATGGCCGCATCCAGCAGAATGTCCTTTTTTTGCGCCGATGGTATTTGTTGTATTAATTCCTTTTCCACTGCCCCACCATATGCGTCAGGCCCCTTGAGCAGCCACTTTTGCCTCCATGCACCCCATCGACAGAGGACAATGGCTCCTGTTGAACTTTCCATTATATATATCTGCTGATCAAGTTATAAACTTTCTTGACTGTTAAAAAAAAGATTGTTATATTGTATTACAAAAATAAAAAGATATTTTTTAAAGCCTGCCCGTAATATAACTCGACTAAAAAATGACGAACTGTTTAATGAATCAATAATTTTGCCCTTTTAGTATATATTAATTTATTGATTATTGTCCAGTTTATTTGAATTTTTTTATAAGTTTTTGAATATTTATTATTAATTTCCTTGACTTTGTCTATAAATATGGTACTTTGAATAATGACATCATGTCTAATAATTTTCTAAGTTCCCCTTGTTTCATTATCTAGTTTCGTTCATTTTCTCAGTTTCTTTTCCTGAATCATTGCATCTCAAGACTTTCTCTCAGGCAATAATTTTACTTTATGCATAGAGTTTTTAGTAAAATTAAAATAAACAAAGAAATACAAACGAGAATATTAAATTTTACCAGCTGGACGGTTTGTTTTTTTGGATCGCAATCAATGCGACTAAAATTTTTCTCACGCAGATGTGGGAGGGTATATGAAGATTTCCAATTATACTGTTCCATTGTTCTCGATTCTTTGTTCATGTTTGATCATCATGTCATGCTCAAAAACAGATTTGAAAGATTTTCAAACCAATGAGCAGCGATCTTCCTATAACCTCTTCCATATTTTTGATTACTATCCTTCATTGAATGATGTCGTGGACCGTCTGGATACGCAAACGATAAATACAAAATTGGCCGACTTTATACTCAATGGCATCGAGCTGGACCTCCTCTGCATAAATGCCAGCGCATTGATCGGAAACAAATCAACGTCTTTTATGGAGGAGATAGCGGAGCTCATGGATATCGTTACGGATACCGACACCCGCTATTACAACCATCCGTCAGACCAGGGCTTCTACGCCAACGCGAAGACCGACCATGAAAAGAATTTCTATAATGCCATGGATGAAATATGCGCCAACAGCGATATAAGCTATGATGTCATTACCATTGCAAAATACGCGCTGGAGCACATCAAAGAAAAGGATCCATCCGAGATCGAAGAAACCATCAGCGACAACATCGGCACATTCAGCGACCCTGATTTTAAAAACGACACCATAGACCTTAGCACAAAGCTGGCGAAACTCCTGATCGTCAACGACTACCCTATATGGGTCGACGGCAGCGGCAATGTGGTAACCCGACGAAAATCCATCGACCCGGGCATTCATACAAATACCGACATGGGGAACTCGGTCAAGGGCGTCATACAGGTCCTCAATGCCTTTAACAAGCTGTTTTCGAACGATAGCGCCTCAAGGGATATCGTGTACGACATCTTAAGGGAAGACATCCGTACCCTCGTCAAGACCAACGCCACCAGGGGCGTCATCAAGGATGCCGTCAACAATCTGGCATATTACAACTCAGCCGATGGGGCAGGCTATAACACGAGCGACTATCACAGTGACAGCAACGGCATATACGTCAACTCCGAGCTTAAAGAGACAATCCGCGAGATATTCCCCGGGCTGGTAAAGCTCTTCATTCGCAACGATTCCACGGGCACAAAGTACCCGGATTATTCCATCGCCTATGACACCAGGGGACAATCTCCCCTGGAAGCCTTCACCTGCGCTCTGGGCACATTAAAGGAGGGCGGCATCGACTATACCGCGGTCGACCTGGAGCCCTCACTGCGCAGGATGATGGACTACAACGCCTTCGGCAAAAGGAGGACCGATTCGGGCACCACCAACGTATCGTACCTGGATCACTTTCTGTATGCCATAGTGTCGGCCGCCAAGTTCGGCTTCCTTACCCGCCAGGGCAGCGACGGGGAGCCTTCGGCCAATTCCGGCCGCGGCCATGGCCTTTCCACGAACGGCGTTCTTACGGTCACCGACGTCATCTACGCCCTTGACATGTCCTCCGGAACCATTGGAGACTTAACAACGACATTGAATTCAATACCGAATTATTTATGTTTCTATCTAAGAGATGATATTGTTAATGCCATTGAAAACATGAACCTGTACGACATGGCCCTTGACCACAGGGTCGAGCAGGCGGAATACATATCACGAAGCTCCGGCAGCTTTACAACCTCCCAGATGGGGTTGCATAAATTCTACATGGGGGGCGATTATCCGATAGCAAGCCTTGTCCCGTCCGCGTGCGCCGGAGACGCCGGGCTCCCCAACGGCGGTGAAAACGCCGTTACCCCGACATCCAACACGACCACCATGTCCACAAAGACAAGCGTCTCTCAAAACGATTTCCGCACCTATTACCCGAAGGTGGCCGACGGCCTCGGAGCCACGAACACGGCGGAATTCCTTCTTTCACTGATCCCCAGGGCCTGCTGGGACGGCGCCGGACCCTTCTATTACGCCCCTTCCGGCGCCGAAACAAAAAGCTTCAGCTGGCCCGGCAAGGGAACGCGCACCGTCCATGTCTATTATAAACCGAACGGCGAGATCTACGCCTACGTGTACAAGCCCTCTTCCAGCTCGTCGGCGTGGGAATATTACTATCCGGTATCGGGAAACGATCTGGCAGACGAAACGGGACAGAGGTCGAACAGGTACCTGGAAAAAATCGAATCCGATTACTATCTGGTAAAATTTAAATTTGTAAATGAATATCTCACGCCGACGGATTACGTGGCAGTGCCGCCGGTCAATCCTGACGGGGGAAGCTATGCCTCGCCGAACAGTAAATTCAGGATGAAGCTGATAAAGGCATCCGACAACCCGGCCTCGCAGAAATTCTACCTTGAAGAAAAGTACAAGCAGACCGACCCGCGCAGGGAATGCAAGAGCCAGGAAGAGGCGATCTACCGCAACTACCAGTGGCTCTGCTTTGACAAGAAGCTCGCCTTCGTCATTCCCCTGCATGTCGGTCTTATGACAAACGTCGAGTTCGGCGGTTACCTCTTCGCCGAAGGGAACGGATTCCTCGGCCTGGTCAATTCACGGAAGGGACCCCAGAACGGATACTGGCTCTCGAACGAGACGGACTTCCCCATCCCGGAGTACGCGAATTCAGGCATAGGCATAGGGGACAAAACCACGGGAAACAGCCCCGACTACATGGAATCGCACATACCGGGGGACGGAAGATTGACCCTGCTCCTCAGTGACAATTTTTGCAATCTATTGCCCGGCCTCGACACTCCCGGCCTCTTTTTCAGCGCAATTATAGGGAAAGGATATGCCTTTCCGGGCGCCATAGCCTGCAGCATTCCCACGGTGCTTCGCCTCGGATTTCTCCAGGAAGCCATGGTCACGGCCGATTCCACAGACATCGCCAACGAGTCGAGCGCCGTGTGGCAAAACCGGAACAAGCTGCTGCCCCTCATAGTCGCGCTGACCGGAAGCCTGAGGGACGTCACCCGGTATAACGCGTCAACCACCGGCCATAACTACAATTACACCGGAAAGCACAAGCTCCCCATAGCCGAGCTGCTGGAAGGCGTCCTCTTTCCCCTCGCAAAGCCGCACATGCGCTATTTGACGGACACCGCACATTCATCCGGCAGTACCGCCTACTGGGGCACGCGCTGGCTCCAGAGGGTGGAAAACGAGAGCAACGGCACGTTCAGCTGCTTTACACCCAATATAAAAAATGAAACGGATACCGATTATTTTGCCCCGAAAAAGGAGCTGCGCACCCTGATAAGCATTCTTGCCGGAAATGGACCTAAAACATCCGACGGATTGATACCGCTCATCGCCGACAACACCAGGCTCGTTTCCCGGGTGCTGGCCCTGCTGCAGAACCTGGGAGGAGCCGGCAAGGCCGCAGAGAGACAGACGCTGTTCAAAGGCCTCGAGCAGATTACTTCCTCGGTCAAGGCCGGCCAGAGCGAAACCATGACCAGGGGCATCTCCCTGAGCGACAACACGTCCTACAAATGGATGTTCACGGCCCGCGAAGAGGATATCCTTCTTGACGACCTCCTGACCTACGACGGACCGGTCCTGCCCGACGACCTGCGCTGGGATGACTTCGACTCCGCCTTTGACCTTCTTAAAAAATTCATGGATGGGGAAAAAGACATAACCGGAAACATCATCAACATCATGAACGCGGTGCTGACAAACCAGTTGACAGATCCAGAGACGGAATCGCTCGTCTATGTGGCGGGAAAATTGTTCGGCAAATACGCCGACAACACCTGGATCTATCACGGCCAAACCGACGATTTTGACGCACTGTATAAATTATGCACCTATCTCCCGTATCTTCATGCCGATCTTCAGGACGCCGGCAGCGGGAAGAATTATCTGAACTTGATCGATAACGTACTATGGCTTCTTCAGAACGAATCCAGCCTTCTCTATTATATCGTGGACAACATGAATACCCGATACTCGAGCGAGCAGGTATTCAAGGATCTTCACGATTTTTCACACAGTGAGATCGTGTACGGGAGTAACGCCGTCGTGTGGCGCGACATGTCCAACTTGCTGAACGAGATATCCGGCCTGGCGGGAAATCCCCTGTCGCCGGAAGAGCTGACGGTCATGTTCGGGCATTACGGATACCAGCAAAATTGAAGCGCGGGGCGCCCATAAGTGGAGCAGTCTTTGTTATTTACGGCCTCGCCCCGCGGCCGTGATCAGGCATCGTTAATCAGCAGGTAGCGGCAGACCATCTCTTCCAGCTCCGCGAGGATCCTGGCGCCGTCGATTTCCGATCCCATGAACCTGATGCGGTGAATGATCTCCTCGCTGACCCGATAGAGGAGGAGCGCCGCGGCTTCGATGTCCTTCACCCTCACATGGTCCCGGTAATTATCCAGCAGCGACGTCATGGAAGCGATAACCTTCCGCTCTTCTTCCCGGTTGATCTCCTCGATTTCCCTGTCGAGCAGGACCATGGCTATGAGCTCCCTGTGGAGCGCCGGATTGATATCATGGGCAGCATGGAGCGCCTGGATCATGAAATGGACCAGGGCTTTGCCTTCCCGATAGTTATCGGTATTGTTATCGTATACGTGCGCCCGGTAGGCGTTAAGCACCTTCTCCGAGGCATGGGCATAAAAATTTCTGATAACCTCAACAAGAACTTCCTTTTTGTTGTTAAAATATCCGTAAAAACTCCCGGTTGCGACTCCTGCCCGCGCCGCAATCTCCAGGGCATTGGTTTTATGGTACCCTTTTTCGGCAAAGAGAGCCTCTGCCGCTTCAATGATCTTCTGTTTTGTTTCCATGGCCCGTTTCTGAACCGGGGTCCTGGCTTTGTGCTTTTGCTCTGACACCATATTCCTCCAACAATCAGGTTCAGATAAAAAGCCTGGTAAAGCAAGCAAAATATGAAATATTTTTCATATTATACTTGACAATGTGAAATTTTTTTCATATTTTAATGTAATATTGATAGATGATGATTTATTTAAGGAGGATAGCACATGTTTTTAAATCGTTATATGATCGTTTTATTGCTGATCCTTCTCCCTGCTTCAATTTCATGGGCGAAGGGAACTTATTTTATATCAGACAAACAATCAGTCACGAATTCACAATTCACAAGGATAGATAAGACTTTTATCAGCAAGGGAGACAAACTAAGGGCCTGGCTTTATCTGCCCGCCGGCGTAGCGAAGCCGCCCGTGGTGGTCATGGCTCACGGCTTCGGCGGCCAGCGATGGATGCGCCTGCCGGCCTATGCGGAACACTTCGCCGCCATGGGCATGGCGGTCTTTCTTTTTGATTACCGCGGCTTCAACGACAGCGAGGGCCAGCCCCGCAACTACATCAATCCCTCCCGCCACCTGGAGGACTGGGACGCGGCCATCGCCTGCGTGAAAAAGCTGGACACCGTCGACGCGAAACGGATGGCCCTGTGGGGCACGTCATTCAGCGGCGGCCATGTCATCGTTGAGGCGGCAAAGCACCCGGAGGTGCGGGCCGTCGTATCACAGGTTCCCTTCACGGACGGCATGTCGACAATGTGGTATTACATCACATCGGACCCGATCTTCGCGCTTAAAGGCACCTATCACGGACTGGCCGATCTGTTCGCTTCTCTCTTCACTAAAGACCGCCACGTTGTGCCCATTGCCGGAAAACCGGGCGAGGGATTCGCCATGATGAACCAGCCGGACACCTGGGACGGATTGAAGAAGCTGGTGGGAACCGGCATACAGGATTTTGAAAAGGACAATTACTGTCCCGGAAACATAGTCTTCACGCTGGGCCTTTACCGGCCCATCGGCGACGCGGAAAAGGTCGCCTGCCCCGTCCTGATCATCGGCGCTGAAACCGATACGCTGTTCCCTCCCACGGGGCCGAAGAAAATGGCAGACCGGATGAAGAAAGCCGCGTACATAAGCCTGCCCATGAACCACTTCGATCCCTATGTCGGAGAGCCGTTCAGGAAAATAGTGAAGGTCATGGGCGATTTTTTAAGAACGAACTTGAACGGCGGTCATTCAGGAAAGCCGTGATTCCCCGAAATGGCCGCTTAAAAAAAGGCCGCCTCGGAAAATCATATTGAGTCTAACATAAAACGCTTGATCAAAAACAGATAATGCCCGACTATGAATCACCGCAAAAGAACAATCATTTCGGAAGAAGGGATGGATCAAGCCATGAAGGGTCCTACGACGAAACTTTGCCGGCTCATTCATCCCGGCATATACATGATCACGCTCCCCCTCCCCGGGAAAAAACCGGGGCCGGTTAACGCCTATCTCTTCACCGGGACCGCCGTGACCCTCCTCGACACCGGGACCGTCAAGGCCTTTCCGGTCCTGGAGCGGGCCCTGGCGGAGCTTTCCATGTCGGTCAGTGATATCGACCAGATCGTCCTCTCCCACGGCCATATCGACCATTACGGGGCCGCGCGGAGGATCATCGAGAGATCGGACGGCGACATCTCCATCATAGGCCACGAGGAGGACAGCATTCTCATAGAGCGCGGCCTCGAGGTGGCGAAGATGCAGTTCATCCGGTACTACCAACTCATGGGCGTGCCCGTCATCTTCCAGCTTTCCCTGCTGCTGCTGAGGATGTTTTTTTCCTCCATGGCCGAGCCCTGTTCCATAGACCGGTACGTATCCCACGGCGATACCATCCTGATGGGAGACTACGAGGCGACCGTCATCGAAACGCCGGGGCACACACGGGGCTCCATCAGCCTGTATATAGAAAATGAAGGGATACTCTTCCCCGGCGATCACATCCTCGGCCATATCACGCCGAACGCCTTCGTGATGCTGGAGGCCGATTTCGTCCTTCCCCGGAGGATGAGCCAGGTCGAGTTTTACGATTCCCTCCGGAGGATCGAGGAGATCGGACCCCGCGTCGTGTACCCGGCCCACGGCGACCCCATCGAAGACGCGGGGAAGATCATCGCCATGTTCCGCGAGCAGTTCTCCGTCCGGCGGGACAACATACTCTCCATACTGGCGGCCGGCGAGAACACGGTGTACCGGATAGGACGCAAACTCTTTCCCGATATCAGGGGAAAGCGGCTTCCCCTGGAGGTTTTTCTAGCCGTTTCAGAGGTGTACACCCACCTCCAGGTCCTCGAAAGGGACGGTCTCGTAACATCGCGCCTGAAAAACGGAGCCCTCTATTACGTCAAAAATTCCTGATCCTGTTTCCTGATCATTTTAATCCTTCGCCTCTCCCGGTCCTGTAAATTCATTGACAGGACCGCATTAACGGTCTATTATTTTTATGCCGCTCGATTACAACACATGGCGGCGAAGCGTCCTCTCCGGCGTCCGGACCGGCGGGGCGGAAATAAATAAAATCCCCTGGAGGAATAAGGCCATGATAAAGAAAAAAATCCTGATCATAACAGCCGTTGTTCTCGCCGTTCTCGCGGCCGCCTACGCCCTTACGCCCGCCCACGTTAAAACGGCATTCAAATACCTGGGGGTCACCATCGACGATCATCGCCTGTTCGCGAACCGGACCGTAACGGCGGGGGCCGGCCAGCCCTGGGCCCTGGATCCGGACTATAACAAAAAGGAGATACCGGCGAAGTACGCGTCCATGATGCGCGACCTGAAAACGGCCGCCTTCCTGGTGGTCAGAAATAACCGCATCCTCACCGAAAAATACTGGGACGGCTACTCCGACCAATCGGTCACGAACTCGTTCTCGGCCGCGAAAAGCATCGTGGGCCTTCTCGTCGGCATAGCGCTGGACGAAGGGAAGATAAAAAGCCTCAATCAGCCGGTGGGCGACTTCATTCCTGAATTCAAGGCCGGTATGAAGGGAGCCATAACGGTGAAAGACGTGCTCACCATGAGCTCGGGCATTGACTGGAACGAGAGCTACGTAAATCCCTTCTCGATAACGGCAAAGGCGTATTTCGGCGACGACCTGGATTCGCTAACCCGGGGCCTTGACGCTGCGGAGCCGGCCGGGAAAAGCTTCAAGTACCTGAGCGGCAACACCCAGATACTGGGTCTGATCGTCGAGAAGGCCGCCGGGGAGAGAATATCCCTGTATGCGTCGGAAAAGCTCTGGAAACCCCTGGGCGCGGGGAAGGACGCCCTCTGGAGCCTTGACCGGGAGGGAGGGATGGAAAAGGCCTTCTGCTGCTTCTACGCCGGCGCCAGGGACTACGCCCGGATCGGCCAGTTGATCCTCAACGGCGGCACATGGAACGGGCGCCGCATCATATCGAAACAATACCTCGACGCGGCCACGACCGCGGCCTCGTGGCTTAAGGACGAGGAAGGAAAGCCTGTCGATTTTTACGGCTACCAGATATGGATCATGCGCCACCGGGGGCTGGTGATCCCGCATTTCCGGGGCATCAAGGGCCAGTATATACTGATCATCCCACAAAAGAACGCAGTGGTGGTGCGCCTGGGCAGCAAGCGGATCGATAAAAAGATCAGGCATATACCCGCGGACTCATATGAATATGTTGACGCGGCCCTGGCGCTTATCGAGTGACGACCGGGGACCGGTGAGGCGGGTTAAATCATTTCGAAAAGCAGGTTCTCGCGAAATTTCTCGTCAAGGCTGTCCAGGAAATCATCGAAGACCATGACGTTGATGCTGGCCACTTTCCAGTTATTCTTGTCCGGCATCACCCTGACAAGGAAATCCCGGGCCTCCTCCTCCGTGACAAAGCCGATGATGGAGGTCGAGGTGTCATCGACCTTGCGGAACACCATGTTGCGCTCCCGCAGCTCCTCGCTGAAATCCTGGGTGACGATGAAGAACAGGTCCCTTTTTCCTTCCTTGAACTCGTTGAAGCTATCCTGTTTGCTCATACCTGTCCTTCTTGAATAATAATTTCTGAAGCCTCCCGGCGGGCCAACCATGATAATTGGTCTGCGGGTTATGGTATTATACTACAGGTATCGAGGGGAAATGTCAAACAGATAATTTCCCGAAGGGCGCCGCCATGAAATTTAATTCGGGCACCCGTGGATGGCCAACGGTTTCCAGAATATTTTATTTCTTGACTCGGCCGGGGGATGATTCTATCTGGTGAAGGCATTATACGCCGGAAATCAATGAATACAGCGATCCACATCAGGGACCTGGTCCTGAAAAATCCCGTGACCGTGGCGTCCGGCACGGCCGGGTACGGCGAGGAGCTGTCCGGGTTCATCGACATCTCGAAGTTGGGGGCAATCTTCACCAAGGGCCTCTCGGTGAAGCCGCGGCCGGGAAACAGGGGGAACCGCATCATCGAGACCCCGGCCGGGGTCCTCAACTCCATCGGCCTGGAAAACGTGGGACTTGAGCGGTTCTTGAGCGAAAAGCTCCCCTTCCTGATAAAGGCCGGGGCCGCGGTGATCCCCAACGTGGCGGGCCATTCGGTAGAGGAAAACGTGGAGCTCTGCGCCGCCCTTTCCGCGGCGGAGGGCGTCGGGGCCCTGGAGCTTAACGTATCGTGCCCCAACGTGAAGGAGGGCGGCATGGCCTTCGGCACGGACCTGAAGCGCTTCACGGACCTCGTGGAGAAGGCGCGGAAGGCGACGACGTGCCCCCTCATCGTGAAGCTTTCGCCCAACGTCACGGACATAACCGAGTTCGCGGTGCGGGCAGAGCGGATCGGGGCCGACGCCCTGTCCGCGGTAAACACGTTCCTGGGTATGAAGATCGACACGAAAAAAAAGAGGCCCCACTTCCAGAACAGGGTCGCGGGCCTGTCCGGTCCGGCCATACGGCCCCTGGCGGTGCGGGTAGTGTACCAGATCTTCGAAAAGGTGAAGATCCCGGTCATCGGCCTCGGCGGCATCGCCTGTTTCGAGGACATGCTGGAGTTCCTCATGGCCGGCGCCGCGGCCGTATCCGTCGGCACCATGAACATGGTGGACCCGGCCCTTTCCGTCTCCCTTATCGGCGAGCTGGAAGGATACATGAAAAAAGAAAAAATTGCCGATATACATGATATCATAGGCGTGGCGCACCATGCTACCGGTGAATCGCCTGGCTGTTCATGATAAGCGCGGTTCTTGAACCGCGCCTTTACGAATCAAACCGAGGATCATATGGCCAAAGGAAACGAAATGAGATACTGGAACACCCGGCTGAAGAACGCCGCGGAATACATACCGGGGGAGCAGCCCCAGGGCCTCGACGAATTCATCAAGCTGAACACCAACGAGAACCCCTTCCCGCCCTCCAAGACCGTGCTGGAGGCGATCAGGTCCGCTGCGAACGACTCCCTCAAGCGCTACCCGGACCCGACGGCCCGGGCGATCCGCGAGGCCTTCGCGTCGGCAAAGGGCGTGGACGCGGAAAACGTCTTCGTGGGCAACGGCTCCGACGAGATCTTCACCCTCCTCTTCCGGGGATTCATCGACCCCGAGGGCCTGGCGGCCTTCGCCTATCCGTCCTACGCCCTCTATTCCACCCTGGCGCAGATGAACGGAATCAAGTATGAAACGGTCCCGCTGAACAAGGACTTCTCCTACAACCTCGGGGCTTTTTTAAAGAAAAAATACAATCTCGTCATCATCGCCAACCCGAACAACCCCACCGGCACCTACGTGGAGGTGGAGGAGATCGCGTCGTTCCTCCAGAAATTCAAGGGGCTCCTGGTGGTGGACGAGGCCTATGTCGACTTCTACGGCGGCTCAGCCGCGGGCCTCACGGACGAATTCGACAACCTCATCGTGACGCAATCAATGTCCAAATCCTACTCTTTGGCGGGGCTCCGCATCGGCTTCGCGGTGGCGTCCCTGGACATCATCCGGGGCCTCATGAAGATCAAGGACTCCTACAACGTGGACCTGCTGGCCACAGCCGGGGCAGTGGCCGCCCTGAAGGACAAGCGCGGCTTCAACTACAACATCGAGATGGTGGTGAGCAACAAGGAGTACCTAGAGGAGAGCCTGACGGCGTTGGGCTTCGAGATAATCCCCTCCCGGGCCAACTTCATCTTTGTCAGGCACCCGAAGATCAAGTCATCGGACCTGTACCAGAAGCTGAAGGACAAAAAGATCCTCGTCAGGCACTACACCGGCCCGGTGCAGTCAGAGTACATCCGCATCAGTGTGGGCACCATGATGGAGAACAAGGCGGTGATAAAGGAGCTTTCGGTTATAACAGGTCAATAGGCCGGTTGACAAACCGTCTCTTCACATCAAATCCGCGCTTACCGGTATGACAAAGTAATCAATCTCAACAAACAAACCCAAATGATCAGAGATTGAATTTCAACAATACGCTCGTTCCCAGATTCTGTTCGATAAGAAGTGTACCTTTTATCTGTTTGGCCAGCACATTGATCAACCTGAATCCCATGCTTTTTGCCTGATCCAGCGCGGCGCCCTCCGGCAAGCCGACGCCATTGTCGGATACGCCGAGATTGATCCGGCCATCCTCCATCCTGAGCCTGATACCTATTTCTCCGCTCATACCGCCGGGAAAGGCATATTTGACCGCATTGGTAATGAGCTCATTCAGGATAAGCCCGAGGGGCACCGCACGCTTAATATCGAGTTTGACTTCATCGAGATTCATTGAAAGCCGAATAGTCCCTTTATTCATGGCATAGGATTCGGCAATCATGTTCACCAGGTCCCTGATGTAGTCGGACAGATCAATTCTATCAAGGTCATCCGACTGGACCAGCTTATCGTATATGGCCGACATCGCGTCGATGCGGGAACGCGCGTCATGAAAAATCCGCCGGCTGTCCTCATCGGGTAATCTATCAACCTCGAGATTGAGCAGACTGGCGATGACATTCATATTGTTCTTCACCCGGTGCTGGAGCTCCTTCATCAGGACTTCTTTTTGCCTGAGGGATTTTTCCAGTTCATTTTCGATCCTTTTGAGTTCCGATATGTCCTTGGATACGCCCATGAACCCGATGAGCCGTCCTTCCGGGTCCCGTAATACGTTGACGGTATTATCAACCCATACCGTGGAGCCGTTCTTGTGGTATTCCTCGAGAATGATGCGGGTGTTGGGGTTCAACCCCCGCTCGACATCGGGCATCTTATGTTCGTACAGTTCATAAATCACTTTCAGTGATTCCGGGGTGAACATATCCTCCAGTGTTCGACCTATGACTTCGTCCGGCTCAAAGCCGCGTAATTTTCTGATAGACGGGCTTATATATGTAAAGCATAGATCAGAATTGAGGAGCCAGATAACATCGTCAGTGTTTTCGGCCAGGAGCCGGTACAATGATTCACTTTCCCTGAGGGCTTGCTTGATCTTCAGTCTCTCGGTGATGTCATGGAGGACCTCGATAGCCCCGATCTTGCTGCCGCTGGAATCAAAGAGCGGTGATGCCACTCCCCATATATACGCACCTGCGTCCTGATTCAGATGAGCCACATGAGTTTCCGCATATACGCTATTCCCGACTCGCAATACGTAATTATATCTCGACTCCAGTTCCTGAGACGGCTGATCGACGAGATCGACTAGAATAGGCCGCCGCTCCCGGTAAAAGGGAAGAGCGTAGGCATAATCACCCTGCCCGATTATATCCTCCTTCTTGATAGAGGTCAAATCCTCCATGGCTTTATTCCAGAATATTACCCTCCGATCACGATCGACGACAAATGTCGGATCCGGCAGGAATTCGATGATATCATGCATCTGCTGGAAGGCGGTGTTCAATTTCGCCTCGGCCAGTTTGCGTTCGGTTAGATCGCGCGTGACAATAATGACGCAGGGCTCGCCATTATAAGTGATCCTGCTCGCCGACATCTGAAGCGTCTTGATGGTGCCGTTTTTGATGCGTATGGGAACTTCCAGGCCATCGACGCGACCCTTCGACTCCAGTTCCGCCAGCATTCGTATCCGGTCATCCGGATCAAACCACAGGCGAAGATCGCTTACGGCGGAGCGGCCGAGGGCTTCCTCCCGAGCATACCCGGTGAAATTTGTAAAGGTCTTGTTGATTTCCATGATAAGACCGGTGACCATGTGCGTAATGGATGTCGAATCAGGATTGGCGTGAAACATGGTAGAGAAGTTATCCCTGTTGAGGCGGAGAAGCCTGTTCGCCTCATAGAGCTTGAAGGCCATCTTGATCGATGCATCGAGAACCGGGCCGCCGCTGTTTTTAATGACATAGCCGTATGATGCTATCGTATCGGTCAGCTCAACGATCTCCTTTTCCATATATGATGTGAGGAAGACCACGGGTATATCATGGTCTCTCAATATCTCCCTGGCTGCCTGCGTTCCGTCAATCCCTCTACCCAGGTCAATATCCATCAGGATGAGATCGATCCCGTGCTTACCCACTCTACACAGATCGATAGCTTCTTCACCGGTCATTACATGAACGACATTGTAGCCTTCATGCTCCAGTCTATCCGCTTCCAACATTCCGCTAATGACATCATCTTCCACAAGTAACAACGTCTTGGATGCTAATTCCATGCTTAATCCCCAATCTAACCTAAAAGTATATCCCAAAACCTATGTGAATAGTATCTGTATATAGTATACAATATACAGATATAGCATAAATTAATCAAGCAAATTATTGCACAATGCAACCAATTTTTTACATAAATATTACCAAGAAAAATGGAACAGTCTTAAATAACTCGCCCAATTTGGGGAAAAAGACATAAGCGGAAGACAACCGTCAACCATTCAGGCCGATAACGATGATGGAAAAAAAGACAAACGGTGAGGAGCTTTTTTATTATAATGAGAGCTTTATGACCCGCCCGGCGGTGTTGGTAACGAAGCTGCGCTGGACCAGCTCATCAAAGGTGATCATGTTGTCCTCGAACTTGATGAAATCCTCCTTCAGGATCCACACGCTCACGTGCTCGCTGCCACCCCTGGAGGTCCATTTCCATCCGATAACCATGCCGGCGATATGGTCTTCGCTGAAGATGCTCCGGCAGGAGTTGATGGTCTGGACCACGTCACGGAGGTTCCGCCGCACCAGGGTCACGGCGACATTCTCAAAGGGCTGGTCGTAATTTCCCTTGGTGTCGATATCAACGCCCAGGTAAAGCTTATTGCGGTCCCCCGATTTCTTGTCGAAGTAAAAGCCGATGCTTCCCTTGTCGACGGCAAGCTTCTTCTTCTCAACGATATCGCCGGCGATGCCGATGAGGTAGCGGATGAACTTGTTATGATACTCCGTTGCCGACGTGGTATACCGCTGGACATCCACCAGGAGATCGGCGTACTTCTCCTTGTTCTGGTCGTTATAGTAGTCCAGTATCTTCTGCTCCCGCTCGGTGGTGAGGGCGCAGGTCGCGAAGAATAGCACCGTCAGGAGCATTAAAAAAACGATATATTTTTTTCCGTTGTTCATATCATCTTCCTTATTATGATTGTGTCTGCCGTGGGAACCACGGGTCAGTACGCCGCACCGGCGTCACGGTTTTATGTAACTTTTATGGCGCCGATTAACGACAATTATATCAGTTATGTGCTTCACCTTACCCTCCCGGTGCATGCAATGTCAAGCAGGTTTAGGAATAATTGTTGACCGTGGGGCAAGGATTTATACCGATAACTATCGGCTCTGTACCGATAACTATCGGCTCTGCACCGATAACTATCGGCTCTGCACCGATAACTATCGGCTCTGTACCGATAACTATCGGGCTCTGTACCGATAACTATCGGGCTCTGTACCGATAACTATCGGGCTCTGCACCGATAACTATCGGGCTCTGCACCGATAACTATCGGGCTCTGCACCGATAACTATCGGGCTCTGTACCGATAACTATCGGGCTCTGTACCGATAACTATCGGGCTCTGTACCGATAACTATCGGGCTCTGTACCGATAACTATCGGGCTCTGTACCGATAACTATCGGGCTCTGTACCGATAACTATCGGCATATTTACTAATTTCTCTGGAACCGGACACATGAACAGAATCACACTACGGATATCCGCAGCCTGTATCCTCTTAATCCTTTTCTCGGGCTGCGGAAGCAGTGTCAGCTATAATCTCAACCCCGGCGGCCGCCACGTCCGCACCGGCATAGAACGCTTCATCGGCGGCCCGGTAAAGAAATACAGGGGACGCAAGGCAGCCCTGGTGACCAACCACTCCGGCTATGACTTCGACCTGAGGCAGAATATCCAGCTCCTGCGGGACAGCGGCGTCACGGTGTCCATGGTCCTGGCGCCGGAGCATGGCATTTACGGATATAAAAACGACCTCGACTTCCATCCCGTGTCGTTCGACCGGATCATCAACTGCCATATCTACAACCTCTACGGCATTAACCGGAACACACTCAGGTACCTGATACAACAGGTGGACATCGTGATCTTCGACATACAGGACATGGGCATGCGCTGCTACACCTATATCACGAACCTGAAGGATATCATGGACGCCATGGACGGCCTTGACCGGGAGCTCATCGTCCTCGACCGCCCCAACCCCGTTGGCTTCCTGGGCATCGACGGCTCCTTCCTGGAAAAGCGCTATGCCACGAAGTACGTGAGCGCCTTCCCCGCGCCGTTCCTGTACGACATGACCATAGGCGAATCGGCCCGGTACTACCGGGGCCAGTTCAGGCCGAAGGTTAAGCTCAGGGTGATCAACATGGGCGGGTATTCCCGGCGCGGGCTCTTCAACAAAACGGGGCTCCCCTGGATACCGCCCTCGCCGAACCTGCCGACCTACGAATCGGCCATCGTGTACACCGCCATTGTTCTCATGGAAGGGATAAACCTTTCCCTCGGCCGGGGAACCACCAAGCCCTTCGAGTATATCGGCGCGCCATGGATCGAGCCGGTATCCTTCTGCAAAAAGTTGGAAGAGCTCAAACTGAAGAGCTTCAGGTTCAAACCGGTCTACTTCAAGCCTACCTTCAGCAAGTACGCCAACATGCGCTGCGGCGGCGCCCAGATCTTTTACACCGGCGGCAAATTCAGTCCCACTGAAACGGCCTATCGCATCATCGGGGCCGTCATGAAGAACTATCCCTACCTCGCCCAATGGGTGCGGTTCGGGCCTTTTTATGACATCGATGGACTGGCCGGCACCGACAAGTTCAGGGTGTACATTCAGGCCGGGAAGCCCTGGAAGGAATTCATTAAGGCAACTGCGCCGGGGATCAAAGAATACAGGAAAAAAAGAAGGAAATATACGCTCTACTGAAATTAAATCTCTCGCAGAGTCACAGAGACGCAGATTGATTATCAAATTTATCTCTGCGCCCCTGCGTCTCCGCGAGAAACAAAAAATGCAGGATACAATTATGGATAAACAATGGGTACTTATCACCGGTGCGAGTACCGGAATCGGCAGGGCCTGCGCGGAACAGCTCGCGTCCCGGGGGTTCGGCGTGTATGCCTGCGCGCGCAAAAAGAAGGACCTCGACGACCTGGAGAAGATCGCCGGTGTCGTGCCGGTAAAGCTCGATGTGACAAGCCCGAAGGATACATCTGCCGCCCTCGCCTTTGTCATGAAAAGGAAGACCGGCCTCTATGGCCTGATCAACAACGCCGGCATTGCCGTTGCGGGACCGCTGATAGACATATCCGATGCCGACATGGAGCGGCAGCTGGACGCGAATATTTTAGGCGTCCACCGGGTGACGCGGACCTTCCTGCCCCTTCTCATCGAATCAGCCGGAAGGATCGTGATGATGTCCAGCGATTCCGGCTTTTTCGCCACTCCCTTCACCGGACCCTACTGCGCGAGCAAGTTCGCTCTAGAAGGCTACTCAGACTCCCTGCGCCGCGAGCTTCTCCTGTGCGGCGTGAAGGTCGTCATCATAGAGCCGGGCCGAGTGGCCACGCCCGTCTGGGACAAGACCGAGGAAATCCTGAACATGAAAGGCACCTCCCCCTTCATTGAAACGGCCCGGAAAATCGGAGAGCAGGCCGTCAGGAAGGGCAGAACCACCGGCCTTCCGCCGGAAGCCATTGCCCGGATGGTGCATAGGGCCCTGACGAAAAAACAGCCGCGCCTGCGGTACCTGGTGGCGCCATCGACGCTGAAATACAGGATCGTCAAGGTCCTGCCCGCATCCATGGTTGACAGGATGGTGAAGAAAGAGCTCGAAAAAGAATGATAATCAATCAATGGCACTTCTTGAAAGAAAAACTTGACATTATTTAAGTATTTTATTATATTCTTAACAATCAAATAGTTGAGGATATGACACCATGACAGTGAACCCCAAACGATGCCCACAGAACCATACATGCCCGGCTGTGCGGTATTGCCCCCATGGGGCAATTGAACAAAAAGGGCATGGACTGCCTGCCATAAACGAAAGCAAGTGCCAGCATTGCAGCGCCTGCGTAACCTTCTGCCCGATGGGAGCGATTGAAGAATGATGCGTGAAAATGAAAGTACATTAAGCAAGAATAAACCGAGAAGGATCCCCTGGGGCCTTGTGCTGGGCATCGGCATCGGCGGAATCGCCGGTTTTCTCTTTTATTACTTTATCGGCTGCAGCACCGGAACGTGCCCCATCACGTCAAACCCCTATGGAAGCATTCTCCTCGGCGCGCTGATGGGCGCCATGGTATCCAGGCTGTAGAAAAGACACTGAGTCCGCTGCCATCGCCGCCCTATGATTGGTGCGATAAATGTTCTATTTTTTTCCGGGCATAAGCGAGGAAAGACGCAGGCCGAGTTTCATCAATCCTGACCGGATGAAATTAAAGCGCCACGCGGACTTTTTCAAATCATGGCCGCAATTGGCGCATGTTGATGAATACCATGCAAAACCGGTATGACATTCAGGGCATTTCCAGTATTGGTCCTGTTCCGACAACCACCGGTTAACGCCATTCTTTTTAATACTCTCCAGATTAACAGGCACCTGCTCCAGATGGGGGAGCAGGGCTTTCATCTTCTGCCAATCAGAGAACAGCTTACAGGGATAATCGCCGCAGTCAATGCAGTGATCCATCTTCTTTTCGATGGCGCAGGTGCGTATTTTACAGACTCTGCAGTTGACAAATAGGGAATCGGATTTACAGCCGTGGCAGGCCAGCTCAAAGGGCTTTGAATCATCATAGGGGATGCCGACGGCCTTGTGGATCGCCTTCACGGCGGATTCATTCCAGAAGGAGGCAAAAGCTGTATTATGACCGGTCTGGTAGGCATGCATTATATCGCAGGCCCCGCAATAGATCCCGCAGTATGAATCATAATTGAAGTATTTCATGATATCTCCCCGCAATCACCAGATATAAGGCAGTAGGCGATACTTTACTTTTTGCGAATAATTCGCATACCCTTCCAGTTCAGCCTGCAATGTCTTATCCTCCAAACCGGTGCGTATGACCAGCAGGGCAACCGAAACCGCCGACGCCATCAGCCCGTACAGGGATCCGAGTATGATCGGGATCATAAGGTTCGAGAGGATGAAGCCGACATAGCCGGGGTGCCTCACGAATCGGTACGGCCCCCCCGTCGCGACCTGATGGCCGCGCTCTGTCTGGAGCCGGACCATGGTCGAAAAGAACCTGTTCGAAACCATGGCCCATGTCGACACCATGGAAGCGAGGAAATACGCCAGCACGGCCATGACACGGATACCGGCATTGATCTCAACGCTCCAACAGAGCCTGTAATCAAGACCGGCAATGACATAGAGCCCGAAATAGGGTACGATGCCTGCGGCGCTCAGCGCCCTGTCCCATTTTTTCACGTTCTCTTTTTTCCTGCCGCGCTCCTCGATCACCTCCGCTGGAAGGACGAAGAGGTTGACTATAAGGATCGCGATGCTCACGCCTATGAAAATCCACGCCCATTGCCATCGCACGGTCCAGGCGGATAAAAAAAGCACCACCCCGATAAGAATGAATGTCAGAAGAACCTGGATCATTCGTTTCACTATATTTTTATTCATGGCCCGCCCTCACGCATTTACCGTATATTAACCGGATATGTGAAAAATAATTGACATTGAACGGTAACACCTTTATCGAATCTGTCAATTACATAACCGATAAGCCGGCGCCATGGAAACGAAAAAACCGTGTAACCTGTCAAGGGCCTGTCGTTACAAAGCAGTATGCCGCACAATTCACGCCATCGCAGGTAAACCATGCGGATCATAATCGATTATCTCTACGCGAACCAGATTGTCGGACTGGCCACGACAATGATTCTTATCCTGGGCATCATCTTCTTCATTACAGAGGTGTATCCCTTTAATAATTCAAAAAATCTTCCCGCGACAAAAAAAATATATTACCGCATTCTCATCGGAGGGGCCGCCGGTGTCTGCGTCTTTCTGATCGCTCAGGCGACCGTTAATCCCTTCAACGTCGGCCGCGCCGGAGCCATCCGCCAGGCCGTGATACTCAACAAGGCCATTGTTTTCACCGATATCTACGCAATGGGGGGATCGGAACTGGCCGATACGCCCCCGCTCCTGCGGGCATGGGTATTGGACCGAAAAACGGGGAAATTGATAACCAGGAAAAGCGTCGAAAGCGAAGACCCCATCCTGGGGGCCAATGAAGATTCTCTGCTTATCGGGGAGGAAGATGAATGTTACCTGGCCGATGACAGGCTGCGGACCAGGACACGTCTTGTTAAGAACGGAATGTACGGCAAAAAGAAAGTACACAGATTCGCTTTTCACAACGGGGCGCTGGTGCTATCCTTCAAGGATTTTTCGGAATCCCGCGTACCGTTGCCCCTCTCTGCCATGCGGGGCGCCGTAAAAAGCGATGTGGAGCTCAAATACCTGGACACGGACCGGGAAACTTACCGGGTGACGAGAAGGGTCAACGGCAGGATGATATGGCAGCTTGACCGGACTGAAGGGGCCATGCGGGAGCACATACCGGAGATACTCTACGAGTCTCCCGCAAACGATCTGTACCTGTTATGGACCGAATACCGTCTCCTGGCCGTGTCGAAAAGAACCGGGAAGACCGCGTGGACGTTCTGGTATTGATTCTTTAGCCTGGGGTTTAAACCCCGGGCTAGCAGAAGGCATACCATCTTACAGATCCAAAAATTCAAAAAATTTCTTCAATTCTTCCGGGAGCTGGCCGCTATCGTCCTGGTATTTCTTGAAACGGCGCTCATAGGCCTCCACTTCCTTCTTGTGGATGTTCTTGTAGCGCGTCGCCGGCTGGGTGAAGGCGGGCATCGATTCGAGCCTTCCCCTGAGCTCCTTGCGGAAGGGGATGTGGCGGAAGAACATCTCGCGCACCACGTTGTTGAGCTTCATGATCCCGTCCTTTTCGTACATGACCCACTGTATATAGTCGTCGGCGAAGCGGTCCCGGTTGTTGCGGATGCTGCGAAACTTCTCCTCGATCTTCTCTTTCGCCTCCTGGGAAAGCTTCGACATCTTTTTAAACGTGTTGGCGTAATCGAAATACTCGCCCGTCACCCCTCCCTCTATCGGGTCGGCCCACATGGCGCCCTTGATGTCCCGGTTCAGCTCCCACCGGAAGCTGGCGAATGTGTGGACGAGGCTCTTCATCAGGTCGCCCATGAAGAATATGGGGACCACGATCCGCCCGCGGCTCCTCTTGTTGGTGCCGGTCATATCCTGCCAGAGAAGGGTCCTCGAGCCGAAGATCGGAAGGAGAATAAAATACGGGACCACCTCTTCCTGTATGATCTCGCGGGCCTCGCCGATCTTGAGCACCGTTTCGCGGTAGAACACTGAAAAATCAATGTTACGGACCTCCTTGGTGATGGTCTCGATCTTCTGCTTGTTGTTGTATATCTGCTTCAGGCTTCCCCGTACCATCAGCGCCGTCAGGATCGGGAAGGCGGTTGCCGTGGAACCGGAACAGATGGCGGATGTGGTGGCCAGGCGCTGCCCTATTTCGTACATCACTTTGCCGATATTCTCGTCGACCTTCTGCTCCTCCTCGCGCTCTTTCCTGGATTTATGCTTTTCCATCTCCTCGAGGTGCCCCTGGTAGGTGAGGCCCATCTCGGTGATGCTCGGCTCCACCTTGCCTTCGTATATCATGTTCAGGAACTCGGTTTCCATGAGCACGGGTATGTCCCTGCTCTTTTCCCGCGACCGGGAAAGGTCCGACAGCTCCGTCACCTGGCTTTCTTCAAGGAGACCCTCGTCGAGGAAGCCGAAGCTCAGCATCATCTGCACCGGCCGCGGCACGGCGCTCTCGCTGCGGCTGCGGATGTACGCCTGCTTGTAAAGGTCCCAGTAGAGGGCGGTAATCTGTCTCCTGAGCTTTCTTCCCTCCGGCTCGGTATTGAAAGGATTCTTGGCGCTCTTGAATTCATTGAGGCTCTTCAGCAGCTTCGTCCTGAAATCCTTCGGCATCAGGGCGAATTCGAAGATCTGGTGGATCGACTTGTTGAGGGCCCCCGTCGAAATGACCGCCGGCGCTTCCCGCTTTGTCGCGGTCTCCCCGCCCGTTCTCGCCGAGGAATAATAGCCATGGATCTTCCGGATCCCGGGGAACAGGGCCGTCATCTTTCTGCCGCACAGCTCCTCGTACAGGGCGTTCAGCTTGACCACCAGGCTGAGCAGGTTCTTGACGAAGTCGGCGGAGCACTTGCCGCTCCGTTCCCATTCGCTCAAGCCTCCCCGGTCGACCAGGTACGAAGCCCAGCTGTCGTCATCGCCAAAGAGGATTGCCAGCTCATTGTCCACGAAATGACAAATCTCCTGGACGCGGTCGAGGGATGATATCAAGCTCTCCGAGAGGCCGTCATACATGCTTGACGCCATGGTCGGGTCAGACCTGAACATGGAGATGACGACGTTCTGGTCGAGCTGCAGTGTCCTCAGTATGAAGTCATCGTACTTGGTGCCGGGATGTTCCTGCACCGCTTCGGGAAGGAGGTATTTTTTATCCAGGGAGGGACTGTTGTCGACGATGAGGAATCGCGCGTCAAATTCCGCCGGGAAGGAGCCGCCCTTCGACTTGAACTTCTTGTGTATCTCCTCGGCATTGCGGTGAAGGCGCTCGGAGGCGTTGGTTTCCGACATCTCGCGGTACATGAGGGCCATGTTGTCGGACATCATGCACACGGTCTGATACAGCTTCGTGTATTTGGCGACGATGACGCCGACCGTTTTGATGTTGTTGTTCACGTGCTTGAGGATATTGAGCGCCTGGCCCGGATCTGAATCGGCGAAGCCCTGGATCCCGCCGCGCGGGATCGGGTACCGGGCAACCGTGGCGTCAGTCACGGCCCGCAGGCTTTTCCGATAGGCTCCGCTCAGATGGTCCGAAAAGCCGGAAAGAAGGGCCTTGCCCGATATAAGGCCGACACGCACGCTCTTGGAAATGATAATGCTCCGGTCAAGGCCGTCATATTCATCGGAAGCGGAGAGTATCTCCAGGGTGCCGTTCTGCAGCATGAACAGTCCGGACGGGTTTTCACCCTGGACGAAGATCACGTCCCCGGCCTTAAATGTTAGAGCGCTATCAGCCATATCATCATCCTATTACGATTTCAACGTCTTCATGTATTCATCCCACTCGGTGGGAAGCAGATATTTCTTCTTGTTGTTGCACTCCTTGCAGGCCGCAACGATATTTATCTTCTCGGATGTGCCTCCGCGTCCCAGGGGGATTTTGTGATCCATGGTCAGCTCGCGGGGCGGGAACTTTTTCCCGCAGTAATGGCAGATACCGGTCGCTATCTTTCTCCGCCACCATGCCGAATGGCGCAGTTCGCGCGCCTTTCTCTTCTCCCTGCCAATATGGGCGTCATCGGAAACAGTATCGAAATGTACCATCATAATTATAACCGCCGCCGGCACAGGCGCCCCGCGGCTCCGGGCGAATATCCATATCAGGGCGACCTTTAAATATATTTCGGCGATATATTATTTGTCAATAATTATTATTCAATAAATTATTTGTATTGACAATATATATAAAAAGCAGAAAGAGGGAGATTTATAGAAGTCGTCATAACCATGTTGTACGGGGCTTTCATGGCGAATAGCTCATTGATAGGCCCAGGATTTACTCCGTGATGTGGCCCGGCTACGCGGCTCCCGAGCCTTGTTGAAGGGCGGTAACCGATCAGTCCACCAAGCAAAGCGGCGCAGTGAGTAATTCGACCTGTTTCGAAAAGGTCGGCACAGGTCGCGCAGGTAAGGCCTGTTGAACTGCCGAAGGACGTTTTGCCATAGTCGCGACGGAATGAGAAACAAGAATACCTGATGCTATGACGCTACTAATACATAACAAAACCATAAGGATACTATGCTATTTACCGAATTAAACCTCCACCCCTCAGTCATGGGGGGTATCCAGGACGCGGGCTTTGTAGAATGCACGCCGGTGCAGGAAGCGACCCTCCAGAAAAGCCTCGTCGGCACCGACGTCATGGTGCAGTCGCAGACCGGCACGGGTAAAACCGCAGCCTTTCTCATCACCATTTTCAACCTGTTCCTGACCGAAGAAAAGTACCGCCACAAAAAAGCGCTCGTTCTTACTCCCACCAGGGAGCTCGCCGTGCAGGTGGAGCAGGACGCCATACTTCTGGGCAAGCAGACCGGACTCAAGACCGGGTGCTTTTACGGCGGCGTCGGATACGCCACCCAGGACCGCCTCCTCAAGGAAGACCTGAACATTTTTATCGGCACGCCGGGCCGCCTGATCGACTACCAGAAATCGCGCAAGATCGATTTCCTCAAGTTCGAGATACTTATCATCGACGAGGCGGACCGGATGTTCGACATGGGCTTCATGCCCGACATCCGCTACATGATAAAGCACATGGTACAGCCGGAGAGACGCCAGACCATGCTCTTCAGCGCCACCCTGGACCAGCGCGTCAAGCACCTCGCCTGGGAATACATGAACGAGCCCGTGGAGATCGAGATTAACCCGGAGCATCTCACCGTGGAGCTCATCACCCAGGAGTTGTACCACGTGGGCAAGGACGAAAAGTTCAATCTCCTCCTGGGGCTCATGCAGAAGGAAAAGCCGAAGAGCGTCCTCATCTTCACCAATATGAAGCGGACCGCGGAGCGCGTGTCAAAGCGCCTCAACGCCAACAATATCACCAACGACTACATATCGGGCGACCTTCCGCAGAGCAAGCGCCTGCAGATCATCGACGCCATCAAGGCGGGCGAGACCGAAATACTGGTGGCCACGGACGTGGCGGCCCGGGGCCTCCATATCGAGGACCTCGACATGGTCATCAACTACGACCTGCCCGATGACTGCCAGAACTACGTTCACCGCATCGGCAGGACGGCCCGGGCGGGCAAGACCGGCAGGGCCATCTCCCTCGCCTGCGAGGAGGACGTGTTCAACCTGGGGCCGATAGAGAAGCTCATCGGCATGAAGATCCCGGTGAAATGGGCCGAGGAGGGCCTTATCGTGGAAGCGGCAGGCGCGCCGATCCACAGCGGCCGCAGGGAGCGCGGCGATCGACGCGGCGACAGGCCGCGGAGCGGAAGGGGCCAGGGACGTGACCGTGACCGCGGTAGGGACGGAAGCCGCAGGCCCCGTAGCGAAACACCTCGGCGCGAGCCGCGTGAGCGCCCCGCCGCAGTCGAAGGCGCCTACCCGGCAGCGGATGAGCAGCGCCGCGAGTCCCGTCGTGAGCCCCGCAGGGAACCCCGCAGGGAACCGCGCCGCGAGCAGAGACAATCACAGCCGGCCCCGCCCGTGGATCGCCAGATCCATCAGGCCACAGGCGCCGAAGGCGCCGACGACCAACAGGCTAAAAAACGCAAACGTCGCAGAAGGGGCAAGAAACCGGCCGCGGAAGGAGCGGTCCAGGCCCAACCCCAGGCGCCGGCACAGGGCCGGGAACCGCGCCGCGAGCGGGAAAAGCGCCGCGAGCCGCGCCAGAACCAGGGCAGAGACCAGCATCGTAAAAGGCAGCCGGCCCTTTCCAGGGACGCGTCGCCGGAAGAACGCCTTGAATATTTTAAAAACAAATACGGCGAAAATTTCGAGAAGGCCGGCAGGATCATCGGAGACGAGAAAAAGCAGAAACCGAAGACCCTGGTGGAAGGGATCAAGGGTCTCTTCGGCAAGCTCAAGAAAAAGAAGTGATGACAGAAAATCAGCATGGAAACCGCAACAAGTTCCCGCGATAGCGGGAATTTGTTTTTTAATCTTGGTCGTATATGATTTCATCAACTGATGATTCGTTGTATTCATCGGCTGAAATCCGATTCCCTGGAGTGTTCTTGACAAGATAGAAATATAACCGTAATATTATGAATGGAGCCTCCGGTAATGGATATAAAAAAGTGCATTCTTCTAGTTGAAGATGAAGCATTGATAGCAGAGGCAGAATCCGCCACGCTGCAGAGACATGGATATGATGTAATCACCGTGTCCGACGGTGAAAGCGCCATTGAATGTTGTAAAGAAGAAATACAGATAGACATGATCCTGATGGATATCGACCTTGGCGACGGGATGGATGGGCCCGAAGCGGCGGTGATGATCCTTCAGGATCACGATATTCCCCTGGTTTTTCTCTCCTCGCACATCGAAAAGGAGGTTGTTGATAAAACCAGGGAAATCACGAATTACGGCTATATCCTTAAAAGCGCCGGTGAAACGGTCCTCACGGCCAGTATCGACATGGCCTTCAAGCTCTACGAAGCCCATCTCAGGCTCCGAGAAAGCGAATCGCGCTACCGTCTTCTTGCTGATAATTCAAGGGACGTTATCTGGACCATGGATATCTCCGGCGAGTTTACCTATGTAAGCCCATCCGTATTTCATCTTTCCGGCTGGACACCGGAAGAGGCGTATCAGATGACCTATGAGGATTATATCCTCCCACAGTATGTTTCCATGTTCAAGGCAGAACTCATCCATGAACTGTCCCTGCCTCCCGAAAAACGCAGCAAGACTAAATATCTGAATTTCAAACAGTATAAAAAAGACGGGACCATCATCAATGTCGAATCCAACCTTGCCTGGATTTTCGACAAGGATGGGAATCCGATTGGCATCCAGGGGAGCAATCGCGATATCAGCTACCGCAGTTGGATGGAAGAAGCGCTGCGTGATTCAAACGCAAAATACCAAGTAATAATAGAAAATCTCGACATTATTATATATGTCCTTAACCGCGACGGTGTCGCGATGTACATCAGCCCGAACGTAAAAAAATTTGGTTACTCCGAGGATGACATACTCGGACACAGCATGATGGAATTCATCCATCCTGACGATCATGCGCTTGTGCTTGATAGTTTACGGCGCGTTCTTGACAAAGGCGAGGAATTTCCACTGGAACTGCGCATGGTCAGGAAAAACGGCGACCTTGTCTGGGTATTTGAAATCGGCAACATACTGCGGGACGAAAATAATAATTTCGCACAGCTTGTCGGCTGTATGTTGGATATAACTCAGCACAAGCAGGCGGAAGTAGCATTGCGGGAAAGCGAGCGGCGCTATCGGCTGCTGGCTGATAATTCCACTGATGTGATATGGACAATGGACTTAAACGGGCATTTCACCTATATCAGTCCATCGGTGGAAAAAATGACCGGCTGGACACAGGAAGAGTCCATAGGGATGGAATTGGATGATTATGTCCTTCCCGAATATGTGGATTTCATACGCAAAGAGATAGCCAATGAGCTGTCGAAACCAGCTGCTGAAAGAACGCCATCAAAAATGATCGAGATCCAGCAATACGCGAAGGACGGATCTATCCTGTTCGACGAGATAACCGTAACGTGGATTTATGACGAAAAAGGGAAAATTACAGGACTGCAGGGGAGCAACCGCTATATCAACGACCGGAAACGCATCGAGGAAAATCTGCACAGGGCATTGAAGGAAAAGGAGACCCTTCTGCACGAGTTGCAGTACAGGGTTAAAAACAGCATGTCCATCATCAACGGCCTGGTGAGCCTTGAGACTGACCTCTTGCGCGATCCCCACGCTCAGGAAGCGCTGAAGAACATCAGAAACCGCATCCAGTCAATGGCGGCGTTGTACGACCTGCTCTTTCAATCCAATGAGATACGGGAAATAAGGCTCGACAGATACATCGACAAGATGGGGCGGATGCTTCTTGATACCTATACTGGCGAAAAAAGAAGATTCGTCATTGAATCGCGGCTGGACGAGCTGCGCATCGACACAAAACGCGCCATTTCCATAGGTTTAATCCTGAATGAGCTGCTTATGAATGCCGTGAAGCATGGGCGCGACAAGACCGGGGAAAGTACCATACGCCTTGATTTGAAAAACGAAGAGGAAAAAGCCGTCATTGAAGTCGCCAATAAGGATTCCGTGTTCCCGAAGGATTTCAATCCAGAAACATCACAGGGAATGGGGCTGAAGATCGTCAGTATGCTTACAGCACAGCTTAAGGGAAGCCTCGAGTTTCAAAATAGCGGAAACGCTCTTTTCCGGATAATATTTCCGCTCTGATCCGGCAGAAGGAAATTCGGGGGATTTTCACCAACCGCAATAATCGACGGTATTACTCGAAGCGGTCTTCCGGAGTCAGCCGGTAGCCGTTGATGAAGGAGAGGCCGTCAATGATCTTCTTGTTGGCCGGCTGGAGGGACAGTATCTCCACGCAGCCGCCGCCGGTACCGGCGAAAAGGCGCTTTTTCTGGAAACGGATGATGGAGCCGGGCGCGGCGGGAGCGGGAACATCGCCGCCCGGCAGGGACGTCATCCAGATCTTGATGTTCTCACCCCGGAAAGTCGAGAAGGCGACGGGCTTCGGGTTGAGGCCCCGCACCAGGTTATGTATCTCCTCCGCGGACCTGGTCCAGTCTATCATGGCCATGTCGCGGTCGATCTTGCCGCAATAGGTCGCCTGCGACTCATCCTGCTTCAGCGGGACCGCGCTCCCCGACGCGAGCATCGTCACGGCCCTGTCGATCAGCCCGGCGCCGCGGGACGACACGATCTCCATTACGTCGGCCGCGGTCATGGTCCCGTCCAGGGCCAGACGCTCCTGCACGATGATATCGCCGGCGTCCAGCTTTTCGTTGATGAGCTGCACGGTGATGCCGGTCTCCTTCTCGCCCTTGATCAGGGCCCACTGCACCGGCGCCGCGCCCCGGTACTTCGGCAGCAGCGAGGGATGGAGGTTGACGGTCTTCAGGGGCGGATGATCGAAGACCGACCGCGGGATCAGGCTTCCGTAGGCGACAACGGCGTACATGTCCGCCTCAAAGGGGCGCAGCTCCTCCAGGAACCCCGGGTCCTTCAGGCTTTTCGGCTGCAGCACCGGTATGCCGAGCTCCATCGCACGCGCCTTGGCGGGACAGAATTGCACCTCGCGGTTCCTCCCCGCCTCCTTGTCTTCAGCGGTAACGACGAAGGCGATATCATACATCCGCCCCAGGTCGCCGAGGACGCGGGACGCCAGGTCCGGTGTGCCGAAAAATCCTATCTTCATGACCGGGTGTTGAGCTTCTTGATTTTCTTCAACTCCGAGCGGAGCTCATTGCGCCTGTAGTCCTCGAGGTGATCGACGAAGAGAATGCCGTTCAGGTGGTCCACCTCGTGCTGGATGACCCGCGCCAGGAGGCCCTTTGCCTCGAACTCGATCTCCTTGCCGTCGCGGTTGAGCGCCGATACGGATATCTCGACGGGGCGCACCACCTCGCCCATTATGCCGGGGACGGAGAGGCATCCCTCTTCGTAGGGCTCCTCTTTCTTCGAAAACTCCTTTATGACGGGATTGATCAATTCCATGACGATGTTTTTCTTGTTGTCATCAATATCGAGGGTGACGACGCGCCGGGACCGGTCCACCTGCGGAGCCGCCAGGCCAAGGCCCTTGGCGCGGTACATGACGTTGAACATGGTATCGATGAAATCTATAAGCGCTCCATCGATGGTGGTTACTTCTTCGGCTATTTTTCTCAGCGTGTCATGGCCGTAATAAATAAGATCGATCGCCATGGGGACCTCTTTCCTTTTCAATATTCCTTTCATAGCGTTGAATCATGGAAACGGTTCTCATCCTGTCAATTGTTTATTTCCATGATACATCGGGATTGCCCCCGCAGATTTCAACGGCGGGAACATCACCAATCCAATTATTTGAATATATAACAAAGGGCGGAACAGAGAAAGAATTTTTGCAAGGATATTAAAAAAAATTGATAATCCCTTCGCGACACTAAACGGATCCGCCGCCGGGAATCGGGCGTTGGATTCACCGCCGCTCGGTGCCCGTTGATTCGGGTTCAATCGCCAATTTCTTCTTGTCAAAATAGTACTGGCCGTCAAGGTGGAACATGATAATTTCGCCGGCCCGCCGGCCACTGGAACAGACTATGATGCAGAAACCTAAAGATCGTCTCATGCGCTATTTCTCACCGAATAATATAGCCGTTGTCGGAGCCTCGTCGAAAAACATATGGTTCAACAACATCCTTACCTATGCCGGGCGGATCGGCTTCAAGGGACGATTCTACCCGGTGAACCCCGGCGCGATGGAGGTATGCGGCGTTCCGGCTGTGCCATCGGTGGCTGACCTGCCCGAAGGCGTCATCGATTTCGCCGCTGTGATCGTGCGAAGCAGCCTGGTCCTCGATACCGTGCGGGCCCTGGCCGGGCGCGGCACCAGGAACATCCTTCTCGTATCATCGGGCTTTTCCGAAACGGGCGAAGATGGGGCGCGGCTCCAGAAAGAGCTTGTTGATTTCTGCAGGGCCAATGACGTGGCCCTCCAGGGGCCCAACTGCCTGGGATTCCTGAACGTGGCGGAAGGCTCCAGCGTTTTCGCCGGCGGCTCAATCGAGGGGGACCTCATCCCCGGGAACATAGGCATCGTCGGCCAGAGCGGCGCCTCCAGCGAGGTTATCGCCACCAAGATACTCAAAAAAGGATTGGGGATATCCCTTTTCGTATCCTCCGGCAACGAGGCGGTCATAACCTTCGAGGACTGCCTTGAGCACATGGTGAACCATGGCACGACACGGGTCATCGCCGGCTTCATCGAGGGATTCAAGGACGTGACGCGCCTCAGAAACATAGCCCGGGAGGCCGCGCGGAAAAGCATCCCCATCGTGGTCATCAAGGTGGGGCGCTCCGAAAAAGGGGTGATGGCGGCCCGCTCCCACACCGGGGCCATGGCGGGAAACGACGCCATCACCGACACCTTTCTCCGCCAAAACGGCATCATCCGTGTAGATACAATAGAAGAAATGATAGAAACGGCGGGAATCCTTTCCCGGTGCCCCCTCCCTGCCGGCGGACGACTGGCCGCGTGCACTCTTTCGGGAGGCCTGGCCGGCGTATACGCTGACCTGTGCGGCTCCCTTTCCATCGACCTGCCCGATTTCACGCCGGCCACGATCGGCGCCCTCAGGGAGGCCCTGCCCCCCTTCGCCCAGCCGGGAAACCCCCTGGACGTGACCGGTTCGGGGTTCACCAGCGGCATGGACCGGGTCCTGAAAATTCTCATCGATGACGAAAATACCGACCTCATCGCGACCCTCTCCTTTCCGCCCGACGAGACAAACGCCGCCCTGACGGAGAAGTACAACGACTATATCCTGTCGCACATGGCGGCGACATCAAAGCCGATCATACCCATCACCTTCAGGGAAGTGAGCGATTACGCGAGGAAGTTCTACCGCGACAGGGGCCTGTATTATATCGAACATACCCGCGACGGATTCAAGGCCATGGCGAACCTGATCAGCTACGCCAAATTCAGGAGGAAATTGGCCATGGAAGAGGCGGGTAAATAATGAAAAAACCAATTTTGTTTTTAGTCATTACCGTAAAATAGTATTGACATAAAATACCCATATTGTTTTATGTACATCGCTAACGAGGGGTTGTAGCTCAGTTTGGTTAGAGTACCTGCCTGTCACGCAGGGAGTCGCGGGTTCGAGTCCCGTCAACCCCGCAAACTTACACGCTGCCCGAACCTTTTGGTCCGGGCAGTGCTGTTTTAAACCCGTACAGCATGACTAGATGTCATTCTCCATGCAGAATTTTATAAATATTTTCTGAATATTCTTTCGCTACCTCGAGTATCTCCCTTTTCCATTTACCAGGAAGATTCCTGAAAATTTCTTTCACCTTATCAACCTGGTCTTCATGAGTTGCAAGATAATCACCCAGGCCTGTTGCGGTTTCGAGGTCCTTGACCTTCTTCTCCTTCTTACTTCTTCTGGCGCTCACCTGCAACTTATGCAGGACAAAGGCTGACGGCTCCGGTACTCTTACCGGATAATTATTATATGGAATGATTATGGTGTGGTCTTGCAATAAATCCACATACCGCAGGCCCTGGGCTCGCACATTAATTTCGTTGATGATGTGGGGACCGTCTTTTCCTCTTCCCTTCTCAGGGATAATGAATTCAACTTCCAGGTCGGGATGAATGAATTTTGAATTGCCGCTAAGATGGGAGAATTCCTCTACAAAGTCTAGCTCTTCAAGCATCTTTGAAATATCAACCTTATGTTTGATCTTTGGAGGATTGGGTACAAGGAAATCCAGATCAACAGTTCTTACTGCTGGCATGGTATCAGCATCTTTAAATATATCACGGTACAGATAAAGGCACCAACTGCCTATGAGAATAATGTCCATTAAAACACCGGTTTCACCGAGTTTGATTATTATTTCATGAAACAGCTTAAATCTTTTTTCCACCCAAGGTCCTCTCTATCTCAACAATCTGCTCATTGGTATTCTTCAGCAGTGATTCCAGTTTCTTTCTCTTTCCGATCTTCTCTTTAAGTCTTCTTACTTCATCTGAATCGGCTGGTCCGATATAATCAGTTTTAACTTTATCATTACTGCGGTAAGCCCTATATGCATATTCACTTCCCTTTCTGTTTTTTATTGAGAGGGATCCGGATGGCAGTGTGGCTATATCATGATCATAGCGTCTTTTTAACCTTTTCAGCCGCGACAGTTCTTCCTTAAGGACATCTTTAATTGTACTCATGGCTAATTCCTGCTATTGCCCAACATTACCAAATAATTTACAACATGTTGGGCAACCAGTCAAGCAGGAATTGCCCAACAAATAACATATTTTTCAACATTGTTGGGCAACTCCTTTGATATGCATAATATTGGAAATTCACTCAAAAAAGGCTATCAATCCCGATATTGATAAAATATTCCTATTGATCTCATACTTCGCCGATATCCACACCAGCCTGTTCCGTTCTTCATAAAATACCCTGCAGCAAGCTGCCGGGTATTTTGTCGCATAATGTTTTGCGTGCTCTCATGAGATGAGAGCACGCTGCGATCAAAACGCTTTAAATTGAGGAATTTCAGGTAGCTATTGAGCTGCAGCCCGGTTGCGCCCACCTGTTTGGGGAGTTCCTGGTATACTGAAAAAGTTTGTGCTATGTCGTCCTTAGCCCGCAGCCGCTTACACAGCCCAAACCACTTGGTTTGGGCTGTGCTATTTTTTAACCTTCCAAGTCAAGGACGGCTTTGTATCAAAACCACCGTTTTTTATGCTCACCAATCTTACACCATGCAACAAAAAATACTTGTCATATGTCATATGACTCATTACATTGTCTATATGATACGGCATTTCAAGCATAAATGGTTGGAGGAATTCTGGAACAACGGCCGCAACAAAAAGGTGCCGCCAGAAATTGCCGATCGACTTATCAGGAAACTCGACATGCTGAACAGGGCATATGACCTGATTGACCTGCGCGCGCCCCCATCAAACAGGCTCCATCCTCTTGCAGGCGACAGGCAGGGACAATGGGCCATATCGGTCAACGGCCCATGGCGCCTCTGCTTCGAGTTCAGAGAGCACGATGCTTATAATGTCGAGCTCGTTCAATATCATTGAGCAAAGGAGCACAACTATGTTACCAAAGAATAGAAGACCCACGCCTCCGGGAGAGATCCTGAAATATGAATTTATAGAGCCGCTCGGACTCACCCAGCAGCAGCTTGCGGAGCGTCTCGGCATAACCAGGGTCCGGGTCAATGAGATCATCTCCGGGAAGCGCGCCATCACTCCGGACACCGCCATACGTCTCTCCAGGCTTTTCCATACAACCGTTGAATTCTGGATGGGACTCCAGACCGATGTTGAGCTGTGGGATGCAATGAAAGCAGGTGAGAGGGAATATCGAAAGATCATCCCGCTGAAAACAAAAAAGATAGATCGGGAATTAAGTAACGAGAAGGATTGATTGATACCATATCAGGAATCTGGATCAAACTGATTGCCGGGAATACTTCTCATTCAAAAAACGAATTCAATCCAGAAACTGATATGTTCTTCATTCCAATCTCATACCTCGCCGACACCCACACCAGCCTGTTCCGTTCTTCATAAAATACCCAGCAGCAAGCTGCGGGGTATTTTGTCGCATAATGTTTTGCGTGCTCTCATGGAATGAGAGCACGCTGTGATCAAAACGCTTTAAATTGAGGAATTTCAGGTAGCTATTGAGCTGCAGCCCGGTCGCACCGACCTGTTTGGGGAGTTCGTGGTATACTGAAAAAGTTTGTGCCGTGTCGTTTTTGGCCTTCGCAGGATTGCCGTGTGTCACTTCTCATGTTAATTCTATACATCATTTAACTTATCAAATCTACCTTATTTTGACTTAAGCTTCTTCCTGCTTGATTGCACCAACTTAGCAACAAAACGAGAGAATAGCAAGATATCCTGATCAACACTTGCCCTTTCAAGGGCATTCATGTATTCATTGCGTTTTTCAATTGGTATGACAGTCCACGCATACCCGCCTGCAGCCAGCATGATGTTCATTAGAAAACGCGCAATCCTCCCGTTACCATCCATGTAAGGATGTATATATACAAAAACAAAATGACCCAGTACAGCACGAACGCCGGGATCTTTTTCTTCGTTCAATAAATCAAAAAAAGCAGGCATTGCATCGCGCACTGCATCAGGATTCAGCGGTATATGTTTCGACCCTTTAATATATACCTGGTCTTTTCTGTACCCGGCCAGATCAGATGCCTTAAGCAAACCGGCAGTAACGCTCGGGGCAAACAATTCTCTATACCATTTACTGTGATCATTACGTGCAACCAGTCCCGGATTATTCCCTTTCAGGATATCGTTAATACTGTTCTTCACCGCCTGAAATGCCTGCCAGTAACCCCGTGCACCCATGGCATCACGATATTCCTTGTCCAGCGCATCAGTATCCGGCTTCCAATTTCCGGTTCTTACCTTTTGAATTATTTCAGGAGTGATACGATATCCCTCTATCGATAATGAGTTATATGCATCATTGACATATATTTCATCCACTTGCTTTAAATATGCGGCGGCATTCTTGGGCATACCGGGGGATTCAGGAAAATTATCAATGATCGTATTCCGCATTTGCTGCCACATCAGTACAATGCGGTTAACATATGGAGATGTACTCCTCGTTGTTATTATGTGCTGCACCACGTCAGAAAATGGATCAGATTCCCGTATATCATAACCGGCGCTTTTCATGGAACCGATAATATCATTGGCAATACGCCCGCGCCCTACATTACGGAAAGCCCCGGCCAGCCTCCCGGCAACAAGGCTGCGGCCGCCTTCAAGCAGCATGCCCAAAATATCAGAAGAATCTTTCACCATCAACAACGCTGTCCTGGCATCAGTTGGATTCCGGGAAAAATATCCGGGAGAGGTTGAGATCAAGGCCGCGGGTACTGTATACAGATTAAGACCGCCTTTTTGTATGATACTGTCTTCATGGGGCATTGCAGATGCCATATCGAACAATGACGTGCCATGAATTAACACGATTTTATTATTTTTTCCCTTTGGCGAGCGAACCAGCAATTGTTTCGGAACGGATAAATTACCGATGTGAATAGCCAATGATTGCTCCGGAGACAGAAACCATTCCCTGCCGAATCGTTCGTTGCAATATGCCGGAATAAAGTGCCAGAATGACGTAAACCAGAATGTACTGTCTCCATTCTTCTCATCAGGCCTTGTGGAGATATACCAACCCTTTATCACTTCCCGTATAAAGCCGTTCCCAACAAGACGGTCCCGGTGTGTACGTGATATATCCTTTGATTTAATTACAGCTACGCCCTTACTGCTTTGAAACTTCTTCAAAACCTCCAGTGACGACGCTAGTTTTTCTGCCGGTGTTGCCATGCTATTATTATCGGCCTCTTTTAATCAGTCGGGCAATTATTAGTTTATTATGTTGTGTAATTATTAGTATTTTCAGCTGTTCATTATTAAGTATATTCTGTCGATCTTTTTTTAGTATATTTTGTAGTTATTCGATTATTTCTACTCAAAGAAGGCCAATAATCCATTTATTTGAACTTTCTGTTTTTTTAACTCATACCTCGCCGAAATCCACACCAGCCTGTTCCGTTCTTCATAAAATACCCAGCAGCAAGCTGCGGGGTATTTTGTCGCATAATGTTTTATGTGTTCTCATGAGATGAGAGCACGCTGCGATCAAAACGTTTCAAATTGAGGAATTTCAGGTAGCTATCGTGCAGGCGCTTCCATGGCAATCACACGGGCGCGCCCGAACCGCATATTCATGCGCACAGAGGGACCGCATCGAGGAGAGAATGAATTTCATGTCGAGGGATAATTCCCGAGTCATTCACTTTTCGTTCCCTGTTCAGCCACACCGACATGATCCGCGTGTCATTGGCTCCCTTGATGTCGGTGTCCAGCCTGTCGCCTATCATGAGGGCCTGATCCGCGGCGCAGCCCAGGCGCTCCAGGCAGCAGGCGAATATCTCCCTTCGCGGCTTTCTGCAGCCCACCTCGCCCGAAATGACAATGCTCCGGAAATAGCGCTCTATGCCGCTTTTGCCGATCTTTTCCCGCTGCAGGTCCGGTGTCCCGTTTGATATCAACGCCATCGGCGCGTTCAGATCCCGGAGACGGTCCAGGAAGGGAATCGCGTCATCAAAGAGTACGTGTTTCGCTCCCCTGACTTCCCTGAACAGATCGGACAGCTCCGCCGCGAGCATATCATCCCTGATGCCATGGCGGGCCAGGGCGTTGATCCAGGTCTGTATCCGGTAATGATCCCTGTGCCTGCGCAATTCCTTTTCCATGGCCGATTCACCGGAAAACTCCGCCCACAGCGCCTCATGGGAGGCGATGCCGATGCTTTTGGCGTAATCGTGAACCGGCAGGGAATACCACAGTTCCCTCGCGCAGGTTCGCGCCGTTGTAACGAATTCCTCCGGGTCGACCGGGTGCCGCCGTTGCAGGCGCCGGGCTACGGCAAGAAACGACCGGTATGCCGAATCCTCTTCAACGAGAAGCGTATCATCCAGGTCCAATAATACGAACATGGGACCCATTTGTTCCTTAAAAAACATGGGGTCAAGTCAATTTCCCGCGACAGATCCGGCCCGGACCATGTTCACTTCTACTCTTTCATTTTAAAAAAAGCCGGCCTGCTCCTTCTTTTATCGTTGCAATCAAAAAAACTATTGCCAATTCCCCCGGACACGTTATACTTTTATAAAATGCACCATGGCAAGCTACGGGATATTATGCAGCATATTGTTTTCGCGCTCTCAACCCCGGAGCAGGGTTCCGGATTTGCGCGCGTTGCGATTAAAAATACAGGGGTATCTCCATGAAGAAATTAAAATGGCTCGGCATCATCTTAACCGGGGTGTTTCTCACCCTCCTGGTGGTTATTTATGGCACGACCTTTCACCCCGCCCCGATGCAGAGCGAAACCTTCGTTTCACTGCCGGCGACGCCGCTCTTGAAGCCCGGGCAGAAGATCAGGATACTCTCCTGGAACATACAATACATGGCGGGAAAAAACTACGTCTTTTTCTACGACCTTCTCAAGGGCGACGGTCCCGATGAGCGGCCTTCCCCGAAAGATATAACCGCCACCCGCGCCGAAATCGCCCGGGTGATCATCGACGAGAAGCCGGACATCATCCTCCTGCAGGAGCTCGACCAGGGCTCCATGAGGACCGATTACGAGGACCAGGTCGCGAAGCTCCTCGCCCTGCTTCCCAGGGAATACTCCGCGTACACTTCCACGTTTTATCACAAGGCCGCCTTTGTTCCGCACCCGAGGATCAGGGGAAGAGTGGGACTGAAGCTCGCGGTGATCTCGAAATACATGATAAGCAAGGCGGTGCGGCACCAGCTGCCGATCATTCCAGACAACATCATCGTCAAGCAGTTCAATTTCAAGCGCTGCGTCCTTGAGACGCGCATTCCCGTGGAGGGACAGAACGACCTGGCGGTATTCAACACCCACTTTGACGCCTTCGCCCAGGGATCGGACACGATGGACAGGCAGGTCCTCTTTGTCCTGGGCCTTCTCGACCGGGCCGCCAAAGACGCTTCCGGATGGTTAATGGGAGGAGACTTCAACCTGCTGCCTCCGGGGAAATCCTACGATCGCCTCCCGCCGGAACAGCGGGCCTATTTCAACAGGGAGAGCGAGCTTGCGCCCCTGTTTGCGAAGTATCGCTCCATTCCGTCCCTTGATGAGATCAACGGACCCGATTATCACAAATGGCTGAGCCATTATCCCAACGACCCGTCGGTGAAGGGCCCGGACAGGACCATTGATTTCATTTTCTACCCTGCTTCTTTGGAAGTGAAGGAACACTACATCCGTCAGAAAGACACGTTGAGGATATCCGACCACCTGCCCCTTGTGGCGGAGATAATCGTTCCCAAAGCACAGTAGGATATCACATCAGCATGGTTCGTACCCGGCCCCTGGAAGGGCGCCGGGTCAGGGGCTATGCCTCGTGAATTTTTCCATGTATACCATGCTCTTATCGCTGTCATAGGGAACTTTTTTATATATGGCGTAATTCATGCTTTTATACAGGCTGATATTGTCATGGCTCAATTCCCCGGTGAAGAGCTCAAAGCGGACGATGTCGCTGTCCGCGGCGAATTCCGATTCGAGGCGCTCAATAAGCCTTTTCCCCAATCCCTTTCCCTGAAACGCGGGATGAACCATCAGCCTGCCGACATGGCAGGTGTTTCCATCTTTTCTTCCCCTTATTGAGCCTATGATCGTATCGCCGGCAACCAGCTTTAAAAAGAGCGCGGAGCCGTATTCTTCGGTTATTTCTTCGATGGTCTGGGTAAGAGGCGGTATCGTAAAATCGTTATAACGGCTGGCTTCCTTCTGATAGGCCAGGTGCTGAAGATCGAGGATCTCTTTTAAATCATCTCTGCCGGCTTTTTCAATTATTGCATTCAAATCTGTTATCCTGTTCAGGGCAGCCACTTCCATATCAGTGGATGAAAATCACCATTATGGCTGCGCAGGCGATGATTTCCGGTTATCACGGCCGTGATGATCATTCAAGTACAATTTACATACTACAGTAATACAAAAAATCCCGCCCGCCCGGATCATTTTTTACTTGCATCCAAATAGCCCTGTTTCATATACTGACATTTATCTATAAATGATCAATATTTTACATCATTTAGCAGCCGAAGCACATTCATTTACTATGACAAAGCCATTATACTGCCCGTTATGTTACAAACCCGGGAGAGAACTATCCCCATGGATGGGTCGTATCTATAAAGCCGTCATCATCGTCTTTTTCCTTCTATTAACTATCCCGGGCGTCATATCATGCACCGGGGAAAAAAGCGCAGTCCAACGACCTGCCGCGGACAATGGCTTTATCGACATTCATTCCATCGATTTCACCGGCGGAGAAACGGTCAAACTCAGGGGGAACTGGAAATTCATCTGGCTCCGGGACGATCCGGCTTTCGCAGACCCGGGTTTCAACGACTCTGACTGGAAGACGATCACCGTACCCGGGTACTGGGACCGCCTCACCGGCACCGGGAATGGTTACGGGTGGTACCGCCTCAGGGTCAGGATCGACGGTGACAAGCTGCGCGCCTCCGGAGAGCGTCTTGCCCTTTCCGCCGACCTGATCCAATCGGCCTGCGAGATCTACGTCAACGGCGCCATGCTGATGTCCAGCGGAACCTTCGGCACCGACACGGCATCGTCAATACCGCAGATTCATCCCCGTCTTGAGGCCTTCGATCCGCCCTCGTCGGGCGATATTATTACCGTCGCCGTAAGGAACTCGAACTTTTCGCACCGCTCCGGCGGCCCCTACAGCGTGCCCGAACTGGGACTTAACCGTGCGCTTTCGCAGCGGCTCTGGTATTCCGACGTGGCCCGCCTGGTCGCGCTGGGCATCATTCTCATGATGGCCATCTACCACGGGATACTCTGGTACTTCCGTCGGGAGGACAGGGCCAGCCTCTATTTCTGCCTCGGATGCGCCGTCATTCTCTTTCGCCTTATCGCCACCAGCGGCTACCTGGAACGGCTCTTTCCCGGTCGGCCCATGTATGAAACGCATTTCACGATCGTGTATGCGAGCATACCCCTCGGGTGGATTACCTTCGCCTTCTTCTTCCGCGAGCTCTTCCGGGAGGAGTTCTCCGGGAGGCTCTTCGCTGTTTTCACGGCCCTGGGCGCTCTCTTCACGGCGGCGGCATTCTTCCTCCCGTGCCGCGTCTACTCGCCCTATTCCATCCTGTTCGAAGGCTCGCTGATCGTTGTCGGCGTCTGGTTCATGGCCGGCATCATCACCGCGGCCGTGCGGAAGCGCCCCGGGGCGATCTACATCCTCCCCGGGTTCATCGCCTTTTTCATCACGGGCTTCAACGATATTCTCGCCGTGAAGCTCATCATCGGCACGCCGGAGGTGGCGCCGGTGGGGCTCGTGATCATGATCTTCTTCCAGTCCGCGGTGCTGTCCGGCCGCTTCGCCCAGGCCTTCAGGACCGCGGAGCACCTGTCGCTGAATCTTTCCGCCGAAGTGACGAAAAAGACCGACGAGCTCCAGGAACAGATGGACACCGCCCTCAGGGCGCAGCAGGAAACGGAGCGCTCCCGCGCGGAGCTCGACGACGCCTACCAGCGCCTTAACGCCGTGTATACCATCATCAAGAACGACCTCGACGTGGCGAAGAACATCCAGCAGACGCTCTTCCCCACCAGCTCCGGCGGCATCCTGGGCCTGCGCTACAGCGCACGGTACATTCCCCTCATCGAAGTGGGCGGCGACATTTACGACATCTGCCCCGTCGACGACCGGACCGCCCGTTTCTTCATCGCCGACGCCACGGGCCACGGCATCCACGCGTCCCTCACGACCATGCTCATCAAGGGCGAATACGACATGCTGAAGGTCGGCTCCCTGACGCCGCTGGAGATCGTCACCGAGCTGAACAACAAGTTCTACCGCCACTACCGCCCCATCGCCAAGTACTTCACGTCGTTCCTGATCGACATCAATCCCTCCGCCGGGACCGTCGCCTATGTCTCGTCGGGCCACCCGGCCCAGTACCTGATACGGGGCCGGAGCATCATCGAGCTCGCCACCACGGGACGCGCCATGGGCTTCACGGAGCACACGAACTGCGTGATGGGCGAGGCCGAATTCAGGTCCGGCGACCGGCTCCTCTTCTTCACCGACGGCCTGTACGAGCAGTTCAACGCCAGGCGCGAGCTCTTCGGGGAGGAGCGCATCAAGAAGATCATCATGGAAAACAGCGGCCGCCCCATGGCGGAGATAATGGACCGGGTGATCAACATCATCAACGACCACACGGGGAACGATCTCAATGACGACATCATCATGATCGGCGTTGAGCGGGACGGGGAGGATTTCACGGCGCGCCCGGTCCATAGGGCGCGCGGGCATGTATCATTGCGCGATGATTGAATGGGTGTAGGAAAGTCCGACCTGGACCATCGTCCGGCCGACGGCGGGTGAAAACTGCGCCGCGCCATGGACCCCGACGCCGTACACGTTCAGCTCAAGGCCCGCGATGATCTCATGGATCGGCTTTTTCGCGTCCCGGCGCTGCCGGAATTTGAAGGCGATGGCGCGCGATTCTTCGGGCTCGTCGTCGAGGAACTTAATCCGGACATGGTAATAGAATCCCGAAGCATCGAAGGTGATCCGGTAGAGCCCAAAGGGCCGCAGCGACAGGCCCTTCGTCAGGCGCACCATGGGCCTGATCCCCGCGGCAATGCCATAGACGGAACCCTTAACATCGGCAAGGGCCGTTCCCCTGATAAGATAAAACATCCAGGGCGGCCCCAGCAGGTCCCTCCGGTAATATCCCCGTATGGCTGAATAGGAATAGGTCATGGCCGCCACGAGGACGCCATCGAACCTCTCCGGCTTCCCGGCAAATCTCCAGGCCAGTGACGCGGAAACGGGCACCATGCATGAGCCGGTAGTGATGCTGGCGTAGGCGATCGCGGCCGCCGGGCAGGATAGGCCGGCGGCGACGCTCCAGCCCAGCTCCCCCGTGAAGGCGCCTGAAGCGGCCAGTTGGAAGCCGCCCCGGTGCAGGGCAAAGGACTTCGTGATCTGCAGGCGGTACCGTTCATACCCGTACAAACCAGCCACGGTCAGCCGGTATGTCCCGGGAGAAAAATCATTAATGGGAATGAAGGGCGGCTGCGAAATGAAGGGCTTCGGCGTCTCCAGGAAATCCGGGACACCGTACCCATGGGCGGAGCCGAAAGCGGTGACGACGGCCATAACCGCTCCGGCGAAAATTATCATTCTCTTCATGGCAAATTTTCAGAACCGAATCCATCGGTGATGGGGCTACCTCCCCTTTTTCGGCTTCTTTACCGGTTTCTGCTGCTTCCGGGCCTGCTTCCGGGCCGGCTTCTTTTCCGGGACCTCATCTTTGAGGGATCCGATTGTGGACACGATATCCCCCTGCTTCTGGGTGATGGCGGTGGTCCAGTTCCTCGACTCCTGGAAAAGCTGGTGGACCGGGATGGGGATGGTATCGAGATATTTTTTCCCCACCGCATTGTGGAGCCACCAGAAGCGCCCGGCCGTATGGCGCAGCTCCTGCAGCTTCCGCACCTCCTCGGGCGTATTGGCGTCGGGGCGCTTCGCCAGCTCGTAAAGCTTCTTCCACCGCTCGTCGTAGAGCTTCTGCGTCAGGCCGCGGTCAAAGAACACCAGGGCCTTCCGTTTCATGCCATGGCGCGTCGCGGCCTCGGGGTTCTGGATCGCCGGGTTGAAAGTGTTCTTCCACGAAAGGATGTATTCGAACATGACGATCCTGTCGAGGGGTATCCCCTGGGGATTGAACGAGCTCAGCATGACGCCGGTTTCCCTGCAGACCGCGATGGCGTCATTGCCCATTTTCTGCTTATCGCCGAACTGGGCCAGCATCGACTTCAGGATGCCGAGGGACTTGTCATAGGCCTGTACGGACATCAGGTAATTGTTCATCGACCGGGCCGACTGCATGTACCGAATGTTGAGGCTCAGCTCATCCTTCATCATCCTGAAGGCGGCCCCGAATTTTTTTTGCTGCATGGAGGCTATAACGGCGGCCAGCACCGAATTGTTCATGGCGATGTAGACGCGCACTTTCTGGAGGTCCTGGGGATTGGGCATGGCCATGTCCGCGAAGGCCTCTTTCTTCATGATTTCGCGGTAGAGGCCCAGCATCTTCTTCACGTCCTCGCGCCCGGCCAGGTTTTTCGCGACGGTGTACTCTCCCCGCGTTTTATCGAGAAAGAACTCGATCGACGAAGCGTTCCTCAGGAGATTGATATCGCAGAGGTCCCTGGGGGAGTACTCGCTGTAGACCTCGTTGTCATAGAGTATGGCGTAGCCGTTGTCGTCCGCGAGCGGGGGCTGCGGCAGGTTCCCTTCGGTAAAGAGGGGCGCCGGGACCGCGTGCTTCCGGAGGTTCATGCCGAGCCACAGGGCGACCGCCAGCGCCGGGATTGCGGCAAGGAGGACGATGACATACTTTGTCCTGGATCCCCTTGCCTTCGGCAGGCCCTGTTTCGGCGCCCTGGAATCGGGCCGCTTCAGCATCGGCAGCTTTATTTTCGGCAGCTTAATCGCCGGCAGGGAGATACGGGGCATCTTTATCCTGGGAATTCTTTTTTTAGGGGGCTTCGGCTGAGGCTCCGCGATGAAAGGCCTTTCCGGCTCCGGCCGTGGTTCCCTGGCCGGCCCTGTTCCCGGCCTCGAGGCCTGGTTACTGGTAAGGTTCAACTTGCTTTTTTTCGCTTCGATCTTCATAACCGTCTCTTATGCGTTATCCTAAAATATGATGTCCCGTCATTTATCGTCAACGATGAAACGACCCTTTTCCATGTCCCAATTTATATCAATAACTTTACGCTTGACGCCGCCCGGAAAATTTTCGGCCTGTTTCCACTCTTCAGGGGTGGGATCGCCCCGGGCCGTGCGCCATTCGAAGCAGCCCGTCTCCAGGGTTCCCTTGATCGATGTTCCGACCCGGGGGATCGATTATTTTCCTGGATACCCCACGGTCTGGGCCAGGATTATCATCTGGTCCGATTTAAGCTTCAGGGCCTTTCCCAGGTCATCCCTGTCGATCCAGCCGCGGATGACCGTCCACAGGCCCTCGGAGGCGCAGAAGAGATACACGTTCTGCCCTATGAACCCGGCATCGGCGCCGGCATAGAGGATTTTGTCCTCCCGGTTGAAACCGGCCGCCTTCGAGAGATCCGCCACGTAGACCAGGTTGAGGGGGGCCTTGTCCACGAAGCCCTGCTTGCCGGTCAGTGCCCTCACATCCTTCGCCTCGACCAGCTCCAGCGCGTGTTTCTTCGGCTGGTACAGGTACAGGCCCTCTTCGAGGGCCACGTAGATGGCGATTTCCTGCTTGTCCATCGCCGTGGGCGCGGTCCGCTTGCCGGAGCCGGGACGGTTGATGCCGCTGGCGGCCCAGAGCAGGTTTGACAGGACCTGGTCGGGCAATTTCTTCGCGGCAAAGGAGCGGTTGGACTGACGCTTGGTCAAAGCGGTCATCAGCGGCATCCCTCCCGTCATGGCCGGCCTGGCCAGCGTGACAACCTTCGGGGAATCCAGCGACACCATCGGGCACGACAGGGCGACGACCAGACACGGGATCGCCAGTGTTAAAATAATTTTGTTCATGATTACCACCTCCAATGAGGATATTGTAAGACACTTCGAAAATCTATACAACTGTTTTTATATAAATAAAATCCGCGTCGTTAAAAATCAGAACAAACCCGGCCCCAAGAGGATGCACATATCATGCAGGTGCGGTCACGTGACCGCGCCTGCTACTACGTGCTCCCATCTATTCTACCTTATAATACCCGTATTCCTTCGCGTTGACATTGTGCCGCTTCTCCCAACCGAGGGTGGAGCTGGGCGTCGGGCCGTAATCATGGCCCGGCCACACCACTGTCTCTTCCGGCAGCTCCATGAGGCGCCGGATGGAACCGCCCAGGGCCGCGCGGTCGCTCCCGGGCAGATCGGTCCTGCCGCTGTCTCCCACGAAGAGGGTGTCGCCGGTGAAGAGATTGCCCCCCGCGTACAGGCATATGCCGCCGGGGGTGTGGCCCGGCGTGTGGAATATGGTGAAGACCAGCCCTCCCGCTGCAAGGGTCCCTTCATCATCGAGAAGGACATCGATCCTTCCCTCCCCGCCCTCCAGCCGGTGTCGCACCACCTTCGCGCCGGTGAGCTCCTTCAGGCGCCCGGTGCCGGCCGTATGGTCCAGGTGGCTGTGGGTATGGATTATGTACTCGATGGAGAGGCCGGCCTTTCTCGCCTCTTCAGCGATCGCATCGGGATTGCCACCGGGGTCAATGACGGCGCCGGCCCCCCCCTTTTCGCTTCCCACGATATAGCAAAATTCGTCAAAACCGCCGATTTTAATCTGCCTGATGATCATGGTAATCCCTTTCCTGATTTATGCATGTAACTATACGTTATCATAAAAATACTTTTAACACACCAATGCCTTCCCGACAAGGAATAATTCATGACGTCCCGATACCCGCCGGGGTTGCCAAAAGCCAGGTCACTTGACCGGCCATACATATAAACCGATTCCCCTCTTCTTAAAATACCCCTGATTATACATATTTTTTGTTCTTTAAAATACGTTCATATACCGAAAATAATAGCAAGTGACAATTATAAATGTAATGTTTTCAGGGGTTAGAGTATGGAAATAGGGATGATTATTGGGATCGTCGGCGGCTTCAGCCTTCTTGTATTCAGTATTGTCGTTGCCAAGAGCAGCGTGCTCTTGTTCGTCGACATCCCGTCAGTCATGATCACCGTCGGAGGCAGCATCGGAGCCATGCTGGTCGGCTATTCTATAAAACAGGTCATGCTCATCCCCACGCTGTTCAAGGTCGGACTCTTTCCGCCCAGGTATAACTACAGCGAATTGATCGTCACCATCGTTTCCTTTTCCGAAAAGGCCCGCCGCGAGGGCCTCCTGGCCCTGGAAGACGACCTGGACGAGCTCGATGACGCCTACATGAAGAAGGGGCTCCAGCTCGTGGTGGACGGCACAGACCCGGAGCTGGTCAGGAATATCCTGGAAACCGAGATCGAGCAGATGGCGGCCCGCCATGACGACAACAAGCGGATGTTCGACGACTGGGCGAGTTTCGCGCCTGCCTTCGGTATGATCGGTACCCTCATGGGTCTTATCATGATGCTCGTCAACCTGAGCGACAGGGCCGCCATCGGCCCGTACCTGGCCGTCGCCCTCATTACCACCCTGTACGGCGCCATCATATGTTATCTTTTCTGCTCGCCCCTGGCCTCGCGCCTCGATGTCATGACCAACAACGAAGTGCTCATGCGCTCCATCGTCCTCATGGGCGTTCTATCCATACAATCGGGGGACAACCCCCGTATCGTCAAGGACAAGCTGGTCTCCTTCCTGCCGCCTAAGATGAGGGAGGAAATCGCCGAAGAGGTCGCCGATTAATCCATGGCGGGAAAAAAGAAAAAATCCCAGATCAAGGGCTCCCCGTCGTGGATGACCACCATGGGGGACCTGAACAACCTTCTCCTCTGCTTTTTCATCGTCATGATGGGGGATGAGACGGTCGTCAAGGGCTTCGAGTTCCTCTACGTGATGTCCTCGTTCAAGGGAAGCATGGGCATCATGTCCGGGGGAAAGTCCATCTCCAAGGGAAACCTGATGGACCTGGGGCATAACATCATCGCCCTGCCGAGCAGCCAGCGCCAGCAGTTCATGTCGCAGATCATGAAGCGCGCCGTGGAGTCCTTCAAGCCCGAGATAGAAACAAAGGCGGTCCGTATCATGGAAGACGAGCGCGGCCTGGTGATCACCCTTAGCGGCGACGTGTTTTTCGAGCCGGGAACGGCCCGCATCAAGCCCGAGATGCGCTCCGTGCTGAAGAAGGTGGGTCGCATCCTCAAGAATATCGACAATTTTGTCCGCATTGAGGGCCATACCGACAACTCGCCGGTCAGCGTCCCGAAGGCGAAGGAAGTGTATAAATCAAACTGGGAGCTCTCGTCGGCGCGGGGCCTGAACGTGCTGCACTACCTGGCCGATGACGCCGACGTAAACCCGTCCAGGCTCTCCTCCGTGGCCTTCGGCGAATATCGTCCCATAGACGACAACGGCTCGGCCGAGGGACGGGCCTACAACCGGCGCGTCGATATCGTCATCCTGAAAGAGCATTTCCTCAAAAAATCCGATGACAAGAGGATCCCGCGGCCCCTGCCGGACGAGGAGTGGCGGTAGGAACGCCGGCGGCGGAAACCGTCAGTCAGACTTCCTTTTCTTCCCGATTTCCATCATGATGCGCTGGATGTTATCCCTGCTGTTTTTCATGTACTCATCCTTCACCTGGGAAGGCGGCAGCTTTTCGAGCTCGGCGTTCAGGTCCTCGTAGAGGGAGAGGGCCCGGGGGAGCTTGTCCATTTCATAGTAGAACCGCGCCTGGGTGAACCGCGCCAGGTAGTTCTTCTTGTTGCGCCCGACGACCTCCTCAATGAGCGAGAGGGCCTCATCCTTCTTGTTCTTGTGGTAATAAAGAAGTATCGCCAGGGCATTCTGCGCGTCGGAATAGTCATTCTGCATCGCTATTGCCTTCCGGTAATAGCGCTCGGCCTTGTCGATATCCTCTTCGCTGTCCCGGTCCGCTCCCCGGTTGCCGTAGGCGAGGCCGATGGAGTAGTAGACGCCCGGCGTGTCCTTCCCGTAGCTTATGCCTTTCTCGTAACAATCAATGGCCTGGTCCCAGAGGCGCTTATCGACATAGAGGGTACCGAGATAGGTGTAATTATTCGCCAGGCTGCTCATGGCCCTGGCATCCTTGATTTTTTCCTCTTCGAGACCGGCGATTTTCTTTTTCAGCTCTTCGATCTTTTTATCCGAGTTGGTCGTACGCTCGCGCAGATTACCGCAATTAAAGAATCTCGCCGCGAACACGATCGCCGTCGCTATTATAAAAAAAATGACAATGTATACCGCTTTTTTCATCATCGCTCCCTTTCCGGCCTATTTTTTCCGCGCTCCCTTTTTCTGAGCCGCCGTTTTCTTCTTTATCGACTGGATGGCGTGCTTCACCTTCACGATGGCCATGTCGATGTTCCGGTTCGCCTTGTCCAGTTTAAACTCATTCACCCCGGCGATGGCCTGCATGGTCAAAATCAGGGCAGCCGCGCGGTCCTCCTGGCCGTCATAGGTTGTCACGGTGAGGATCTCCTTCACCTTCGTGAGATGTTCCTTCTTTGGCTGCACCGCCGATGTTTTGCGCGCCTTCTGCAGCAGCGCCAGCGCTTTTTGCATGTCCTCCAGGGGCCCGGCCTTGGCTATGGGGACAAACAGGAGCCCCAGGACCGTGGCTATAATGAGAGAAACCGTTTTATTTCCTCTTTTCATGGTGCGCACCTCTTGAAACAGAATATCGCTCCGCCATTTAGACATGGATCCGGAAAAACCGCTGCCTATATCAGCAAGCATCACCATGGCATAATGTCAAATAGTATTGCGCCGCAAACTCGCAAAAACGGGGCCATGCATGATTCCATTATAATACCGGGATGGAGTGTCTTAGGGCAATAAAAAATCAACCGTTATACATTTATAAATTATTGTTTCAATATGATGCAAAAATGTCAGAATAGACGCATTTTTAATTGAATAAAATTACATTAATAGATATATTATAATTCAATTTAGCAGTTTGCTGAAAAACAGCAAACTGCTAAGCGATACATGGATGTATCGCCATTTTTCGAGGCGTTAGCCGAGAAAAATGTGAGGTTTTACGAATTCACTTCGTAAAACCGACCCTGAAAAACTCCAATGAAGGAGTTTTTCAGGAAACTGTTAGGTATTTTTACTAATTAGACTTGTTGTAAAACATAATAATCAACGATATTTGCCCCGCCGCCTTCGGCGGCGGGGCAAATATGATTAATTATAAGCAGTTTTGCAACAAGTCAATTGAACATCACACATAAAAGCAAAACCAAATTTCAAGGAGTTAATTATGGATAACGATCAAAAATCCTACATGCAAAAACTATCCGATAAAATCCTGGAATGGGACAAGAAGATCGACGAGCTGATGAAGCAGGGCAACGAAGCCGCCTCTGTTATGAAAGAAGATTACGCCAAAATGGCGGAAGAGCTCAAGGTGAAAAAGAAGGATGCGGAGGTGAAGCTGAAGGAGCTCAAGGAAGTTAGCGGCGAGGGATGGATCGAGATCAAGAAAGGTGCCGAGCAGGCGGTGAACGACATGACCCAGGCCTTTGAAAAGGCCATGGCGAAATTCAAGAAAAAGTAGGAAAAACCGTCCCCGCCGCCGGTGGCGGCGGGGAAAAATCTCAAATTTTTTTAATTTTTTAACCCACCCGGGTTGACTCTTTCCGCAACGTTGTATAATTTATATCGGAACGAGCAAAAGCAACCTAAGCGAATTCCCCCCACATAAAAACATTTTTAGGAGGAGTGTATCATGAAAAAAAACACCCTAATATGCCGGTCTCTCAGTGCCGGCATAATCGCGGCCATGGCGTTGGTCCTGTCATGCGCGAAGGATTCGAAGAGTAAAAACGAGGAGCTGCTGCCCATCGTGGCCCTGGCCATGGTGACGGAGGACGCCCGGAGCTACGACGCCCTGCCGCTGGTGCCGGCGTCGCTGGCAAGCACCAAGGATACCAGCAGCTCCACAAGCCAATCTGTTATCAATGACGTGGTTCCCCAGGGAACTACCACCAACAGGCTCAAGCTGATATACACGCCGGTGCGTTCATCGGTCCTCATCGGCAAGGAGCTGGTGAAATTGGCCGGCCAGATCATCACCAATATCGAGACGCTGGTCGCCAGGTACCCGGGCCTTGTCACGTCGGGCACCGCCATGGCCTACACGGATAACTCCGATACGGCGCACCCGGGCCATATCGCGAAAGTAAGCAGCAGCGCCACCTTCGGGGCCGGCGGCTACAAGGTTGAGACATGGTGGAACAGTACCGGCTCGGACTCACTGAGGGACGGCAAAAAAGCCCTTGAGCTCAACTACCTCAAAGACAGCTCCGGGAATATCGACGGTGTCCTTTTCTTCCGGTATTTCCCCAAGGAACAGCCGACCAACGAAACCCTGGTCCGTGTTGAATTCAAGAAAGCGGTGAGCGGCACGGAAATAACCAGGACGGCTTACGTGTACGTGCAGAATTACATAGACTTCCGGAACAACACCGGCGCCAACGCGGCCTTCTTTATCAACGAGAACGCCCAGGGCGTGGTCACCGTGGAAGGCGGTTACACGGTCCAGGGCCTTGTCATGCCGTTCCAGGAGCTCAATGTGGCCGGGACCGATTGGGAAGATGCGGACAAGAGGGTCTATCTCTTCAATGGCGCGGGCTCCATTGCCTCGGGCAAGGCCGTGGTCAACGTGGTGCTGCCGCTGCAAAGCCAGTCAGCCGCGCTTGACGCCGTGGCCACTCCCTTTGAGGACGCCCAGGCCTGGTCTCTGGGAGAGCTTTTCACGGACGGCCTTCTCTATTATTTGAATGGTCACTCGGAGGTTTATGGCGCTTTCGGCACTCAAACAGGTCTCTGGTTCCTGAACCTGATTTCCGGCGGATCCCTGACGACCGGTTCAGACCAGGCTGCTCTTCTGGCCGCCCTGAACAGCATAGACACAACCCTGTGGGGAGCCAACGCGGCCCAGGTCGTGGCGAGCCTGCAGATCATCACAGGCATCAAGAACCCGGTCTATTTCCAGAAGAATGTGTTCTCCATCGACCTGGTGGGACAGGATGACACGGACGGACTCACCGGGGCTGCGGACTATGCCCAGCTCCAGGCTGCGCTCTCCACGGATTTCACCAAGTTTACCCTAGCTGATCTTTTCAGTTTAAGTATCAGTGCGGGTACGTCAGTTGTGCTGATTTCAGATCACCCTGTTGGGATTACAACATGGGCTGGCATAGATGCTGACGTGCCGTCGATCTAACGAGCAAGGTTTAATAGAACAATCAGAAAGGCGGGGATCCAAGTCCCCGCCTTCCTGTTCTCTCAGCATAGAATTCACCCATGATTTAATCGGCGTATTCGCCAAACATTCTTCGCATTTTCGCGATTATAAATTTTTATGTTTTAAACGTTCATGTATAAATATATCATCGATTTTAAAATCAGGAAAGATTTCTTTGATTCTTGCTATAGTTGAGATGTTTGGATTGGCCTTCCGTGTCGATTCTAGCCTCTGATAACTGTAGATGTTTTTCATTCCCAGCAAATCCGCAACCTGCCGTTGAGACAGCCCTTTCTTATGCCGGAATAATTTCATTTTAATGGCAAAGGCGATTTTAGGCTCAACGGGAACTTCAACGATGTCTTTCCCGTACAGATGCTTATGAGGCATCGGGAAAATAATCCTTGAGTTATCAGGTTCATTCAAAAACAAATTCAACGCCTCTTTCATGTTACAATTGAGCTGATCGATTGTATCAGCCTGGGTATTGCAGCCTTTTAGCTCAACACAGGAAGCCCAGTAACCCGCATCCTCTTTGTGTATTTTAAAATGGTAATGCATCGATCATTCTCCCTTCACTCTTTTCAATAAATATGACTCCAATCCCCGCTTTAATTCTTTGTGTAGCGGGATGGTTTCCCGATCATTGCCTTTTCCGATTATCACATGACTGCCTTTAGTCCGTAAAACTATCCATCCGGCTTTTTGAAACAATTTCAGCATTTCTTTGCCGCTCAGGGGCATTGGAAACCTCGATTTGATTGTAAATACCAACTATAATTGGTAATAAAATAAAGTCAATCGCAAAATCAATAAAAAAATGCGTAAAAGATAATCCGGAAAATTGAAAACTGTCAGAAAAAATCCTTAAAAACAGAACGGCCCTGCGCCATTGATATTTATCCATCATCAATCCTCTAATTCTTGACACGACAGGGCGATTGCTGTATTCATGTTCTTTACTCAGAAACGCCGCGCAATAGGCGTCGCACAGGATGGACACCACTATGACGAAAAAAATCTGCATTGTCACCGCAATTATATCGCTGATGTGCCCATGGGGATGCAAAAAGCCGGATGAGAGCGCCGCGGCCGGCGGTATCCGCGTGGCGGTGTCCGTCTTCCCGCTCCATGACATGGCCCGCGCCATCTGCGGCGACAGGGGCTCGGCCTTCTTCGTGGTCCCGGCCGGGGCCGACCCCCACTCCTTCGAGCCCAGGCCGTCCATCGCCCGGACCCTGGAGAACACCACCCTCTTCATCGGCGTCACCCCGGAGTTCGACGGATGGGTGGAGCGCTACCTTCCGGCGTCGGCCGCCCGGGTCTACCTGATGGAGCGGCGAAAGGGCGAACCGGAAGCAAACCCCCATATATGGCTCAGCGTCAAGAAGGCAAGGGAGATCGCCGCGGTCATGGCGAAACAGATGAGCGCTGTCGACCCGGCCAACGGCGAATACTACCGGAACAATCTTAAGTCCTATGACAGGAAGCTGGACGATCTCGACAGAGCGATCGCCGCCCTGTTCGCGAATAAAACGAGGAAGTCTTTCATCCAGTGGCACGAATCATGGAATTATTTCGCAGCGGATTACGGCCTGGCCATCACCGGCACGGTCCAGCGCGAAGGAAGCGAAAAGGCGTCGGTGCGGTCGATGAAGGAGATCGTCGACCGGGCGCGGCTGGACCGCGTCACCGCCATCGTCGTGAGCCTTTCCTCGGAGGAGCGGACCGCCCGGGTCCTGGCCGGCGAGATCGGCGGGTCCATCGTGAAGCTGGACGGCATAGGCGATCCCGCATCCAGCGACCGCTCGACCTATCTGAAGCTCATGGAATACAACTCTAAAAAGCTGGCCGGCGCGCTGCGGTAAAGCGGGATGATAGAATGAACAATCCGGTCATATCATTGCGGGACGTATGGGTCCATTACGACGGCACCGTGATCCTCGAAGACGTGAGCCTTGACGTCGCCGAAGGCGAGATCCTGTCCATCGTGGGGCCCAACGGGAGCGGCAAGAGCACCCTCCTCCGCACCATCATGGGGTTCAAGAAACCCACCCGGGGAACCGTCACGGTCCTGGGCGGGCCGCCCCGGAAGACGCCCCGCGGCTCCATCGGGTACCTCCCCCAGAAAAGCGCCGTGGACTACACCATGCCTGTCAGCGTTTTCGACGTGGTCGCCATGGCGAGCTACGCCGGCAAGGGGATGCTCGAGCGCCTGAACGGCGAGGACCGGACGCACATCGCCGACGCCCTGAAGAAGGTCGAGATGGACAGCCTGATGGGCCGTCACTTCGGCAGCCTCTCCGAGGGTCAGAAGCAGCGGGTGCTGATCGCCCGGGCCCTGGTGGTACGGCCGAGGATACTGCTCCTGGACGAGCCGTCTACCGGCCTTGACTCCCTGGCCCAGGACAACTTCTACCAGATGCTCCTCTCCCTGCGCGCCTCCCTGAACCTGACCATCGTCATGGTCTCCCACGACATCGGCGCGGTGTCGAGCATCGTTGACCGCCTGGCGTGCCTCAAGACGAAGATCCACTTCCATGGCGCCCCCGGGGAATGCCTCTCCAACGAGGCCCTTTCCGGCGTGTTCGGGAAAAACGTCTATTACGTCAGCCACGACAGGCACTGCGAAGGGAGCGGCGATAAATGATTGAACTGTTCCAGCTCCATTTTTTCCGCAACGCCTTCATCATGAGCTTCATCGTGGGGATCCTTTTCGGCATCCTCTCGTTCTTCGTGGTCATGCGGAAGATGTCCTTCCTGGGCGCCGGCATCGCCCACACGGCCTTCGGCGGCGTGGCCCTGGGCGTGCTTATCGGCATCGACCCGTTCCTCACGTCACTGGCCTTCTGCACGGCGGCGGCAATTCTCATCGGCAAGCTGGTGCGCTTCGGCAGGATATCCTTCGACATGGGCATCGGCATTTTCTTTTCCTTTTCGATGGCCCTGGGGGCCATCTTCCTCTCGCTCAAAAAGGGATACGCCTTCGACCTGATGAGCTACCTCTTCGGGAACATCCTGGCGGTGACGGCGGCGGACAATGTCATCGCCCTGGCGGTCCTGGCGGTCTTCGTTCCCTTTATCATTATCTTCATCCACCGGATCCTCTTCATGACCATGGACGAGGAAGTGGCGGCCGTGAGCGGCGTCCGCACGGAGGTCCTCGACACGCTGCTCCTCATCTTCCTCGCGGGAATCATCGTCATCAGCATCAAGATAGTGGGGATCATCCTGGTTTCGGCGCTGGTGGTGCTGCCGGCGAGCTTCGGCCTGCTGCTGTCCCGGAACTACCGGAAGGTTATCATGATCGGCATCGTTTACACCGTGGCGGTGATGGTCGGGGGGCTCTTCCTCTCCTACTACCTGGACACGCCGGCCGGGGCCACCATGGTCACGGCCGGGACCGTCATCTATTTCCTCAGCCTGGGCGCGGTGAAGCTATTCCGCTCAGACCGCTGACCCTATCCCGCCAGGTATCCCACGCCGCAGATCAGGAGAAGCACCGCCATGAAGAAGAGGGTGACTCCCACCAGCACCGCCGGAAATATGTAGATCACGAAGGCCTTCCCGAAGTCGGTTGAATGCATCTCCGAGATCCCCTGCACCGCGATAAGGGCCGACCAGACGAAAAGCCCCACGGAGAAGAAGGTGTAGAAAAACAGGGGAGCGAAGTTGAACACCTTGAAGATGTACGTCAGGGGAAGGATGAAGATCTTCGGGAAGAGCGAAAAGTTAACCAGGATGACGAGCTGGCGGATGTTCCCCCTGTTGCCGAAGAACTGGGCCGCCGTGTCCATGAGGGCGGCCGAGATCACCACCGTGAGGGCCTGGTAGAGGAACATGAGGATCCACCCGTAGGTCATTTTATAGTAAAAAAAGGTCGTCTCCCTTCCCAGCAGCGACAGGGTGATGATATCGATGACTGCCACCGTCGCGGGCATGATAAAGCTCAGGGCGAAGGATTTCGGCTCCTGCCGGTCGATCTGGCGGTACAGGGCCCGCGGGTCCAGGAGGGCGTAGAGGAAAAGGTCCGCCCAGCGAAGCGATCTGAGTTCCGTGATGATCATGGCACGTACCTGTACTCGATGCGGTAGTTGTTCTCAATATGCAATTCCCGGAGACCCTGGTCCATCAGGCTTCCGCCGCGGAACATCCCTTCCATCCTCATGAACATCTGCTCGAATGGCGTCTTCGTCTCTTCGTAGACCGGGCAGTCCTCGGAGAGCTTCGCCATCTGGCGGGCCTTGTCAACGGCGTCCTCGAAGGTCCCCAGCATGTCTACGAGCTTGTATTTCAGCGCGGTCTCCCCGCTCATCACGCGGCCGTCGGCGATCGGCTCTATGTCGGACTCGTTCTGGTTCCTCCCGAGGGCCACGTCTTTCAGGAACTTCCGGTAGGACGAATCGATCATATCCTGAATGAGCTCGCGCTCCTCCGGCCTGAGGTCCCGGAACGACGAAAGGATATCCTTGTATTTCCCGCTCTTGATGACGTTCATGTCAATGCCGATCTTCTGGAACAGCCCGCGCAGGTTCGGCGACATCGCAATAACGCCGATGGACCCGGTGATGGAGCCGTGGTTGGCCACGATGTAGTTGCAGGCCGAGGCCACATAGTATCCGCCCGACGCGGCCATCTCGCCCATGGAGGCGACCAGGGGGATGTTCTTCTTCCTGAGCTTCCACAGCTTCTGGTATATCTCCTGGGAGGCGCCCACGGTCCCGCCGGGGGAGTTAATCCGCACCACCACGGCCTTGATGTCGCCGTTGTGCTCCAGGTCGTCGAGGCGCCTGATAATGCTTTCCGCGCCCTGGCCCATGGCCAGGGGCGAGCCCGCGCCCGTCATCTGGATGGCCCCCTCGACGCGGACGATGCCGACGCCCGACCCTACCTGCGGGCCCCGTATCGACACGCCGCCGCGCTTCTGCTGCATGTTCAGGCTGATATCGACGATCGCTATGACCGACGAGAGCACCAGCAGCGCCAGTATGGAAATCAGTATTTTCCTGTTTCTGTCCATTGCTTTGCCTTATGAATGAAATTCTGATGCCGAAGATACGGATGAGGATCGCCCATCTCCTTCGGGTTGAAGGGAAACGCCCGATACTCCGCGAAACAATCCCTTACAATGATAGTTATCGGTAAACGGAGAAATTATTAATAGTGAGTTTTCCCGATGCAGATGCAGGCATAGACCAGGTCCCTGGGCGCCTCGCACTTGTTCTTCTTGACATAGACCTTCATGCTCGGATCGACGCCGTCGCAGGTGCAGTAGCTTACGGTGGTCAATTCCTTACGGCTGATGCTTGTCTTGGCCACCATTTCCGCCAGGATGACTTCCTGCTCGCAGATGTACACTTCAACAACCTGGTAGAGGCCCATTTTCGTGCTGTGGAGAACGCCGGTAACACCAAACAGTAAAACAACGGTCGCCAGTACTATTAATCGCTTCATCCCTCTCCTCCTTGAATGAGCTGTACGCTCCTCCCTGACAGGTGCCGAATCAAAACCGAACAGGCCGAAATCATCCTTACATCAATAAAGATATGCAATGGGATAAAAAAATCAAGTATTATTTATAATAGGCGATGGCCCCGCGCCTGCCGCGCGGGGCCATCATGGATAGGAGGGGGACATAAGCCGAATTCTGTTTATGCAGCAATCTATCTTGACCGGATGTCGCCATACGGTTCCGTGCGACCTACCCGCAGCCTCGAACGGGCCGTTCTCAATCAGCTGCTTACTTGGTCTTGCACCAGGTGGGGTTTACCATGCCGTTCTCATTACTGGGAACGCGGTGAGCTCTTACCTCGCCATTTCACCCTTACCCCTTGCGGGGCGGTATCTTTTCTGTTGCACTTTCCATCGCCTCGCGGCGCCCGGGCGTTACCCGGCACCCTGCCCTGCGGTGTTCGGACTTTCCTCACCGCCCGCCTCGCGGCGGGCCAGCGCTGCTGCGTGGTCCCCTCCGTTTTTCAATCTACTGACAGGGCGTCGGGGTGGCAAGTATAATTCAGGTTTTTTCACGCTCCGCGGCCGCGGCGGGCCTTCCTGTTACGTGGCGGATGGGGCCCCGATGCCGGCCGACTGAGCTTCCCTGCCGGATTTCTTGATCCTGTAAGAAAGCTCGGGATATCTCAATGCCAGCACCAGCCCGTAGATGAACTCAAGGTTAACAATAAGGAGGATATTGGACCTGAAGACCACCGGTGTCCCGAAGATCAGGACCGCCAGGATAATCCATAGAGCAGGGTTATGCATTCTGGCCTTTATTTTTCCATTAATAAAAAGCAACAGCCTCATAAAGAGGTATGTCAGTAGTAATATCAGGGGCCATGCGACAGCGAAAAACTTAATCTGAAGAGCAAGGATGTAGTAGCAGAACCAGAAATGGACAAAAAAGAAGAGCATGGAGTTCTGGCCGAAAAAAAGGATGGGATTGTATTTCCCGGCGGGCAGGCGGCCGCCCGCAAGCCGGACTATGAAGTAAAAAGAAAAGACCACCACGAAGGAGCAGAGAATATACTAGGTGGACATAGAGAATTTACTGACCGAATGGCTTTCCTTCATGGTCTTCCAGTCAAAGCCATACTGAAGGGCGAAATACACCAGGACGCACACCAGCAATGAAGTCAGGAGCAGGATGAGATTGTTCCTGTTCCTCGTGGCGTAGGCGAAGACGCCGAGAAAGGCAAAGGCCACCCAGGGGATGGCGGGGAAAACGCCGGGAGCGATGAAAAAGCTCCGGTACATGAAGTCGGGCACCAGGGGAGACAGGAGCTTGAAAAGCCCGAATATGCCAATGCCGGTCAGGAGATACAGATAGTAGCGGTCCTTGAAGAGCTTAGAACAAAGAGCCGCCAGGATACACCCCAATGCAATAGCCTGGAGCACTTCGCATTCAATACGGAGGAAAAAATTCATGCCATCGGGACGTACTGTCACGGGATTCACATCTGCCGGGTTTACATTGGGAAAATAATACTGGGGCATGAATCCGTTATATGAAAAGCCGAGAAAAAAAATCGAAAGATAAAGAATGATGATCTTTGACAAATCGTCCCGTTTCGCCTGCTGCGTAGCAAGATAGCCGGAAATGGATATGAACATGGCCGGCGCGTAGCTGGCAAAAAGAAGGATATGGTCGAGACCGGTAAAATCATCGACTATCGTGTGCATGCACATCATGAAAATGCAGGCAAGGCCACGGATATAGTCGATAGTGAGATCCCTGTTCTGTTTTAACATGCGCTGACGCCCCCAATTGGATATACGACAGGCGATTTCACAACAACATCCACGGCACATCGCGCGAACAGCGCCTTCGGATGTATGGATGTATCGCCTTTATTTGTTATGTGCCGAGAAACATGCGGGGTTTCACGGAATCACGTTATGAAACCGGCCCTGATAATCTATTTTGAATTATTTATCAGGGTGGTGTCAGATGGGCGACACAATAATAGTCTGCGGAAAATATGTAAAGACCTTTTCCCGTAGAATGGCGTCGCCGGTGACGATAGCAGTATATTTTTAGGGTGGGCGGGGGGATGACCCATGCCCCCCCTAATTTGCGACTGCTACCGCCGATGACGGGCCCCGATTCAATCTTCCATCATCCGCGCCCGCCTGATGAGGTTCCTGGCCATGTCGTGAAAGATAAAGAAATGGGACGGCTTGAGCATATACCAGTAGACATATCCCCACAATCCATAGGGAAGGAAATAGGCGGTCTGCACGAGGGTCGTGCCGTCTATATGGAACTCGAGCCACGCCTTGCCCGGGAGCTTCATCTGTGCGAGGAGCAGCAACCGCCGGTCCTCCTGGATATCGGCAACCTTCCAGAAGTCGAGGCTGTCGCCGATGCGCAGGTGGGAGGCGTCCCTTCTACCACGGCTGATGCCGTATCCGCCGACAAGCTTGTCCAGGTACCCCCTTATCTCCCACAGGAAATGGTAGGTAAACCAGCCGTTCTCGCCGCCCAGTGCCATGATGGACCGGAACATGCGGTGCGGCGATATGGTCCCGAAGTCGCTGCTCCTCCGGTCGACGAGGACCTCGTGGGCTATATTGTCATGACCCTTGATGTCGCACAACTCCGCGCCGCTGCTGTCGCTCCACCTGCTCAGCACCTGGTTGCACTCGATGTCGAACATGGCCTGCCCCATGGCCGCCGTGAAGGAGACGGGGACGATATGGGGAAAATACTTTTCCGCGTTGTCGTTCTGGATTACGGTCTCGCATTTCAGGCCCTTCAGCAGGGCCACGGTCATGCGGCGCGGGACCGGGAAAATGTTCACAAAAAACGCCGATGAGAGCCGGAGGGTCCAGCTCGGGATGGGTATGATATACCGCTTTACGCCTATGATCCCGGCCGTTTTTTCGAGCATTGCCCTGAAGCTCAAGCGTTCGGAGCCGATGTCGATCACCAGGTTTCCGCTCGCGGCAAGGTCCTTTGCGGCCGTCAGGTAGTCGAGGACATCGTCGACGGCGATGGGCTGCGTCATGGTGTCGATCGACCGGGGGGCGACCATGACCGGCGCCTTCTCGACGAAGTTCCAGAGTATCTCGAAGCTGGCGCTGCCGGCGCCGATGATCATGGCGGCGCGGAACCAGACGGTCTGGATCCGGTCGGGGCGGGCGGAGAGGATCTCCCCTGTCTCGATGCGGCTCAGGAGGTGCTTGCTCGCGCAATCCTTGACGCCCAGGCCCCCGAGGTAGATGATCCGCTTGACGCCGGCCTCTATGCAGGCCTCCCTGAAGTTCTCGGCGCTGACCCGGTCGAGCTCCCTGAAATCGCCCTTCGAGGCCCCCATGGAATGGATGAGATAGTAGGCGACATCGATCCCCCTCAGGGCGGCCCGCAGGGAATCCCTGTCAAAGGACGATCCCTCGACGATCTCGACCTTCTGCCGGGATGCGTCGCGGATCTTCTTCACGTTCCGGACGAAGAGGCGCAATTCCACTTTGTCATCATCGAGGAGCCTGACTTTCAGCCTGCGCCCGATATACCCGGTCGCGCCTGTGAGGAGAATTTTCATCGGCCGGACTCCCTTGTGAAGCGCCTCGCCGTCCCTTCGTCCGGCGACGATCCGCGCCCCCTTACTTTTTCTTCCTCGCCTTCACGTCATTATCCTGGGCCCGCTTCAGATAGAGCCCGTAGAAGTACGGCTTCTGCGACGCGAAGGCCATGGCCTGGTGCAGGATCAGCTCTTCGGCGAAGTCGATCCGGTATTTCCACGTCTCGTAATCGAAGGTGACGGAGCGGGCGAAGTAGAGCGGCTTCAGCGCCTCGATGATGTCCCTTTTCATGCGGGGAGTGCCGGTATCGAAGGTGAACAGGATCTGGTAGACCGACTGAGTCCACATCAGCGTGTCCATGTCATAGTGGTCCCGCTCGATCATGTGCCGGATATTGAGATAGAGGTAGGGGCTCAGGTATTTCTTCAGCAGCTTCTCCCGCGACAGGAACTCGTTGCGCAGCTTGTCCTTCAGGTCGCGTATGTCGATGGCCAGCTCCTGGGGAGGGTCGAGCTTTTTCATGCCGAAGAGCGGCTTGGGCTTCGGGTTGTCCTCCGCCATGCCGATCCAATCCGCCTTCTTCGAAAGCACCTTGTCGAAGAAGGTCGTCACCACCTGCGTGAACATGGGGCCCAGCTTCGGCGCGCTGGCCTTGTGTATCTTCGCCCCCAGGCCGACCTCGCATATCCTGAACTTGCCTATGATGGCGTTCAGGGTCATGAAGATGTCGATGCCGTAGAGCCTGGTGGTGGGGAGCCATTTCTGATCGAGCCAGTAGCGGGCCAGGCGCGGCGAAAAGGCGAAATCGCCGCCGATGGGCTGCCTCACGTTCTCGCCCATGAGGCCATAGAGCAGCGGGTAGCAGATATGGTTGGTGATGGTGCCGTCGAACTGGTGACGGCTGTACCGGGGGAGCGCGTAATCGTGCCCCTTGAGGATCGGCTCGACGAAGTACTTGACCCATTCCGGGGTGACCGACCGGAGGTCGGCGTCCAGGACCACGACCGCCTTCAGTGTTCCCCCGTGGGCCTGGGCGGCCTTGAAGAGGTTCATCATGTTGTTCCCCTTCCCTTTCACCCCCCTGGGAGTGGATATGTATTCCTTCGGGGTCGCCGTTTCTGTGGAGAGAAATGCCCCCCTGGTGTCGTCTTCGCTGTTGTTGTCGACATTAATAATGAGGGACTGGAGATTGTTGAAATAACGCTTGAGCCCGATATCCACCTGCTTTGTGACATACCCGATGGTATCAGCCTCCATGTACGATGGAATCCCGACTATCAGTTCAATTCCCTTTCCCTGCTTCATGTCGTTCTCCCGGTAGTGGTGATGTGGATGGATTCAATGTACCTTCATATTTGAAAATAATCAACGATTTTTATTAAAGCATAGCCCTCCATCTCCAATAAAAATTGCATCAATGCCGTTAAACCTCTTACTCGCATTAATGGTTGACATATACAGGCTCATCGCCGGTATGATAAACTCCACAACAGTCAGGGAGATCGACGTGCACGAACTATCCATCATGAGCAGCATCCTGGACATCGTCCTCGATCACGCCAACAAGAACAAAGCGAAGAAAGTCCAGTCCATCAACCTGAGGATCGGCCAGCTTTCCGATATCATACCCGAATGGGCGCAGTCCTATTTCGACATGCTCAGCAAGGACACCATCGCCGACGGCGCGGTCCTGGACATAGAGCACGTCCCGGTCAAGGTGAAGTGCCGCGCCTGCGGCCACGAGCACGCCTTCAAGGACAAGAAATGGAGCTTCACCTGCGTTAAATGCGAATCCCCCGACATCGAGCTCCTGGAAGGGAGGGAGTTTTCCATCGTAAGCATTGAAATAACCTGATGGGAACCGATCTTAATAAAAAACTGGCGGCCCGCCTCAGGGGCCTGAAGCTCGACCGGGAGATCAGGATTATGGAGGTGTGCGGGACCCATACCACGGAATTCTTCCGGTCCGGCGTGAAGGACCTCTTTCCAGGGGGGCTCACCCTGGTGGACGGCCCCGGGTGCCCGGTCTGCGTCACCCCCAACGATTACCTCGACCGCGCCATCGAGATAGGGAAGCGCCACGGCGCCGTCATCGCCACCTTCGGGGACATGATCAAGGTGCCGTCGTCCTACAGCTCCCTGGCGAAGGAAAAGGCCGAGGGGATGGATATCCGCGTGGTGTACTCGCCCATGAACGCCCTGGAGATGGCCGAAGCCGACCCCGGCGCGGAGGTGATCTTCCTCAGCGTGGGATTTGAGACCACGGCCCCGGCCGAGGCGGTGGCGGTCCTGGAGGCGAAAAAGCGGGGCCTGAAAAACTTCTCCATCCTTTCCGGGAACAAGCTCACTCCCCCGGCGGTGGACGCGCTCCTGACCGCGCAGGAAGTGAAGATCGACGGGTTCATCCTGCCGGGCCACGTGAGCGCCGTCATCGGCACAAGGCCCTGGCGCTTCATATCGAACCGTTTTAACCGGCCCTGCGTGGTCTCCGGATTCGACGCGCCTGACCTCATGATGGGGATGATCTCCCTCGTCGATCTCGTACGCAAGAATAAGAACGAAACGATCAATCAATACACCCGCGTCGTCAAGGAAGAGGGGAACCCGAAGGCCCTGGAAATACTCGACCTGGTCTTCGCCCCGTCCGACGCCCACTGGCGGGGCATCGGCGTAATACCGGGCAGCGGCCTGGAGCTCCGCGAGGAATTCGCGGATTTCGACGCGGCGCGGAAGTTCCCGGTGACGCCCCCGGAGCCAAAAGCGGCGAAGGGATGCCGGTGCGGCGAGCTCCTGCGCGGGCTCATCACGCCGCCGGAGTGCGCCCTCTACGGGAAGGCCTGCACGCCGGAGGAGCCGGTCGGCCCCTGCATGGTCTCCACGGAAGGGCCCTGCGCGGCCTATTACAAGTACTGGAGCAAATGATGTCAAAGAAGATCCTGCCGGGACACGGCAGCGGCGGCAGGCTGATGAACGAGATGATCGAAAGGGTCATCCGGAAGCGTTTCGGCGAGGGAACCGTGCAGCTCGACGATTCGGCGGTGCTCGGCGTCGGCGGCGTCTCCATCGCCTTCACCACCGACACCTTCGTCATCACGCCGATCTTCTTCCCCGGCGGCGACATCGGGAAGCTCGCGGTGAACGGCACCGTGAACGACCTCGCGGTGATGGGCGCCCGGCCCCTCTACCTGTCCTGCGGCCTCATCCTTGAAGAGGGCCTCGACTTCGCGGACCTGGAGCGCGTCCTCGATTCGATGAAGGCCGAGGCGGACAGGGCCGGCGTCGCCATCGTCACCGGCGACACCAAGGTGGTCCCCAACGGCAAGGCAGACAGGATATTCATCAACACCTCGGGCATCGGCGTCATCGAGAAGAAGATACAGCGCCGGGCGATCGTTCCCGGGGACCGCATCATCGTGAGCGGAACCATCGGCGACCACGGCATGGCGATCATGGCCCTGCGCAACGGCCTTTCCTTTTCCCGGGGCCTCCAATCCGACTGCGCCCACCTGAACCACATGATCTCGAAAATAACCGATAACTATCCGGAAAGCGTCAAGTTCATGCGCGACCCGACCCGGGGCGGCATCGCCTCCGTGCTGAATGAAATCGTAAAAGGTAAAGAATACAGCGCCATGCTGTCAGAGGACGCCCTCCCCATCCGGGAAGAGGTCCGGGGCGTGTGCGGCATCCTCGGGATCGAGGCCCTGTACGCGGCCAACGAGGGAAAGGTTGTCATCATAGCCGGCAAAGGAGACGCAGAGGCCGTCGTAAATGTGATGAGGTCCACTCCCGAGGGCAGGGACGCCACGGTGATCGGAGAGATCACGACGGCCTTTCCCGGCAAGGCCTATATCGAAACGGCCATAGGCGGTAGGAGGATCCTGCCGCTCCTGACCGAGGAGCAGCTGCCGAGGATCTGCTGAGGCTACGAATCTCCTCCCCCTTAATGGGTGGGGGCGCCGAACAGGAAGTTTCAGTGCCGATCGCGGACAGGAGGTCCAAATAGCGATCGGCGTGGGTGGGGGTGAAAAATTCCTATCACCCTCCCCTATCCCCTCCCATCAAGGGAGGGGTATCATCAAAAAGGAGAACCATATGTGTCTTGCAGTACCGATGACCATAACGAAAATCGAGGGGACCAGGGCCGTTGCCGAAGCCCGCGGTGTTGAAACGGCGGTGGATATCTCTCTCATGCCGGAAGTGAAGATCAACGACAAGGTGATCGTCCACGCCGGCTTCATCATCGAGCGCCTCGACGAAAAGGAAGCAGCCGAAATCGACAAGGTATGGGACCAGTACCTTGAGCAGCTCGAGAAGGAAGAAAGCGCCTGATCCTGCCCGGCGATTGGCCGGTAGAGGCGCCGCGGCGACCAGGAATCATCCCTTCCTGTTGCGGATATAGAGCGCCGTATCGACGGCCACAAGGGCAAGGTTCGTTATATAGAGATAGATCACATTGTCATAATTGTAGAATACCTTATGTAAAATCCCCGCCAGGTAGCCCGCCATCACGATGACCAAGAACACCAGGCTCTTCCCCTTGACGGATTCCGACTTCCATGACCGGTAGATCGAGAAAGGCCAGGCCGAGCCGAAGCAGATAAGCATTACAATTTCGAAAACACTCATGATTCTCCTCTCGATTGGTGTAATGTGCGAGAAATGATCAAAGTCAATCCATCTCAATTGATTAATCCACGTTCACCCCCGCTTGACGTGGCGTATTACATAAAGAACGCGATAATTCGACGTACAATCAGGATAGTCCACCTGATGGGGTTTAGTAGATATGTTGCGTAAACAAAGGGGTTGTCCCATTTCAACTTGAAAAAACTGGCCATAGTCCTTTTAGGAGGGAACAAAAGGTCAATGAGCAAAATGCCCTTTAGCCGGGGCATCCATTTTTTTTGATACACGAAGGGCGCCAGCAATTTGTAAAGCCTGGTGCAGATGAACCAGCTCGATACCAGGTCATGGAAGCATCCGAGGTGAATCGTGACGCATAGTCTCTGCCCCGAAGTGCATTGACCATTTAAATCGGTGATGATATGTTCCGGCACCTCCAGATCAAGGAGCCGCCTCGATAATTTGAGGGAAAAAAGCACAAAGGAAGAGACCCCCAATTGACCGGAGATCATGAGGACCCTATCCCAGTCGATCCCCTGTTGAATCAGATCAGCTATATCCAGCGCGTTTCGCATTACAAATTGGTTTGAATAGGGGGCGCGCTTCAGGGCCGTATGAAGGCACATGAGGAGCAACAGGTCTTCATTGCACAAAACAAATGAGCGCAGTTTTTCATTCCACAGCCTCTTGTCCCAGAAAATATTAATATTATTCAGAAGCCCGTCGAGGTCAAACTCATAGACCCGAGATCTCTCAAAAAAATTGGTGTGCAATTCAAGCAGGAGCGCATTTTTTTTATTATAATACTGAAACTGGTTATTCCAATCCATCTGCAGCGCAATATTCTTTTTCTCCTCCTTCCTGACCAGGGGGTTCATGATATCGCCGACATAATTATAATCCACAAGTGTAACAAGTTTATTCGCCGCCAGGAGGTCTTTTTCCCTGACGAGGATATCAATGTCGCCCACCGTGCGCAATCCTGTAAAATCAAGGGATAATCCTTTTATCAATACGCATTCGATACCATGATCCGCCAAGGCGGTTTGTATCCTGGTACATTCTTTTAATATCATCTGGTTTAAAAGAACTGTATTGAGAACCGCTTCCTTCGCTGCGGCAGAGATTTCGGACTTCATCGGTTCTGGCAAGTGATACTTGACCAGTTCACTTAAAACAACAGGTTTAACCAAATGCTTGTCAACTTTTGACAAAAAACGACCGAGATTGATCTTTGAATTTTGTAAAATATTTTCAATAAGAGCTATGTTCTTTCTCTTTTTACACAGCTCCACGATAAGAATATCTTCAATTTTCATGATTCATCACTCGCATTATTCTCGATCTGTGGCGTATACATTATTTATCGATATTCTATTAAGCCGATTTCTGCCACGATGTGCAAGTTTTTAGATAGTGGTAATTTCATTATACCATACCGGTATGTACAACTAAAAATTATTTTATTGTTGAAACATAATATGCATGTTATTATCTTCATCTTTAATCTGAAAGGGATACGTTGAAGAGGTAACTCCTGTAATTGCCGGTTTTAAGCACCTTGAATGGTGTTGATTTTCATTATACAAATATTAAACTGCAGCAATTACAACAGAGGTGCCACCGGGGAAGCATCCATGCTTGTTAATTCGAAGTTCCCTTAATTTTAATCGGTAGTCAACAACACGTTCATAATGAATCAAACAGAACAAGAGAAACAAAAAACAGTATCCCTGTGGTTTAACCTGATCAACGGGATGGTTCCCCATGGAGAAATTGTCGAACTCCCTGTTCTGACCGGAAGCATGTCACCTCTGATAATGCCCGGTTATACTATCAGCATCAGGTCATGTTCGGCCAACAAGATAAAACCCGGAGACGTTATCGTTTTTAAAGATGGAAATTCATTGACAACCTATCGCTTTCTGATTCGACTGCCTCTGGGCAAGAGGCAAGTCATTTATCAAAAAGGCGATGCCAATCGGTTTGGAAAGTGGATTCGATCCGAACGCGTGGTGGGTGTCATTGATGGTATCAGTGACATGACCGGAGCATGTATCGACATTTCCAATAGTGAAGCAAGAATAAAAGCGAAAAAAGAATCATTCCGGCAGATCGCACTTACTGCCTGGAACACAATACTGATACTTCCCAGGTTCATAAAAAAATGTTTGCGAGAAAAAAGAACGAATTCCGATTAGATGTCGGCGATCGCACCATTGCCATGGTGTGCCCTTCGGAAAAGCATGTCATGGCTTTCATGGAATACTTTGGCACTGATAACTCGAATAAGGATCCCGAGATTATCCTGGACATTGAAATTGCCCATCAGGAAAAAACCGTTGATATCCCGGATTCACTGTTCACAACAAAAAAAATATCGGGCCCCATTATCGATATCGCAGGCGGTTTGGTCCAGGGAGAATCCGGACCTGATCCCAATACGATAAAAATACGGGTCAGCGACGCTTTGACAAGCGGCCCGGTATCCAGGGTCTTCGAACAGCTGTTGTACCAGGCTTTTTACTCATGCTGCAAAATCAGCAACTCGGATTCGCTGCTGATTCACTGCTCTGGAGTAATCTATCGCGGCAATGGATATCTCTTTGTCGGTCCTTCTGGCTCCGGCAAATCAACGATCGCGGCACTGAGCGAAGAGCACCATATCATGAATGATGAAATATGCCTCATAGACTTCAGCGGCAAAACGGTTTCCTGTCTCGGCACACCCTTCAACGGGTATTATAAAAAGAAGCGTAAGGGCTCGGCTCTGCTGAAGTCGATTTTTCTCATTGACCACGGCAAAGAACATCGCATATCAGATATAAGCAGAAGGGAAGCGGTGACAATGCTTGCCAAAGAAATAATACCCCCCGTTGCGCTGATGGATGAATTTTCTCCAAGAATCTTCATTCACATGATGGACCAGGCCGACAAAATATATGATCTGGTGCCGATGCGCAAACTGGAATTCCTTCAGGACAAGGGATTCTGGAGTGAGATTGAAAAAGAATATCATCCACAAGGAGCGTGACTTATAATCATGGATTTAAACTTTACCCCGTTTATCGTTGAGGGATTATGCGTCAGGGAACTCGGTGATTCCATCATCATCATAACCGAGAAGGGGGATCTACTGCACAACCTCGATGAAATCGGCGGATTAATATGGAAATTCATCGACGGTTCCAGATCCGCATTGGCGATCCTTGAGAAAATATGCGAGGAATATGACGTTGAAAGATCACGGGCTGAAGGAGATCTTATTGAATTTCTCACCACTTTAAAAGATAAAAATCTGGTCCGTTTCTGAGGACCATCGTGAACCTGTACACGAATGTTTACAATAAGTACCTGGCACGGAATAAAATATTCAGCGCCATGCTTGAAGTCACCCACCGTTGCCCCTGCGACTGCATCCACTGCCTCCTTGCAGAAGAACATGGAGATGAGCTTACCATTGATGAGATTTCCAATCTCTTCAAACAACTGCGTGAAGAAGGGACCATTAATATCAGCATATCCGGCGGAGAACCTTTTCTGCGCAATGATTTGCCGACAATTCTTGGAGAAGCAAGAAATAACGGCTTTATTGTTTCAATACTTACAACTGGAATCACATTGGGTCATGCCGAGGTTCAACTGATAAAAAAATTACAGATTTCAAGAATTGAAACATCTCTTTTAGGCGCAAATCCGGAAACCCATGATTCATTGATGCGCCACCCGGGGGCATTCAACAGTATGATGAAAGCCGTGAAACTGTTGCGTTCCGAAGGTATTAATATTATAATCAAAGGTACGATACTGAAGCAGAACTATTCGGAGTTAGATGGCATGGCCGACCTTTGCAGATCCCTGGGGTTGCCTTTCCTGGCTAATGTTGTTATATCTCCCCGGACAGATGGAGATACTGGTATACAGGCCAGCATGTTGTCTGACAATGAATTTATCCGATTGGATCCCGTTCATATCAACGGCGGATTGATACCCGACGAAAACACCGAGGGTGGAGCCATTTTGAGCTGTAAGGCCGGCATTACATCAGCCTGCATAGCACAACAGGGTGATGTTTACCCCTGTGTCATAATGAGGAAAAAAATAGGCACAATCAGGAAAAACACCATCAAAGAAATATGGCATGACAATCCCGATCCCTTTATTATCAAGCTCAGGACATCAAAGCCCGAAGACGCTTCCGGTTGTTACTCATGTGAATTGAAGAATAATTGCAAACGATGCCCCGGAATCGCATTTCTTGAGACAGGATCAGTTCATGGATCACCGATGAGTTCTTGCCGCCTTGCTGGAAAAATCAAGAGATGAAAATCTAGAAGCCTTGGAAATATAATCGACTCTGTTCCCATTTCTGTTGTCTTATTGCATGCTTTAATTATTTTTTATAATTTAATAAACAGAGATGCGCGGAACCCATCTTAATAAAAAAACTTCTGGGGTTAACCAGAAGTTTCGATTATGCAGTTAAAAATATTTAATTCTAACAATTGATACAAAAAGTATTAACAAAAGAATAAAAACCAAGGGTGGCGACGATAGTGATGGAATTGTCCGCCGCCGTTATTTCCTCCCGAAGATCCATAGCAACCGAATACACCAACTTTTATCTCTTCGCTTGTTATAGAGGGAGTAACATAATTCTTCTTCATCTCATTTTTCTCCAGTTGATTTGTATTATTTTTTATAAATAGTAATCAGACTATAGTATATATATTAAAGTCATAATAATATAATAATATAATTTGTCAACTCAATGATTACGCACGACGAATAAATGACACTTATTGTGGTATACAATATACACAACAATAAGGCCTTTGATTATAACCTATGGCGACATAGCCAATAAGCAATATAAAACAAATTAGATTTTAATCAATAAATAATAGATAAAACCTTTAGATGAAACAATTCCATCTATCCTTCTTCCCTGTTCAGCAGGTCCAGGAGCTGCCTGACGCTTTCCATCAGGCTATCAGTGGCCTCGTGAACTTCATGGGACGTCACGGCGTTGCTCTGGGCGATCTCGTTGATGGTGTCCAGGGCCCGCGACAGCTCGCCCATATTGATGGACTGCTCGTTCATGGCGGTGGAAATGCTGCTGGACAGGGCATTGATGCCTTGCACGTCCTTTAACACGGTATCGCTCAGCTCCATCTGCCTGCCGGTCACGTCGTTCATCTCCGCGCTGAGCCTGTTAGACGCAGCCAGGGTGCCGGTGATGTCCCGCACATGGTTGTGAATGACGTTGAACATCTCGTAGCCGGAATTTATGTTTCCGCTGGTTTCGTTGATCAGGAGGGATATCTCCTTTGCCGACGAGGTGCTGTTGTCGGCGAGCTTGGAGATCTCGTCGGCGACCACGGCAAAGCCTCTCCCCGCCTCCCCGGCCCGCGCCGACTCGATTGACGCGTTCAGCGCGAGCAGGTTCGTCTTATCGGCAATCTCGGTGATCAGCTTGGTTATATCCTTGATCTTCTCGGCGCTGCCGTAAATTTTCTGCATGCCGTCAAGGGCCCTGCTGGAAACGACCAGGGCCTCGTCACCCTGGCGCATGGCCCGCTCCGATTCCCTCATGATCGCGCCGGCCTTGCCCGACACATCCGTGATAAGGTCGTTCAATCCGCCGATGGCCTTTTCGATCTTATTGATCGCGCCGGCCTGCACGGCCGCCTCCGACGTGACGCGCTCGATGGCCGACGTGTTTTCCTCCATGGCCGCGGACGATTCCTCCACCAGCGCGGCCTGGTCCTGGGACCTCGAGGTGAGATTCCCAGCGTTCTGGTTGAAAGTGTCAGCCGAGGCCCGGAGGCCGGAGGATATGCTCTTTATGGAATCAAGGATACGGTAAATGATGTCATAGTGCTTCCCGCTGACTTCCGCCTCCTCCTTGTGCTTCCGGTTCGACAGACCGGACAGGGTTATGTTGATATACGAGACGACGCCGGTAATGAGGAGGGCAGCGGTGCTGTTGGCGATACCCGTGCCCGCCGCCTGCAACGAAGACCCGTCGAGCCTGTCCCTGACAAAAACATAGAAAGCGATATTAGCCGCAATGAAAATGAGTGACACGATAGGCACCAGTTTTTTCTCGCCGAAAACAGCGGTGAACACGATGATATAAAAGAAATAGTAGAGGTACGACGTAAAGCCGGTATTGGGAGCCGTCATGGCATTGACGAAGCGGGCCGCAATGACCAGGGCTATGGTCGGGAAGAGATAGACCGTGACCGCGTAGTTCAGCCTGCCCCTCAGGATGAAGAAGATGCTGAGAATGACGAAGGACATGATACTGCCGGCGCCGACGGAGACCTTGAGGAAACCGGCCGGATTGATTACGGCGTAGGACACTATCAGCATCGTCAGCAAAAAAAGCATCAGGAAATCAAAATAGAGAAGGGCCGTCGCCTTGTGCCTGATGGTGAAGTTAGATGTCTCATAGCTTGATAAAAACAGGGCATTGATCTTTTTTATCATAGGGTACCTTTATTTGGATTCACGCCGGCCTGTTACACTGGCACAGGGCCGCACAACGTTCATTTTGAATGCAAGCCTTCCCCATCAAGACCCACAAATAAAAGAGCCTCTGGAAAAGAGGCTCCCGGACACCCAATTACTCGTTGATTTCGCGGCAACTATGATAAAGGGGTTTGACAATAATGATTGACCCGCCGGTTTCGATCGACATAATGAATCGCCGCCACAACAATAAATTCTTAATATATGCATTCAACAGGCAACAAGATAGAAATAACCGACATGATTTGCACATAATGACTATCAAGCACAATTCGAATATTAATAATTTTTGTCAACTCTAAAGAATGTGGCATTTATTTTTGTACGTGGCGCAATGCCGATATTTCGGATAATAACATTCAAGGCATATCGTTTCTCAGTTCCGGTAATCATGGCCAAATGAATTGATTATAAAAAAATAATGAATTTTATGCATAAAAAATAATATACAACGCGGGTCATAATAATTATTGTAGCGGCGGAGTAGATCACATGACTGAAGCCATAGAATTCATAAATACTTCAAAGATATATCGGATACCGTCACTATTGCCATGGCGGGCTTCAAAAAAAATATCCGCACTGAACAATATAAGCTTCAAATGTCCCCAAGGCAAGATTACATGTCTCCTCGGCCCCAATGGCGCCGGTAAAACAACAGTTATAAAAATACTTGCCGGTCTTGTATCCCCTGATGGCGGAAGCATTGAAATACTCGGCACTTCCCTTGACGATGCCGCGGCGAGGGAATCCGTAAAAATTGGGGTCATGGCTTCCAACGACCGCTCTTTTTACTGGCGCCTCACCGGCCGGCAGAACCTTGAATTCTTTTGTGCCCTATACGGTTATACAAGCCGGACCCTCCGCAGAATGGTATCAACCATTCTTCAAGAATTGAATATCGAGGCTGAAGCAGACAAACCCTTCCGCCTTTACTCGACAGGGACCAAACAAAAATTTCTCCTGGCCAGAGCCCTCCTCCATAATCCCGATATTCTTTTACTTGATGAGCCAACAAGCCACATCGATCCGATTGCGAAGGACGGCATACATACCCTGATCAAAGATAATTTCATCGCCGCAAGAAAGACCACGGTACTCCTCTGCACCCATGACATCTACGAAGTTCAGCAGTTGGCAGACCGCATTATCCTCCTCAGCGAAGGTGCGGTGATTGCCGAGGGAAGCCCATCTGAGCTCACATCCATGGTAAATCCCGGCATAACTTTTACAATGGATTTCTCCCGTATGCCACAAAAGAGCTGGGCTGCGAAAATCCCCGTTACCATTATCAGCACAACACGCGGCAGCATCGAATGCCGAGTGGCAACAAAAACAAGCATATCGGATGCCATAGAGGCCGCCGTTGCAGCCGGTGGTCGAATTACACGATGTGTTGAGAGGGAAGAATCAATAGTTGACATCTTTTCACGCCTCACCGGGGGAGGCACCATATGAAACTGGCCGCCTTTCTAAAGAAAGATATGCTGATCACTATGAGCTACCGATTCAACCTTGCGATTCAGGCGGCAAAAGTCATCATCTCACTCCTCATGTTTTATTTCATCGGAGAAACATTCGGCAGCACACTGTCTCCCTACCTGGGACGCTACGGCGGCAGTTATTTCGCATATGTGCTTGTAGGATATGCGGTTTCCACTTTCGTATCAGTGGGCCTTGATGCCTTTTCCAATGAAATACGGACCGCTCAGATCGAGGGAACACTGGAGGCCCTTCTGAGCACTCCCACGTCTATTTATACCATTCTCATCGGCAATTCCCTCTGGTCTTTCATTGAGGCCTTTGCTGAATCACTAATCCTCATTGGCATTGGGGTGTTTTTTTTCAGATTTAATATATCCCTGGCACACGCCCTCGGCACGATCATAGTTCTTGTTCTGACTCTTTTATCATTCCTTGCAATAGGCATGCTTTCAGCTTCATTCATCATGATATTCAAACAAGGCGACCCGATCAGGTTTGTTTTTGGTTCTTCGAGCTATTTCCTGGGGGGGGTTATCTTTCCAGTGGAAGTCCTTCCCGTACCACTACAGCACATGGCGGAACTGCTCCCCATCACACATGCCGTTAAAGCGTTAAGGGAACTTCTCCTGGCACGAATAAGCTTTGAAAGTATCGGCACGATCATGATGAATCTGGTGCTATTCATCATGATCGTGGCGCCGATAAGCATCGCAACCTTCCGCTTTGCCGTCAGAAGGGCCAAGAGGGACGGGAGCCTGGTGCAATACTGATTTCCCTCCAAATCTGAAGCTCTCGGCGAGGTGTGAGTGAATCCGTATAGCAAACTCCCCTATCCCCTCCCATCGAGTTAGAGGGATGTTTTCTTCCTCGCCGCCCGCTTCACGGTGCTATCAGCGATCATGCGGGACACCCACCCCGGGGAAAAACGCTGGAGGTAATAGAGGAACCGGGCCACATGCCCGGGCATGATCAGGTACTTTCCGCGCGCGATGCCCCGTATGATGTGCCGAGCAACGTAACCGACGCCGAGGGTCCCCATGATGTCCTTCATCGCCCGGCACTCCGGGGGAATTGTCTTGTTCTCCTCGACCAGGAAGGGTGTGTCGGTCTCCGGCGGGCAGGCAAGCAATACCTTTATGCCGCGCCCTGCCAGCTCGCTGCAGAGGGCCTCGGAAAAACCGATCAGGGCGAATTTCGACGTCGCGTACGCCGAGTAACCGAAAATGCTCATGAAACCGGCCATCGAGGATACAATTACAATGGTGCCGCCACTACCCTTCATATGGGGAAGGGCCGCGGCGATGACGTTCCGTGTGCCATAGAGATTTGTCTTCATGACCCGGTCAAATTCGTCGTAGGAAATCTTTTCGAAGTAATTGGCGCTTCCTATGCCGGCGCTATTGATGATCATATCGGGCGGGCCGAACTCCTTCACCGCGCGCCCGATGGCCTTCACGGTCATGGCGTTGTCGCCGACGTCAAGGGACATTACCCCGGTTCGCCGGGTAAGTCCGCCGCGGGCGTCATCGACGATGGCGCGGGCATCCTCCAGCTTTTTAGGGTCGCGGGCAAAAAGGAGCAGGTCGGCGCCCTGAGAGGCGAGCTGCCGGGCGATCTCAAGGCCGATCCCGCTGGAGCCGCCGGTGATGTATATTCGCTTGCCGTCAAAAACATTCATGGCCGTGGAGCCTCCTTCTGCGCGTTGGATATGATGCATCGGCATTACGGCGCACATCCTACCAGAGCGGGAGCTCTCTGTCGACCGGATTTATAAACCGCTTCGTTTTTTTATTGCTCGTCCGGGGACTCGCGCTTCCGGATGGCTTCTATGTTGTCATTGAGCTCATTGGATATCTGCTCGATGATCTTCGAAAAGCTCCGGACCACGTCGGCGTTCTGGAGGGTGTTCTGCGCTATATCGGTGATGGTGTTGATCATCTTGGTCAGCTCCTGCAGCACGTCAACCTGCTCATGGGAAAACGTGTAGATATCGCCGGAGATGCCGCTCAGCTGCTCGATCTTCGTCTGGATCTCGGTGTTCATGCCGTTCAGGCCCGTGGTGAAGGCGATGGCGTCCTTCATCACGTCGCCGGTCTCGAGGATCTTCGACCTCACGTTCATGAAGATGTCCGCGGTGCCGCTGATATACTGGAGCTCGCCGGCCACCTGGGACGTATGCTGCACGATGGTGGACTGGATCCCCTTGACCAGCTCGGTGGTCTGGTCCGCCAGCTTGTTCACCTCGTCGGCCACCACGGCAAAGCCCCTCCCCTGCTCACCGGCCCGGGCAGCCTCGATGGCGGCGTTCAGTGCCAGGAGGTTGATCTTGTCGGCCAGCTCGTTGATGGAGTTGACCGTCTCCTCGATGCGCTTCAGGTATTCCGCGAGGCCGCTGATGGCCCGTATCGACTTGTCTATGGTCTCGGCGCCGACGTCGACCTGCCGGATGGCCTCGTTGATGCTGTCGGTGAGGCTCGATACCCGCTGGGAGAGCTGTCCGCTCTTGGCGTTGATCTGGGTGATCTCGTTCTTGACGCCCTCGGAGTTGTCCATCTGGACCCTTATCGAATCGAGGTTTTTCTCGAAGGACGACGACATCTCCTCGTAGGCCGAAGCAGCCTCCTCCACGATGGCCGTGAGCTCCCGGGCGATATCGGCCAGGTGCTGGGACGCCTGGTCCATGTCTTTGCTCACGGTCTTGATCTCGAAGCTGTTCGTGGATATGGTGCCGATCATCCCCCGTATCGTCGCCACCATGGTGTTGAAGGACCGCGTCACATAGCCGATCTCGTCCTCCATGATGACGGGAACGGACGTTTCCAGGTCGCCCCCGTTGACGGAGCGCACGCCGTGCGAGAGGTTCCGGAGCGGCGTGATGAGAACGCCGCGGAAAAAGAGCTGGAATCCGAACCGGACCACCACCAGGACGACGCCCAGGAGGAGGACGAGCTTCAGCACGGACTTGTGCATGAATCCCCGGTACTCCTCGTAGGAGAAGCCCACCTCGTGGACGAGACCGCCTTTATAATCGGCGCGGCAGAACGAAACATAGTGGGCCCCGCTCCCGGAAGCGGTCCGGTAGACGCGCGATCCGGGCTTCTGGACCGGCGCGAGGTAGCGCAGCATCTCCGCCTTCAGGTCCCTACCCGTGGAGCCGCTCTCCGCAAGATGACGCTTCATGGCGTCGGCAAAGGGACCGAAGCCCTTGTGCTCCTTCGCGAGGTAGGCCTCCATGACGCCGCGAAACCCATCATCGGGCATCTGCCGGATCTTACTCCCATGATAAAAGGTTGTCTTGTTCAGGGACCCTATCGCATCATCCAGAAGCTTCACCGGATCTGCGGCGTTCTCCGGCTTGCTCTCAAGGAGCGCCTTCAATCCGCCCCTGTAGCCGCCAAAATAGGGATGTCCCTGCTCCAGGAAGCGCTTCGCCCCGGTGAAATCCTTGTCGCGGAAATATGTTTTAAGCATGCCGTAATAATAGGCGTTTGTCAGGTCGACGCCGATGGACGGGAACCCATCCGGGTCAACCCCATCATGGGCCGTCACTTCGTCTTTATCGACCGTATAGACGAAGCGGTATCGCGCCGCCCTGGTGAGACGGCCGGTCTGCAGGGTCATATCCATCTCCCGGTGGTAAATCTCGTCATAGGCCTCGTCCCGCTCCTGGAGGGAGATATAGCTTGAGAACTGGAGCACGATCAGAAAGGCGACGAGGGATATGCCGATGATCTTGCCGATGAAGGAGAAGCGGTCCCTGGAATTATTGAGATAGACGATGGTCATGAAAAAGTAACCGGTGAGATTCAGCAGGACCCATACGTTGTTGAATATATCACGCCCGACCACGCCGTCCCTGCTCATGGTATTCAGGAGCGACGGAATAATATTCGACACGAGATAGACGCCGCCGAGGAGGGCGACAATCCAGCGCTCCCTTCCTTTCAGGACAATTACTTTCCAGATGGCGACGATTATGGTTATGACGATATTGGCGACGATCACGATGCCGATATACTTGCTGATCTCATCGGCGTTGAAGTCCCAGTAGTGCCCGTGGTAGAGAAAGACCCGTTCAGCCCTGACGGTCATTACACAGAAAAATATGATACAAAGGCTCATCAGGCCATAGGCGATCCTGCCGTACCACTTCGTAAAGCGGGGATAAGTCACTTCGGGATAGCACAGATAAAAAAGATTGCCGTGTATCTCGGCGATGAGGATACAGGCGACGGTGATCCAGCGGTGAAAGGCCGCCAGGGGATGGTAAATGCTGGCGCAGATCAGGTAGCCGAAATTGAACACAGCCAGGAAGGCGAAAGCCAGGCCAAGGTGTAAGGTCGCCTTTGATTTCTGCCTGAGGGAGAGTAAAAAAAGGGCAACGACGACAAAGAAGGTGACGGCAATGAGAGAGCCGATGGAAAATGAGTTTAAATAAAATATTCGTTCCGTTCCCATCTTCCCCCCTAATTCATCGGCTCCCATGGGCGCGACAGTCAATCCGCGCTACTATTCGTGAAACCTTTGGCTTATAATAAAATAACTGATCACAAACCAACCGGACTGTCAAGAAATATCCGGGCAGAATAGGCAAAATAGCCAAGACGAGGGATTACATATTATAAAAGAAGAAACCGCCATCGGCCGGTCACATTGACTATGTCACGGGGATCCTTGCCGGTCTTGATCTGGAAGAAGGGGTCAGAGCATCCAGACAAGGGGGCTTCGCATCCAGGATTGAGGCATCTTGCCGAACCAGCAGGCGTGCATTACCGATAACTATCGGTCCACACCGGGGTCAGAGCATCCATGGACCGATAACTATCGGGGGAAACGAACCTTTCGCCTGGGAAAAAGGTGGGGTCAGAGCAAAACTAAATCCAGATAGCTGGTCATCAAAACAACTCCTCGAACAGGAAATCATGCTCCGGATACTCAAAGGCGCCCCTGTCTCCGCTTGAAAGATATATTCTTAAGAAGAGATTATCCGGCTCGAAGATCACCGTGTGGAGAGTGCCGTATCCTCCCACTGCCTCCATGATTGCCCTGCCTTCTTCCCTGCTCACATGGCCGTCGCCCAGGGCAACCGGCAGCATCTCCTTGATGGTGCAGTACCGTTTGGCGGATTCAACATAGCTGATTTCACTGTATCGCTTCAGGTAATGGTTGGTATTGATTATCGCGTAGGATAGCGATACCCTCTGGTCATAATCTGCATTCCAGGGCAATGTCCCGTTGTCCGACGGCTTGCGGTGCGTCACCCTGCCATCGGGATGATCCGCCTTGCCGTCATACTCCATGACCGCGGCGATGTCATCCCCTGTCCGTCCCGCCGAGGGATAGGCGAAGAGATAATTGCAGCCGTTGTAGTTGGGGAATCCTTCCAGCATGGCTTCAATATCGGCCGGCGTCGAGGACCCGTCAGAGCCTTCCAGCACCTTCCGCAGCGCTATGGAGCGGGGAATGAACCCGGAGGCATCGGTGTTCGGCAGATGGATTGTGTTCTGGATAATGCCGGCCACGCCGTATTCGTTCATCCCGCTGATGCAGCCGATGATGCCGCAGAAGGCCACATTGACCCACCGTGTGCCGGCAGAAGGATTATACGAGATGATGACATGGCTCCGCTTGATGGTGGCGCCCGGATCGATATAATAATCCAGGTTGCGCGCCATGAGAGTCGATCCCCCGTCCAGGGACCTTCCCCCGCCCCAGACGCTGAAGCTCGAACAGGCCCAGTCGGCCAGGGTGTTCAGTATCTTGAGGTCGTCCAGGTTTACCCGGTGAGCGACGCCGCCCGCCGGCCTCACCGCGAGGTCCCCTTCTGGGAGCGCGTCCCCCATCCCGTCAAGCATACCCTGCATCTCGGCGAGTGAGTCGGGGTCCCACGCCACATAGGCCTGGCGGTCCCCAAGCGCCGCGTAATCATAGTTGCGATGGGAAGCCACCCAGCAGGAAAACCGATTCATGGTATTCATGATCTCCGCCGCGAGGAGATACCCGTAGGCATAACCCATCCGGGAACGCGTCCCGGAAAGCTTCAGCACGCGGACCGGGCCGCTGACCGTCAGGTTGGATTTTGCGTCGGGCGACACGTACAGGCCGTCGCCTTTTACCGGCAGCTCCTGATTGGCAAAATACGACGAGGCCAGCAATGAGGCGCCATAGTCCCGCTCCCCGCCATGGCCGTTGCAGGACGCAATAACCAGCGCCGCGGCCATAACTCCCGCAAGCATCATGGATGCCGCGGTTTCCCTGCGCTTTATATCTCTCAACATGACAAATCCTCCGGGCCGGCCCGATGGAAGGTCCGTGTCACATCTCAGACATCCATCTTAATAAAGGCGCAACCGAATGAAAATATTCAAGGAAGGGGGGAAAGTCAAGTTTTGGTGATATTTTTTTAACTTTTATTTTCCGGCGATCCAAGAAGCTTTTTCGCCACCGCGAGCTGGCCCAGGGCGATGCATCCGTCATTGCAGGGAACCTGCTTATGGGTGTACACGGTGAAGCCTTTCTCCGAGAGGAGATCGATGATGCCTTCCAGGAGGACCCGGTTGTGAAAGACCCCGCCGCTCAGGGCAACGCCGTTGATGCCGCTCCGTTCCCGTATCCTCTCCGCCACGGCGGCCGTGGTGTGGATGATGCTCTGGTGGAATGCCGCCGCGATGTCGTCGACGGCGGTCCCCTTCTCCACGAGGGAGACGACGTAAGCCGTGAGGTCATCGGTACCGATAACTATCGGTTCGCCGTCGGAGAACGGGACAAGATAGGGTTTTTCCGGCGCCCTCCCCCGCAGGGCCGCCTCCTCCAGGAGCTGCGCGGCCTCAGCCTCGGCGCTGACGGAGCGGGCAATGCACAGGATGGCCGCGATGCCGTCGAATATCCGCCCTATGCTGCAGGTGAGGGGCGAATTGATCTTCTTCTTTATAATTTCGATGACGACCGCTGAATCCCCATCACGCGCCATGACCGGATAGTTATCGCCGAAACGCCGGTGCAGCAGGGAGAGGCCGATCTTCCACACGTCCTTGATAGCGCTCTCGCCGCCGGGCAGGGGGAAGGCGCTGAAGTGGGCCGCCCGCTCGAAGCCGCCCCTGGTGGCCACCAGGAACTCGCTCCCCCAGAGGGTGCCGTCCCTGCCGTAGCCGGTGCCGTCGAAGGCGATGCCGATGACCGCGCCCTCGAGGCCGTGCTCCTCCATGACAGAGGCGACATGGGCGTGATGGTGCTGGACCTCGATGAGTCGCTTCCCCCCCGACGCCAGCTCTTCCGCGTGCTGCCTTGTAAGATACGCCGGGTGCTCGTCCGCCACGATCACCTCAGGCTCCGCGTCGAAGATCCCGATGAAGTGCCCCACCGTTCGCCGGAAGACCTCGTAGGTGAGGGGATCGGCCATGTCTCCCAGGTACTGGCTCATGATGATGAAATTCTTCCTGGCCAGGGCGAAGCTGTTCTTCAGGTCGCCGCCCATGGCGAGCATGTTCGCCGGCGCGTCCCCGGAAAGGAACGGGACCGGCACATAGCCCCTGGAGCGCCGTATGAAGTAGGGCTTCCGGTTCACCACGTAAAGGACGCTGTCGTCTCCCTGGCCGATGATCTCGCGGTCATAGGTGACGAAATAATCGGCGATGCGCCCCAGCCGCTCGAACACCGTGTCGTCGCAGTACTCGATCGGCTCGTCCGTGACATTGCCGCTCGTCATCACCAGGACCATGTCCGGATCGATTGAAAAGAGATGGTGATGAAAGGGCGCGTAGGGAAGCATGAGGCCCAGGTAGGAAAGGCCCGGGGCCACCATCCGGCTCACGTCGTGGCGTGTTTCCCTGAGGAGCACGATGGGCCGCTCCTTGGAGCAGAGCAGCTCCCGCTCCACCGGGCCTATTTCGAGGAACCTCCCGGCTGCTTCCACGGAAGCCGCCATGACGGCGAAGGGCTTGAAGGGCCGCCTCTTTCTCTTCCGGAGCTCGCCGAGGGCATTGTCGTTCCGCGCGTCCGCGGCGAGGTGGTACCCGCCGATGCCCTTGATGGCCATGACCGAGCCCCTTTTAAGAAGAGACACGGTCTTCACTGCCACGGCCTCGGTGTCTGATTCAAGGAGCTTCTTCCCGCCGTCATAGAGGGCGATGCGGGGCCCGCAGACAGGGCAGGCGTTGGGCTGCGAATGAAAACGCCGGTTTTCAGGGTCGGTATATTCGGCCATGCACCGGTCGCACATCGGGAAGGGCTCCATGGCGGTGTTCTTCCGGTCATAGGGGATGTCGCGGACAATGCTGAACCGCGGCCCGCAGTTGATGCAGGTGATAAAGGGATAGTGATAGCGCCGGTTTGACGGGTCCGCGAACTCCCGGCGGCACCGGTCGCACAGGGCCACGTCGGGGGAATAGAAGGCGAGGCGCTCGGCGGTCACGGCGCTCCGTTCAATGCCAAAGTCCGCGCGGACCGAGGGCGCTGCCTCGCGCGCGTCAACCGACATGATCATGGCCAGGGGCGGCGCGGCCGTGGTCAGCTCGGCGAGAAACCGGCCCAGGTCCCCCTCCTCGCCGTCTGCGCGCACCACCACTCCTTCAGTGTCGTTCAGGACGCTCCCGGTGATGTTGTGACGCCGGGCCAGCTGATGCACGAAGGGACGGAAGCCAACGCCCTGGACGATACCTTTTATCCTGATATTCAGCGATTTCTTCATGGGAAGGAGAAGCTATATCCGGTACCCTATCATGCCGGTGACGTAGAGGGTGTGGCGCTCGCCCGGAATCCGGTCATAATCAAGCACTCCGCAGCCGATGCCGAATTCGATGAATACGCGGTTCATGGTGAAGCCGAAGACCATCCTTGCTCCCAGGTCGATCGGCTGCAGGCGCGTGGTGTAATCGGTTTTCCTTCCATAGAGGAAAACGCTGTACCGGGCCTTGGCGAAGAAGAGAACTGCCACGTCCAGCCCGGCTCCCATGTAAAACTCCTCCAGTATATAGAAGCGATACAGGACCGGCGCGGTGATGTAATTGGTGTCGACATTCGATTTGTCCACGTACTTGTTGAGGGGCAGGCTGTAGAGGAACGGCAGCGGCAGCCCGGAAAAAATGGCGAAGAGGCTGGTGTTGATGATCCTGACCTGAATGATCCGCTGCTCGTAAAATAGCCCGACTGAGATGCAGTGGCGCTTCCTGATGGTGAAAAGCGCCTCCATGCCTCCACGGAAACCGGCGGTGAAGGAGCCCTTTTCATATTTGTATTTGAAAAAATCTTCCCTCGACTCGCGGGGCCCAAGGATCCCATACCCGAAGGCCCCGATGCTGAATCCCATATTAAAGGCCAGGACCTTCTTGCTTTTTCTGATGGAGGGATGCTCCTTCAGCCGGGCCTCGATGCCGTCATCCTCGGTCTTGCCGTCCAGTTTTTTGCTTTTCTCGCTGTCGGGGTCCCGCCAGTCTCCGCCCTCGCTTTCCTTTATGCCGGAATCTGATTTCCCGTCATCGGCCTTCGGGGCGTCCACGGACGACACGCCGCGCGGCGGCCTGTTTGCGGCGTCCGCGGCCATAGCAGCGGCATAAACGCGGCACCATCCCGCCGCGAGAAGCACCAGCACAGATATCATAACCAGTTTTTTCATGGAGGGTCCCCGATCGTCATATCCGCTAAAAGCTAAACATTCAACCGAACGGCGTCAATTCATTTTTGCGGTAATTTGATCCTCACCCTGTTGGAACGGCCACATGGGTTACATTTTAAACTGGGCACATAGGTTACACTTTTAACAAGGTTCTAATAACTCTCTTTTTGTGTAAATCAATATAGCCCAACCTATAAAAACTAAAAT